>JBGQIO010000007.1:0-46867 GCA_041498515.1 Anaerolineae bacterium
AGAATAGGCTGAGCTCTACTATGACCGTCCCCTCCATCGTCCTAGGCTTGATCTGCTCCCTCTTGATCGGAGCATTATTCCATCTCTGGGTTGATGGAGGCGCAGGCAGATTATTGCTCTATCTCGTTCTGAGTGTTGCCGGGTTCATTGCTGGTCAATGGTTCGGCACTTGGCGTAATTGGATTATATTACCCATCGGGCCCATTAATCTCGGTTTGGCTGCGATGGGTAGCTTCGTATTCCTCGGCATAGGGTATTGGCTGAGCCATGTGGAACTGCGGCATCCGACCGGCGATGACGAGGGTGTATAATTTGGCGTTCGCTATCCCAATCTGTAAGGTAAAATTACATGACCTTTGTCCAGTTTTTGATTGACCTGTTTTTACATCTCGACAAGCATCTCAGCGCTATCATCACCCAATATGGCACTTGGACCTACGGCCTATTGTTTCTTGTTATTTTCATAGAAACGGGCTTTGTCATCATACCCTTTTTGCCTGGCGACTCGCTGCTTTTCGCAGCCGGGACTTTTGCTGCACTCGGATCGCTTAACGTCTGGCTGGTTTTCCTCCTACTCGCCATTGCTGCCGTTGTCGGAGATACGGTTAATTATTGGATCGGCCATTACCTAGGAAACCGTGCCTACAATATCAAGTGGATCAAGAAAGAGTATCTCGATCGAACACATGGATTCTTTGAGAAATATGGTGTCAAGACGATTTTTCTTGCCCGCTTTGTGCCCATTGTCCGCACCTTTGCTCCTTTCGTAGCCGGCGTCGGGCGCATGTCCTATAAGGATTTCTTTTCCTACAATGTATTTGGCGGCATTACCTGGGTAGCGCTCTTTACATTCACGGGCTATTTTTTTGGAAACATCCCGTTTATTCGTGATCATTTCTCACTTGTTGTGATTGCTATCGTATTGATTTCGCTGGTGCCTATGGTGGTTGAAGCAATAAAAGCGAAACGCTTAAGCAAACTGCCTAAGCCAGATTTATCCGAACTTCCTTAACGCGTATCGAAATTTATATGGCAATACGGAGACTTCGAGGCCAAATAATTAGCTTCGATCTAATAATAATTTAATATCCTATTTTGGAAATCATCCTGGAAGCAGTATGAAACGCCTAGCTTTTACCTTAGGTTTAATTATAATTATTATCGTTATCCTGGCAGATACCAGACATCTCGGACCCCTTGGGGCCATATACGATTTTCCTTATGGTGACAAGGTAGGACATTTCTTTTTGTTCGGGTTGCTTAGTATGGTTGTCAATCTGAGCGTCTTTGAATCCAGGACGGCTTCTACAGCTCAGGGCAACCTTAAACCAGACTATAAACGTTCAGCGATCATTACAAGCCTGATCATTGCTGTCTTTGTTGGCCTGGAAGAATTATCCCAGTTATGGTTCCCCTCTCGCACATCCAGCGTCTTTGATCTATTAGCCAGCTACCTCGGCATTGCCTTCTTTACCTGGTTAAGTTTAAGAATAAGGAGGAAGGAATAAGACGAATATCCGTAACCCTTTATAATTTACGGATACACTCTTTTAATTGTTCTTGGGAATGGGATCGCCTCGCGGATGTGCTCGATTCCGCATAACCAGCCAACGACACGTTCAACGCCCATTCCGAATCCAGAATGGGGTACCGAGCCAAACTTCCGTAATTCGAGATACCATTTGAATGCTTCCTCCGGCAGTTTTTGTTCATGGATCCGTTTGAGCAACAGATCATGGTCCGAGATGCGCTCAGAGCCACCGCAGATTTCACCGTAACCTTCCGGAGCAAGTAAGTCAACCGATTTACAAACTTCCGGGCGATCAGGCCAGGGCTCCATATAAAATGCTTTCACTGCCGTTGGATAACCGTATACAAATACAGGCTTGTCAAAGCGATTGGTCAATTGTGTCTCATGAGGTGCGCCGAAATCCATACCCCATTCAAATTTAAGGAGTTCTTTGCGTTCCGGGTCGGTTTCGTTCTCATTAAGCTCGATAAGGATCTTAGCGGCTTCGTCGTATGAAATGCGCGGAAAAGGGGGGGAGACTTTTTCAAGAGTGGAAAGGTCGCGCCCCAGCGATTTTAGTTCCGCTCCGCAATCCCGCAGTACGCTCTGAACGATAAATGTAATCAGCCCCTCTTCAAGATCGATCAAGCCGTCCAGGTCGCAAAAAGCGACCTCGGGCTCGAGCATCCAAAATTCTGTTAGATGACGCCGCGTTTTTGATTTTTCAGCGCGGAATGTCGGGCCGAAGCAGTAGACTTTTCCAAATGAGAAAATATTGGCTTCATTGTAGAGTTGGCCAGTCTGGGCGAGATAAGCAAATCCTTCATCGAAATACTGCGTTTCGAAGAGCGTGGTCGTCCCTTCTGCCGCTGCAGGTGTGAGGATGGGGGTATCGAGATTGAAGAATCCATGACCATCGAGATATTCGCGAACTGCCGATATTACTTTTACGCGTACCCGGAGGATCGCCCATTGACTAGGCATGCGGATCCAAAGATGACGATGGTCCAGTGCAAAGTCAACCCCATGGTCTTTAAGTGCCATCGGATAATCCGGATCAGCAGCCTGGATGATCTTTATCTCCTTAATACCCACCTCATATCCTCCAGGAATGCCGGGAGCGCGCTTATCCTCCCGCACTGAGCCCGTGATCATGACCGATGATTCTTGCGGTAACCGGATGATCTGGTCGTAGATTCTTTCGTCGAGATCCCCCTTAAACGCTACGCATTGGATGAACCCGCTGCCATCGCGTATCAACAGGAAGCACAACTTGCCCTTGTCCGTCCGGTTGTAGACCCAGCCCTGAAGACTGATTTCTTTACCAATGTATTTTGAGATTTGATCAACACGAACGACATCCATTTCCTTCTCCTCGGCAAACACAAATTCGTGAATGGAGATTAATAAATAGCGAGGTCCAGTTCGTACCTGATCTACTTACCAATCTGAAGATGCAATTCTTTGAGCTGTTTTTCATCCACAAAGGAAGGTGCATCAGCCATCACATCGCGTCCCACCTGGTTTTTAGGGAAGGCAATCACTTCACGAATGTTGGGCTCATCCGCCAGCAGCATTACAAGCCGGTCAATGCCGGGTGCCAGTCCGCCATGCGGTGGGGCACCATATTCAAAAGCTTCGAGCATATGTCCAAACTTTGTTTGGATATCTTCATCCTTTAAACCAAGCAATTGAAAAACCTTGGTTTGAATATCTCGACGGTGAATTCGGATTGAACCAGACGCAAGCTCGTACCCATTACAGACCATGTCATAAGCGTCTGACAGCACTGCACCGGGATCTATTTCAAACTTTGCCAAATCTTCCATCTTAGGCATCGTGAATGGGTGGTGCTCAGCGTCCCAGCGCTTTTCCTCCTCATTCCAGGCAAACATAGGGAAGTCCACGATCCATGCAAATGCCATCGTGTTATTATCTCCAAGACCCAGTTTGTCGCGGAATATGATGCGCAGTCCTCCTAGGACCTTATTTACGACCGTGCGTTCATCAGCCGCGAAAAGGATCAAATCGCCCGGTTGGGCGCCTGTCAAGGATTTTAGTCCTTCCACTTCCTCTGGTTTGACGAATTTTGATATACTGCCTTTTAGACCTTCCATGGTCAGAGCTAAAGTAGCCAGCCCATTTGCTCCGAAAGTTTTCGCAGCTTCGGTTAATTCATCCACATCGCGTCGTGAGTATTCAGCACAGCCCGTGGCAACGATGCACTTAATCACGCCACCAGCTTCAAGGGCTGACTGAAAAACCCGGAAGTTGGCTTTTGCAAATACTTCGCTTACGTCCCATAATTTCATCCCAAAACGCAGGTCAGGTTTATCTGATCCGTATGTATTCAATGCATCGTGATGTGAGATCTTGGGCCATGGGGTAGATGATAATCGTTTAAGAGGGGCGACTGCCGGAATCATTTCCGTATAGAGCGCTTCTACCATCGAAAGGACATCGTCACGATGGACGAATGACATCTCTAGATCGAGTTGAGTAAATTCGGGCTGACGGTCCCCGCGCAAATCTTCATCGCGAAAGCAACGCGCAATTTGGAAGTACCGATCCAAGCCTGCGACCATCAATAATTGTTTCAGTTGTTGTGGCGATTGGGGTAGGGCATAGAATTGACCAGGGTATATACGCGACGGCACAAGATAGTCGCGAGCGCCCTCGGGAGTCGCTTTAAATAGAATTGGTGTTTCAATTTCGAGAAAGCCGTGTCTGTCAAGGTAATCACGCATAAATTTGACCACGCGATGGCGCAAAATTATATTGCGGCTCATGCGTTCGCGGCGCAGGTCAAGATAACGATATTTGAGGCGCGTATTCTCATCTGCATCTTGTTCTTCGCCACTAACCATAAAAGGCAGGGTCTTAGCCGGATTGAGAACGTTAACCTCACTAGCGATGACCTCAATCTCACCGGTTTCCATTTTTGGATTTTCCATGCCGGCTGGACGGTTTTGTACTGTACCCTTGATCTGAAGAACCCATTCAAAACGGATATCTGCAATTATCTTTAGGGTTTCTAGGGATAAATTGGGATTAATGGTAACTTGAACTATTCCATAACGGTCACGTAAATCAAAGAATATTACACCGCCGTGGTCGCGACGTCGATGTACCCAGCCAGCCAGGGTGACCGCTTGACCGGTGTGAAGGGTTCTCAATTCGCCACAGTTATGTGTTTTATACATGCCAAACCTCCGATTATAATAATGAACCGCGTTCCTGAAAAACAGGGTAGAGCGAATATGTATCGGGTAAAGAATAAAAAATATTATGGCTTACGTAACTGTAATTCTGGCTAAGTCCAGGCAAAATAAATCGCCCTCCGCTGTAGGCGTTGGGCGATTGGTTTGATTTGAAATTATTAATCAACCTGCAAAACTTCGCCCAACGATCCAGATTTGGTCGTCATTATTGTTATTATTATTCTCGTTGGCGAAGCCAGGATGAGCCTGCATGATGACATCATTATAGCACAACTAGATTTCTTTTCTCTCGATTTGGTTTGTATACTCCGCTCTTTCCATTATCGATCCACAATATCGTTTTAGTAAATGATGGTAAATTGAATTCTGCCAAAATTAATTTTTAATAACTGGTGAATCCGGATAAGAAAATGAATATTCTCGATTGCCAGGGTCGAGGCGCTGCCCTTCCTAGCTAGGATACCCGAATTGCCCCCGTTCTAATGGAATCAAAACGTGGTATGAGTCTGTTTTACCCGGGTCATGTCTTTTAGGCCGTTGAACCAAGTTTTGGAGAATATAGCCCAAATGGGGGAGGCGCGGAAGCAATTGAAGAGGTTGTATACTGATCCATAGAATACTCAACCATATTCTAACTACGAAAGGAGAAATAAGATGAAACAAAGTAACTTGTACTTGTTAAGTACAGTTGTGGCGTTTATTTTCGCGCTAGGACTACTTTTAGGACCATCCACTATTCTTCAATTGTTTGGTCTTACAACTGGAAATACCGAAAAATTGCTGGCTCAACTTTTCGGAGGTGCGCTCGGGGGTTTTGGTTTGTTGAGCTGGTTCGCCAGGGATTTCACTGATCCGAAAGCTCAGGAAGGAGCCGCGATTACTCTCTTTATATTCAATGTGATCGCCTTCATTGTATCCCTGCTGGCCATATTTTCCAAAGTATGGCGTTTGGGAGGCTGGATAGCGGTTATCATCTTCTTGCTCTTCGCCCTTGGTTTCGGTTATTTCCAGTTCGTTGGTCCGAAAGAATAGTCCGGTCATCTTAAAACGATGCGCTTATGTTTATAGGCGCATCGTTTTAAGTTTTGTTCTACAATCTAATTGTTAATCGATGAGTTGCAGGAAATTGTTTCAACCGTCGTAGTAGTACATTCCACCTGCGGTAAATTAATTGAATTAGTGATTGTGAAGAACGTCGATCTGGAATCTGAAATTTAAAAATTTACCATTCCTCGATAGTGCGTAGCCAATAATTGTCCATCCCCATTTTTTTCCTAAGATTCACTTCATTACCTCCTCGCTGACTGTATCCAACCTGTTTATTTCTTCTTCGGTCAATTTCCAACCCAAGGCGCCGGCATTCTGGAGGGCTTGCTCGCCATTTTTTGCGCCAGGTATAGGTAATGCACCCTTATAGATCACCCAATTCAATGCAACCTGTGCATTTGATTTGCCGCCGTGATCCTGTCCGATCTGGGTCATCAATTTTAGCAAGGGCGGCAGCTTATTTATAATGTTCGAATATCGGGCGCCGCGGGTACCCGGTGGAGGGTTATCAGGCCCATATTTACCGCTCAATATCCCCATTTCTAGAGGTGAGTAAGCGATCAATCGAATCCCAAGTTCCTTACAACGGGCAAGCAAGCCATTTTTCTCAATGTTGCGATTAAGTATACTGAAATGGACTTGATTCGAGGCGAGCGGAATGTTATTTCGCGCCAAGGTTGAGTAAGCGCGTAACATATAAGCCTGATTAAAGTTCGAGACCCCCACCGTACGGGTCAGCCCGGATTCAACACAGGAACGCATGCCTTCCATCATCGTCTCCGGGCTGAGAAGCGGCGTCGGCATATGGATTTGATACAGATCCACGGTGTCAAGCCTGAGGCGTTCGAGGCTGCTCTTTAGAGCCGACGGAATTGAATTTTTCGATAGACGCCAGGGTAAGGGGAAAAACTTAGTCGCCACGAGCACTGGCTGGTCGGTTCCCTTTATGAATTGTCCAGTAAGCCTCTCAGAACGTCCCGAGCCGTAAACTTCAGCTGTATCAACAAAACGGACACCCTCCGCAATCGAGGCCTGAAATGCCTCCTGGATATCTGCGTCGTCATAGCCACGTCCATATTGCCAAACAACCCGGTCTCCCCATTGCCAGGCCCCAATCCCCATCTCGATGGCGTGCAAAAAGCGTGTCTCGTTGCTGACTGCATTGAGCAAGGAAACCTCCAAATATTTATATATAATTGTATCCTAAAGTCGTACAGGTATCATAGCCAGCCAGATTGTTTCGCGATAAAATCAATCCGCAAATTTAGTTGGAACTGATGGACCGCTAGGACCTCACTCCTAACTTCCTAATATAGCGGGGAAGAACGTGAGTGGCTGGCGCTCCCTTAGTTCCAGGGAGGTTCCCGTGGTTTCGCAAACGGATGTAAGCTTGCCCGAGTCGTCAGCGGATTTAGCGCGACGGTTGGGATTGACTTTTACCAATTTATCTTTGCTGACACGCGCATTGACGCATCGGTCGTTTCTCAATGAAAATTCGAACGCGGTCGAAGACAACGAACGGCTGGAGTTTCTTGGTGATGCTGTCCTCGATTTTGTAGTCGGCGACTGGGTCTATCATCATTGCCCGGAAATGGCAGAAGGCGATCTAACCCGGATGCGGTCAGCATTGGTTCGTAATGAGCAGCTAGGGGAGTTTGCAAGGAGCCTGGACCTTGGTCGTGCTTTGCGCATGGGCCGCGGCGAGGCTGCCTCAGGTGGGCGCGACCGCGACGGACTGCTCGGTTCCACATTAGAAGCCGTTGTCGGCGCTCTTTATTTGGATTCAGGGCTGGTCTCGGTAAACAAATTCATGGAACCGCTGCTTGATGGTGTGCGTGAGCGGGTTATGCTGCGCTCTGATATTTACGATCCTAAGAGTCGTTTTCAGGAATGGGCTCAATTCGAAAATCTCGGAACGCCCAAGTATGTAACGATCGCTTCCAGCGGTCCCGACCATGCCAAGATGTTTGAAGTCGAGGTTCGCATACAGAATCGAACTTATGGACGGGGCAAAGGCTCAAACAAACAAGTAGCCGCCCAAGTCGCCGCACAGACCGCCCTTGAGACACTTGGAATTCATTGGTAGGACCCGTAATTTGAAAATCAATATTCTTAAATCAAAATCCGCAAACCGCGAATCGTAAAAACCTGCATGCCTCTTCGCCTTAAATCCCTCGATCTTCACGGATATAAAACCTTTGCTTCCCGAACGGTCTTCGAGTTCGCTGGAGGAATCACGGCTATTGTAGGGCCAAACGGCTCTGGAAAATCAAACATTGCCGATTCTTTACGCTGGGTATTAGGGGAGCAATCCTACACTCTTTTACGCGGCAAGAAGACCGAAGACATGATCTTCTCTGGTTCAGAACATCGCCCGAGAGCAGGAATGGTTTCAGCCGAAATTGTCTTCGATAACAGTGCTAACTGGCTGCCAGTCGACTTTTCAGAAGTCGCCCTGGCGCGGCGTGCTTATCGTGATGGTCGTAACGAATATCTATTGAACGGCCAGCATGTTCGACTCCGTGATATGAATGAGCTGCTCGCTGCCTCCGGTTTATCTGAACGAACTTATACAATCCTGGGTCAAGGGCTGGTAGATGCCTCGCTAGCATTGAAAGCCGATGAACGCCGCCGTCTCTTCGAGGAAGCTGCAGGAGTTGGGCTCTATCGTCTCCGCCGAGAGGAAGCAATCAAACGTTTGGAAAATACTCAACATAATCTTGAACGTGTCCAGGATATATTGGCAGAACTCGAACCACGCTTGAAATCGCTCGAACGCCAGGCACGCCGTGCAAATGATTACGCCGCTGCCCAGGCGGATTTACGAGTTTTGCTGCGTGAATGGTATGGCTACCACTGGCATCATGCCCAGCAGGAACTTAAAAAAGCACGCGAAACTTTGCACGACCGGGATCTAAAAGTTCAAGAGGCACGCGAAGCTCATCTGTTGGCACAAAATATATATGGTCGGTTCCGTGAAAGGTTAAGCGGTCTACGGGCCCAATTAAACACCTGGCACCGCAATTTATCTGATTTGCACAGCCGGCGCGAGACGTTCAGCCGCGATCTGGCTGTGCTGGATGAACGTCGCCGTTCATTAACTGCCCTGGCTGCTACTTTACTCGCTGACTTGGATAAGGTTTCTGGGGAAGAGAAGCTAGCGGCTGAGCGTCTCGCAGGAGCAGAACTGGAAACAAATCATTTGGATATAGAGTTGCTTGAAGCCCGAAAACAACTTGAGAATGCAGTACAAGCCCACCAAATTCGTCAGACTGAGCACGGTGCGACGGAAGAACTGTTAATAGCCGGGCGGGGCACTGCTGCCTCCCTCCACCTGCAAAGGGCAGAGACACAAGCCCGTCTGGATGATCTTTTGACCCGCTTAGAAGCTCACAAACACAGACTAAATGCCTTACAAGACACTATCCAAATAGCTGATGCAGAGGTCAAGAGTGCGGGTCAAATCCATCGTGAATCACAATCCGCGTTGCATAGGTCAGAGGATAATCTCCGACAAGCTGAAATGGAACTAGAATCCAGGAAAAAAGAAGTAGAAATTTTGGAGACTGAACGCCGCATCAAAGTTGAAGACCAAACCTTAAATCAGACCCGATATTCTCGATTTCAAGCCCAACTCGAAGTTCTTGACCAAGCTGAGCAATCTCTGGCAGGTTATGCAGAGGGTGCCCGCTTTCTGCTCGATGCCGCACGCCAATCTCGCTTAAAAGCCCGTGGTGCGTTGAGCGCGTCCCTAGACGTCCCGACTGAACTTGAGACCGCGATCGCTGCTGCACTTGGTGATACCCTTGATGCGGTTTTGCTTGAAACCGATCAGATAGAAGAAGCACTCAATCTACTGGAATCTGGTGAGGCCGGGCGAGCTGCTCTGTTACCACTCGAAGATCGCATCCAGAACCAGCTTACCCAACCGGAAGATGCAGATTATCTTGGACTCGCTTCTAGTCTGATTAGCGCGCCTGCAGAATTACGTGCAGCAGTGGACCTTATTCTAGGCTACACACTCGTCGTCCGTACGCGTTCCGCAGCCCGCCGTTTGATCACCAAACTTCCAATTTATGCCCGTATCGTGACTTTGCGCGGTGAGGTCTTTCGCGGTGACGGACTCATAATCGCCGGTAAATCCGCATCCACTTCGACTCTTAGCCGATCGCGCCAGAAACGAGAGTTAGCCGAATCCCTGGCCGATCTTACTAACCGGCTTGACGTATTGAATGCCTCCATTGGAAAACTAAGCGATGACCAGGCAATTACGCAACGCGAACAAACTGCCAGTGCAGAAGATCTGCGCAATGCACGGATTAAGTTTGAAGGGGCTCAATCTGCAGGCCAGAGCGCCCTTATTACCCTGGAGGCTGCCCGCCGCCAATTTGAATGGCAGGAAAGTCAGAACGAAGAGCTGGCAAATGAAATATCAAGCCTGGAAACGGAAAGGGAACGGCAAACCGCTCTGGGTAACGAGATAGAGGAAAAAGCTGCGCTGGCACAAAATGAAATAAGAAGCTTGACAATACAATTGAACGGCCTCAGTCTAGATGAAGCCCAGGAACAGGTCGTATATTGGAATACGCGCCTGGCTGTCACGGAAAAATCGGTGAACACCGCCCAGGCGCATACGCTCGAATTGCAGCAATCATTGGATCGTCTTATTGCCCAGCGAGCTGGTTTGCAGTCGCGTTTGGAGGAAGCTCAGTTTTCGCTTAAGCAACTCGAAGAAGATAAGATATCTTTGCGTGAAAACGAAAGCGGACTATTCCAAGAGATGGAAGTGCTCCGCGGACAAATTGAACCGGCGGAAAAAGATTTGGAAAGTGCCGAGCAGGAAGAGAATCGGTTGCAGGAAACCGAAGCAGCAGCACAGAGAAATTTGTCGAGCGCCGAACACATATTGGCTCAAGTACAAATTGATCAAATGCGTCGGCAGGAAGCGATGGATTCATTGCGTGAAAAGATCATCGATGATTTCGGTCTCGTGTCCTTCGAATATGTAGAAAGTATGGAAGGACCGGTCCCGTTACCTTTTGAAGGTCTAGTGGAAGAGCTGCCTGTTGTATCCGAATTAGCTCTTGATTTAGAGGAACAACTTACACAGCAGCGCGCCCACCTGCGCCGGGTGGGACCGATCAACCCGGAAGCTAAGAAGGAATTTGATTCTGAGTCCGAGCGGTATTCGTTCATGACCACGCAGATTCAAGATTTGAGTCAGGCAGAGATGGATTTACGACAGGTGATCGGAGAACTCGATGTTTTGACACGCCAGGAATTTTCACGGACTTACGAAGCTGTGGATAAACAGTTCAGGGCGATATTCACCCGCTTGTTTGGCGGCGGTTCTGCGCATCTTTCATTGACCGATCCAGATAATTTGGTGGAGACAGGCATCGAAATTGAGGCACGATTGCCCGGACGCCGCGAGCAAGGATTATCCTTGCTTTCCGGCGGCGAACGCAGTCTGACCGCAATCGCACTGGTATTTGCCTTACTCAAGGTTTCGCCAACACCCGTTTGTGTTATGGATGAAGTGGATGCGATGCTCGATGAAGCAAATGTTGGGCGTTTCAGAGATCTGCTTACGGAACTGAGCAAGGATACCCAGTTCATTGTGATCACCCATAACCGCAATACCGTGCAAGCTGCGGATGTAATTTATGGCGTGACGATGGGGCGTGATTCTGCAAGTCAGATCATCAGCCTGAAGCTGGATGAAGTCAGCGAAGAGTTGCTAGGCACAAACCCGCAATGATGTTTATAAATAAAAATCACCGCCATCAAAGACGGTGATTTTATTATTACTGGGCAATTGCCGGGGCAACCGGATCGGTAGGCACAATGTTTTGCCAGTTATTGTAAGTCACAACCTTATATTCACTGCGGGCTTTTGTTAACCAATCGTTGAAGGCAGTCTGTTGTGCCTGGGAGTATCCGGTCGCGTCCAGCGGGACCTCTTCATGCCCTAGAACTTGAATTATGTGGTAACCAAATTGACTCTTTACGGGTATGCCAATCTCACCCACTTTTTGGCTAAATGCGGCTGCTTCAAATTCAGCCACCATTGCGCCTTTGCCGAACCATCCTAGGTCGCCGCCTTTCGTCTTTGTACCGGTATCAATTGATACCTCAGCAGCAACCTTCGCGAAGTCTTCTCCATTAAGTAAACGCTGACGGACAGTGTTGGCAGTTGCTTCGTCCGCGACGAGGATGTGCCGAGCCCAGACCTGGTCTTGCGTACGCGGGACGCCGGTTGTAATTACATCGAATAGCTTCTGGCGAAGTACATTGGCTGCATAGAGTTGACGGATTTGTGCTTCGGTCAAGCCAAGAGCCGTTAATTGTGCAACGCCATTTTTATAAGCTGCTTCAAAGCCCTGTTGTGTGTAGGGTGTTGAAGTGGGGAAGGGTGTAGACGTAGGTTCGATTGTAGACGTAGGTCCCGCAATAGCTGTGGGCGTAGGAGATAACGACGGATTTGGTGTGGAAGTCGGAGTAGGTGTTTCAGTCAATACAGATGTTGGCGTGGGCGTGATCGTCACCAAAGCCAGGGTATTTGACGAGAGGGTCGGGAACTTAATTGGGGTTGGGGTGATGGTCGCCGTGGGTGTACCATTTGGATAATATTGATAAGAATTCTGGATCGCTTGATCCACCTCTGCCTTGCTGGCAGTGATGCCACGTTTTGAGGCTTCCTGGCGTATCAGCTCCTCGTCGATCATTTGATCCAGGACGGTTTGACCCAGGGTCGTCGGCGCATTCAATTGTGTTGATATCTGTTGCTCTTGAGAGCTTAAATCCATACCAAAATATTGGGAATATTGTTGGTATAGTTGAAGTTGACTTATTAAACGACCGCGCTGCATGCGTACGCGGGCCTGCCATTCACCGACGGGGATACTTACACTGCCAACTTTAGCAACCGGCTGAAGAGCCTGGAAATACTTGACGTCCAGGTATCCATAGACCACCAAACCAATGATGATAACCAGGATTCCTATAAAGCTGAACAGGATGATTCGAGTTTGAGTTCTTTCACGTTCCAGGCGGGCAATATGTTTCTTGGTGTGAAGCACGGGTTTGTTTTCCCGCGGGTTTGCCATTTGTTCTTACTCCTGATATATAACTACGGGGCATGGAGAAGATCCATGCCCCGACTTGTGTTTGGTTAACGTGGGTTGTCTTCCCAACGTCCGCCTGTGTATGGGAGGAGGGCAATGTGACGGGCTCGCTTAATGGCACCCGCCAGGACGCGTTGGTGACGGGCGCAGGTGCCCGTCTGACGGCGAGGTCGGATCTTTCCATCGTCTGTGATGAACCGCCTGAGCATATCTCCCTTCTTGTAATCGATACTTAAACTTTTGTCAGCACAAAACTGACAAAACTTCGGACGGGCAAAGAAACGGCGCTCACCAGTGCCGCCTTCGTTGCCCCCTTCGTTTACTCTTTCATCAGCCATTCTTTACTCCATTATTCTAGAACGGGAATTCGTCTTCGGTTGTTGCAGGTTCCGCCTCTGCCGGTGTCGATTGATCTTCGCTGGCATGATTGGCATCGCGGCGATCTCCCAGCATCATCATCTCGTTAGCGACAATCTCCACGCTGGTATGTTTCTGTCCTTCTTTATCATCCCAACGTCTAGTCTGAAGGCGTCCTTCGATGTAAACTTGCTGTCCTTTGGTAAGGTATTGCTTACAGATCTCTGCCAGATTACCCCAGGCTACTATGTTGAACCACTCTGTTTCTGTATGCCGCTCTCCGTCAGCACTGTTCCAGGAGCGGCTAACTGCCATTGTATACGTGGTTACAGGGCGACCGGAAGGCGTGTAACGCATTTCTGGATCTTTCCCCAAATGACCGATAATCATAACTTTATTCAAGCCTCGGCTCATGTCAATCTCCTTACGTCTGCTTCTCTTATGAATCTCTAAACAATGCGTCCTGCTCTAGCACTGGATAACCTCAGTGCAATAAACCGTTTTGAATCGGGGGCCAAAACTGAGAGCTTGATCTAGATGATGGGTATTCTTGGTACCTGGTATTTTCATAAATCGCCGGAAACGGACCATGAACAAATATATTAATCTACGATCGTCAATAGATGCCTCATCAGGGTTTCAGTATAGCGCAAGTTTTGCTCTAATGCTGCCGTTGCAGTGGGTTGCAGCGAAAGATTGATCAACACATAATTGCCTTCGCGCTGTTTGCGGATTTCATAGGCCAGCCGGCGCTTGCCCCACACATCCACTTTATCCACGCTTCCACCCGATTCAGTTATCCAGCCCTTGACGCGGTCGAGTACGCCATTCAAAGCGCCTTCATCCAGATCAGGCTGGATCACACAAACCAATTCATATTTACGCATGGGGATGCCTCCTTTCCATGGGATTGCCCTCGTCATAACCGTTGGTCAAGCGAGAGCGGAAAGGCACGTATTAAGACGCACCTTGAATTTCAAATTGATTGTACGCCAAGATATCGGATTTGTGGAGAGGAAAAGCCATTCTCAAATTCCGCTCTTGTGTGAATTATTCTCTATCATGTATGTATATATCTTGTAGGTCGTCGCACACCCACTAGCGCAGGGATGCCTTTAGAGCTTTCTTCAGTTATCTCTCACTACCCTCTAGCGGACATAAATTGGATTACTGAAAACCCAACCGCGCTTCCGGCCAAGATAATTTCGATATGCTTCTACCCGATAAACGCCCGGTTCTTGGGTGATATGGGTCAGTGCCTGACCGCTCCTCACGGTTTGTACCACCTTACTGTTTTTTATAAGTCGAATCTCCGCGAAAGATGGCAAATATGCTTGCAGAGTAACTCCACCCCGTGCTTGAATCTCATCTCCCATCATCCCGGCAGCTTCGCCTCCATGAACTGTGAAGCGAAATCCGCGCGTGGATTTGGGCAAATCATAACCGATGAAACAATGTCCCCCGGCTAATGCATCATAGATCATTTGTTTATCCGTATCCAGATCTCTGGATAATGGATTCGGAATAAAGATGTGTGTGTTAATGGCGCGGAAGTGAAAATTATACGGGTAAACGATAAGGCTTAGCGGACCGAGGCGCTTGCGGAAGGCATGTGCATCCGAGCCGCCGACGGCCACTACACGCCTTTGCATAAGCAACTCATCCCATTTTTGAAGAGTTTTTGATAAGGGCCGGTGCGCGACAAGTGCCGGGAATAAGCTATAAAAAACCCCGTGAACCTTCGTAGGTATTAACGTTTTGAGTTCGCTCAAGCCATTCCAAATTTCAATGCCAGTAAAGTTATCAACAGACCAATCTTCCCAGGAGATGTCGGTCTCGTTGAAAGCCGGGGCGGAGGGATCGCTTGGATGTGCGATGAACGAAAGTCCGCCAGAATCGCTGATCTTCTTAATGAGTGATTGCGGATCATCTGCAAAGGTTGCCATTTCGTTTTTCGCACCGAACACCAGTAGATGGTTTTTCTGCGGATCGCGATCCTGGTCATGAATTTCCTCGCCGATCAGCATCAAAACCCTTTTCACCCCGCTTTTTATGTAACCTTCAAATCCCTGCACCAGTACGTTGTGGTCGGTAACGATAACTGCATCCAGACCGCTTTCAATCGCTGCCAGGGCGATATCATTGTGGCTGCCGCCGCCATCGGAGTAACGAGTGTGCATGTGCAGATTGAGGATGATCTCTTCCATTTTGGCTTCAAATATTATTCAAAAACCGGTCAGATATTAAAGTTTGTCAGGAATGTGCCTACCTAGGGTCACTTTTGCAAGGAAACGTCTTCTCTACCGCTTCTCAGTGATAATCCTATGAGCTGAGGGATTTACGTAAAAATATATCCGAGTTTAAGTAAGGTTAAAAAGCTTGGTTGACGACTTTCCTCTAACACAGGTATAATTTGCCCGCTAATTTTCAGGAGGTACACGCATGGTAAAGTTTCTAGATATTGCGCTGATTATAACTGCTGTAGGACTCATCCTTAGCGTTATTTTGCAGAGCAAGGGCGCGGGTTTGGGGGGTCTAACCGGCTCTGACGCGAGTAGTGTTTTCACTGCTCGACGCGGGATTGAGCGCGTATTATTTTGGGTCACGATCGTTTTGAGCGTTTTATTCTTTGTACTCGCCATCACTGTAGTTATCCTTGCGCGCTAGCCACCAATGGGGAAAGGCCGGCTGGTGGTACCTGTTTCTTCGGTATACCTATGCTTGATGGGTAAGCGGCCTTCCGTTTTCTGATTTCATCCCGCTTTTCGAATCAAAAATTGATTTATGAGACGTTTGCGCTGGCAAATCCTGGTTGTCCTGGCTACGCTGGTTATTGTGGCTGTGCTTTTACTCAGCCAGCAACCAGTGCTTACGCCGATTCTGCCCCAGGCGGCTCCTGGCGGTGTCTACACAGAAGGAATGGTTGGCTCGCTGAGCCGTCTCAACCCTCTACTCGATTGGAATAACCCAGCTGATCGCGACATAGACCGCCTGGTCTTTAGCAGCCTGATCAAATTTGATTCACATGGGCTGCCTCAACCCGATCTCGCAGAATCTTGGGGCACATCCGCCGACGGTACGATCTATAATTTTACTATTCGTCCAAACGCGCAATGGCAGGATGGCGCACCTGTCACCAGCGACGATGTGATATTTACCATTGACTTGATCAAGACAAGTTCGTTTTTTCCCCAGGACATCAAGGATTTATGGGGAAAAATCGATGTAATAAGACTGAACGATAAAAACTTAAAGTTCACCCTGCCTGAACCGTTTGCACCCTTTCTGGACTATGCAACTTTTGGCATACTTCCCAGACATATCCTCCAATCAACAGCACCCGACCAACTTGCCAACGCTCCATTCAATATTAACCCGATTGGTACAGGTCCGTATAAATTTGACCACCTGATTATCGATACTGGGCAGATCACCGGGGTGGTTTTGACCGTTAACGATAATTATTTTGGACAGAAGCCTTTCATTCAGCAGGTCGTTTTCCGTTATTATCCTGATTCTAAAAGTGCCTACGACGCCTATAAACAAGGCGAAGTGCTCGGTATAAGCCAGCTTTCATCCGACATTTTATCGCAGGCACTTGAAGACGTTAATCTTTCAATTTATACAAGCCAGCTTCCCCAAATGAGCATCATTCTGCTCAATTTAAATAATAACGAAGTTCAATTCTTTCAGGATGGAAAGATTCGTCGCGCCTTGATGCTCGGTTTGAACCGCGATGCCATCGTTTCCACTTTTCTTCAGGGAGAAGCAATAGTTGCAGACGGGCCAGTCCTGCCAGGTTCATGGGCACACTATGACGGAATCGAACATATAAGCTATGACCCGGAAGGCGCTGTCCATCTTCTAAAGGGTGAAGGATATGTAATCCCGGCCTCCGGTGGCAGCGTGCGGTCCAAAGATAATGTCGCACTAAATTTTACGCTTGTACATCCGGATGATGCGCTCCATACCAGGATTGCACAGGCTGTTCAACAACAATGGGCGCAGATCGGCGTCCAGGTCAATTTGCAGCCAGTGCCATACAACCAGATGATATCTACCTTTCTTGGTCCACGTACGTATCAGGCTGCATTGGTAGATCTTAATCTCGCCCGCACCCCTGATCCAGATCCTTATCCTTTTTGGCACCAGGCAGAAGCTACCGGCGGGCAAAACTATTCACAGTGGGTTAACTCTTCGGCCAGCGAATATCTAGAACAGGCTCGAACTGAAACTGACTTTACGATCCGGGCCCGCCTTTACCGCAATTTCCAGGTTATCTTCGCAAAAGAGCTTCCTTCACTGCCGTTATATTATCCGGTTTATAGTTACGGCATCGACGCACAAGTACGCGGAGTCCAGGGTGCTGTAACATTGTATGATACCAGTGACCGTATGGCGTTCATCAACACCTGGTATTTGTTGACACGTCGCGCTCTCGAACAGACTCCGGTGCCAACAACCAACCCTTAGAATTTCGATAAGGACTTGCTTTCGAGTTGAACAAGTCCTTGTCAGGAAAACCGATTAGGAGAAGATATGCTCAACCAGGCTCTCGAATATGCAAAACATAATCAGACGCGTTTCCTGAATGAATTGAATGAGGTGCTTACCATCCCATCGATTTCGACCGATCCGGATCATAAAGCGGATATACAACATGCGGCTGAATGGATGTCGGCTCAACTTCAAATGATCGGTATGGGTAATGTGCAAATCATGCCGACCAGGGGACACCCCGTGGTATATGGCGAATGGCTTGGCGCAGGGAAAAATGCGCCCACTGTTATGATATATGGTCATTATGATGTCCAGCCTGCCGACCCGCTTGAGCTTTGGAAAAATCCGCCTTTTGAACCAGCCGTGATCGGAGAGAACCTTTATGCACGCGGTTCTGCCGATATGAAGGGACAAGTGTTGGCCTCTCTAAAGGCGGTTGAGTCCATCATGAAGACCGGAGGTTTGCCGGTAAATGTCAAGTGGCTGATCGAAGGGGAAGAAGAGATGAGTTCGGAACACCTGGATGAGTTCATTAAAGACCACAAGGAATTGCTCGCCTGCGATTTCTGCATGAACACCGATGCCGGTATGCTTGCACACGATAAACCTTCCATCATGACCGGCTTACGCGGTCTGGCATATTTTGAACTGTGGGTTCATGGGCCAAGTAAGGATTTGCATTCCGGTTTATTCGGTGGCACAGTTCATAATCCCGCGCAGGCACTCGCCGAGTTGATCGCGGGCATGCACAATAAGGATGGAAAAATCACACTGCCTGGTTTCTATGACAAAGTCCGCAAGTTGGGCAAGAAAGAACACAAAGACTTCGCACGCCTGCCGGTCAATAAAAAAAAGTATCTCGAGCAGACAGGTGTTCCAGCACTATGGGGCGAGTCCAAGTTCTCACCGCAAGAGCGTTTGGGTGCACGGCCTACACTCGAAATCAACGGACTACTTTCAGGTTTTACGGGTCCCGGTTCCAAGACAGTATTGCCCGCCTGGGCGATGGCTAAGATCTCCTGCCGACTCGTGCCAGATCAAACCCCGGAACAGACCCTAAAGCAAATGAAAAAGTATCTTAAGCAGCAGGCTCCCAAGGATATAAAATGGGAATTGAAGTATCTTCACGGGGCAGGCGCCGCCCTGGTTAGTAAAGATACCACCGGCGTAAAAGCCATGAGCAGAGCATTGGAAACGGTTTGGGGAATGCGCCCATACTTTCTGCGTGCCGGTGGTTCGATCGGTGTCGTGGTCCAATTACAGAAGCGTCTCGGTGTGGATTCGGTCCTAACAGGTTTCGCCTTGCCAGATTGTGATGCCCATTCGCCAAATGAGAAACTACATTTACCCACCTGGTACAAAGGCATTGACGCGCTGATACACTTTTTTTATAACCTCAAATAAATGGAAGATCGAATTATCACGTACGGCGGGCAGGCTGTTATCGAGGGTGTGATGATGCGCGGCCAAAGGGCTTTTGCAATTGCCATGCGCGCTCCCGACGGCAAGATCGTTGTTCACAAAGAAAAGTTAGGTGAAATTTATCGTTCCCGGATCGTCAAAATACCCTTCGTTCGAGGGGTAATTTTGCTGTGGGATGCGCTCGGGATTGGCATGCGCGCTTTGGCCATCGCTGCCAACACACAAACGGGAGAAGACGAAAAGCTGGAAGGTCCGGTCCTTTACTTGACCTTGGGTTTTGCACTTGTATTTGGAATCGGTCTCTTCTTCTTACTTCCAGCAGGGTTAGGAAGCTTGACTGAGAAATATCTCAGTTGGAACGTCTGGATTAGTAACCTGTTTGAAGGACTCCTCCGCCTTGGTTTGTTGATCGGTTATATATGGGGTATCGGCTTTATGCCAGATATCAAACGTCTGTTCGCTTATCATGGTGCGGAGCATAAAACGATCAATGCCTATGAAGCTGGCGCTGACTTGACTCCGGGATCGGTCTCAAAGTTCTCTCTGGAACACCCACGCTGCGGCACAGCCTTTTTATTGACCCTGGTTTTGTTCTCGATCCTTGTTTTTACAGCACTGGGACCTCTACCATTGCTATGGCGCCTTATCAGTCGAATTTTACTCATCCCTGTGCTCGCTGGCCTGGCGCTTGAGTATATTCGCTGGACAGCAAATCACCTAAAGAATCCAATTGTCCGCTGGTTGATCAAGCCAAATCTCGCCCTGCAATCATTAACCACCCGCGAACCAGATATGTCCATGCTGGAAGTTGCGATCGAGTCGTTCAAGTCCATGCGGCAAGCGGAGCAAGAATTCACTGCATAATTATGGATTGCAACCTAAAAAGGACAGGCCCAATGCCTGTTCCTTTTGTTTAATCTGGGTTCAAACTAAAAAGGTATAATTTTTATTAGGGCCCGATGTTTGCATGATTTTGCCCCCATTGTTTAGAATCCAATTTCCCCTATCTGTTCAAAATTGACATCAAAGGATGGATCAGTTTCGAACTCCGTTTCAGCCTCATCTATAAAGCCTGCCTGCTTGCCGCGCTCACAATACGAACGATACGTGCAAAAACGGCAGAAATTTTCGTCTTCGGTCAATGGAAATACTTTTTCTGCTGAAACTTCGCTTACGATCTTTTCAATCGCCGACCAATCGCGATTGAACTGTATTTTATCGTAGGCAAAGTGTGCCGGCTGAGATGGAAAATCCGTATACCAATAGATCATCTCGATCTGTTCAGGCTCAAAAGGAACATTGTTGTTAAGGTGGGCGCCAGCCTTTGTGAGAAGCGCGCGATACACGCGCGTCTGCCAGCGCGCTGCCATCCATTCGTCACGCGGACGCTTGGTATAAGTTTTCCAATCGAAGATCAAGGCTTTTTGTCCGGGTTTGATCGCGACGAAATCATACTTTGCCAGTAAGCGATGTCCGTCAATGGGGCAGGAGAGGGAAAGCTCAGTATATTGCGTATAGTCAGCGATTCCAAAATCCTGTGATTTGAAACTTTGCCACCAACGTTCCAGATTTGGCGTGTTCGCCAGCCGCGATACTTTGTTTGGGGGTAGTCCCAGCAGATTTTGTTGGACAAGACGGTGAAAAGTCTGTCCCTCGATCTGGCGGTGTTCATTTTCCAAAACGGGTTCAGATTCCACTGCAGGCCAGTGAAGCTGCTCGACGTATCTCAATTGAAATCGACGAGGACAATCAACGAAATCTTGCAGGGAAGATTGCGAAAAAGTGAACGGTTCAGGGATTTCAGATTTTAAATTTATTGAGGTCATTTGCTCAAAATTCACCGAATTATTAATCAACTGATATTTGTGCCAATGCAAGCGCGCCAAGGACACCTGAGCGATTCCCCAAGCCAGGAGGAACAATATAGCCATCAATGTTATCGAGCAACCTGGGATCCCGGACGTAACCGTTAAGTTCCTCCAGTACTTTTCGTCTGATCTTAGGGAACAAAAAAGCGCGCTGCATGATCCCCCCACCTAAAATAACCATTTTTGGTGACAGGACAAGGATATAGTTTGCCAATGCAGAACCAATATAGCCGGCCTCGATTTCCCAAAAAGGATGATCATCGGAAATCGTCTCCCCGCGGACGTTTAAACGTTTTTGGATGGCTGGTCCGCTGGCTAGACCTTCAAAGCAGTCGCTATGGTAAGGACAGGAGCCCGGAAATGGATCGAGATGAGTATCATGAAGGATACGAATATGCCCCATCTCAGGATTTAACATACCGAGTAAGGGTTTACCATCTTTAATATAGCCGCCACCGACGCCCGTGCCAATCGTCAGGTATAACGAGGAATCGCAGCCTTTACTTGCACCCCACCGGGACTCCCCAAGCGCCGCGGCGTTGACATCAGTATCAATGGTTATATTAACTTTCAAATATTGCCGGAGCGTTCCGGCAATATTTGTATTGTCCCATCCGGGTTTGGTGGTATACGTGATGAAGCCAAACGTGCTGGAATTCCGATTTAAATCGAGAGGGCCGAAACAGCCAATACCGATGCCCTCGATCTTTCGTTCCATCGTATAGGGTCGAAAGAACTCGATGACTTTTTGAAGCGTTTCCTCAGGATTAGTCGTATCGATCCGAGTCTGTGCTTCGATGTGCGTTGACCCGTTACCTACGATACAAACGAATTTTGTACCACCTGCTTCGATAGCGCCGAATGATTGAGTTTTTTTCATGGTTGAATTATAGCAATAAGTGGATCGAATTACTCATATCCCTTTGTTGTATAAACGGCTAATTATTACTCACTCCGTAAGGCCTCCCACCATCCTCGTAATGTCGAAAATGCCAGGGAAGGCGTTGCATTTCCCTGCCTTCCTGAATTCCATGTAACGATTAGATCGCGTTTGGCCCGGGTTATCCCAACAAAGAACAATCGTAACCGTTCTTTTACATAATCAATCCGCGCTGCGAGCGTCGCTGCTCCTTCGGTGTACCAGTCATATTCGCCAGATGAGAGCGCTGCATCCAGTTGAGCTAATGCTTCGGCATCCAAATTCAACCCCCCGCGCACAAACCACTTCTCCGAGATGAAGCGATCGTTTGCCTGGTTTGAGGGAAAATCATAATTGTTTACCGACATTAAATACACGCGGTCCCACTCCAGTCCTTTAGCCTTGTGCATGGTCGTCACGACTACCTTACCCTTGTGGCGTTCAGGATCGAAGCCCGAATCATCGGACGAGAAGCCAATGAACCGCCTTTCGTTCCTTGCAATTATCGCTAATTCCGACGCCAATTCAGGCAGACGCCAATCGCCGTGATCGTTAGCGACTTGCTGCAATACCAACGCCAATTTATGAGCAAGGGCCAGGTCGGCCGGCTCGGTGAACACGTCCTGTGCCAGGGTCAGCACAAGCTGATCAATCGGAAGCACAACTGCATTCAACCAGCGATTTACATTAATACGGAATTCGGTTAATTCCAGCCGAACAGGCTCTGCCTCGGTCTCCCGAATCGTACCAAGCCAATCACGGTCTGGGCCGGGTGAAAGGAAAGTTTCTAATTCTCCACACTTATGGATCAGACCGCTGACCTGTTGATACAACTCGATTTGTCCCCCGTCTTCGCGCCAATCACGCCGCCAAACCTGATACACTTTCGACAATTTTGCGGAGGATTGCGGGTCGGATAAGTAAGACAGGAGGAGGTTTAACGCTCCGGCTGCAGCGCGCGTAGTGGAGGTGCTGGCGAGGAATTCAAGGCATTCAATTTTTTTACTCTTGAGCGCATTGATTACTTCAACCCCTCGGATGTTACGCGGTACAAGAACAGCAACAGTCGCATCTTTATGATCAGGAAGCCACTGCTCCACGGATCTTACGACAGCCTCGATCTCCTCTTCGGGGGTGTAACGCTGGTTAACAAAATGTATTCCTGATCTATCGTCTGGAGGATTGCGCTGAGGATCGTCTGGCGAAGTGGATTTGATATAAGGTGTCGCCAACGCAGAGCGAACTTCTGATTCCGGGTGTTTGGAAATAACCCAGTCAATGAGTTGGTTCGCAAGAGCTATGATGGATGGTTGAGAACGCCCGGATTCAGCCATATCCACATGCGGGTTGGCACGGATAAAGCGGCGCAGGAGTTCGGGCGAAGCGGTGGTAAAGGTTTCAAAGATGGCCTGGTTGGTATCGCCAACACGTACCCAATTGCCTACATCACCAGCCAGTTTACCTAAGATGGCTTCCTGCAGTTCGCTAGAATCTTGAGCTTCATCTTCCAAAATAAATGGGAAGCGAAATCGTAGACGCTCAAGGAATTCAGCATCGCTTTCGAGCAAGTCGAGCGCCAAGCGGATAAGGTCGTCGAAGTCCACCGCGCCGCGATAAGAAAGGGCGCGCTGATAATCGGCGTAAATTTCAAGCCCCATTTGAGCGAGAAGCAGTGGCGCTGGCGCAGATGTAAGTCGGTCTCTGAGGCCCTGAGGTGTCAGCCGGTGATCTTTTGCCGAGCGGATAAATGCCAGACTTAGCGATTGCAACAATTCAGGCAGTTGTTTCCTGTGGACCCAATCTCGTTTTGACTGATCTATGGCAGGATCCAGCATGTCATCGAGGGAATCAGGATGCGAAGCCAACCAGGCATTGACTGCATCTCGCCGGATAAAGTCTGCCTCACGCTCGTCGATGATGCTGAAACGCTCCTCGAGTCCCACGCGTCCTGGTTTCTCGCGCACGATGTCATGTGCCAACCCGTGCAGTGTGCGGACGCGGTAACCGAGATGCGGGATCAGCCCGCTCTGTTGGACGAACGAACCGATGCGCTGCGCGAAGTTGTCAACAGCCGAGTTGACCAATGTGACAACCAGCACTTCCTGATCGGATCCAATCCGGCCGTTTGCAATAAGCTTCGCCGCAAGGGCAGAGAGAGTATATGTCTTGCCCGCGCCGGGTACAGCGGCAATGCCCAGCCTGCCACCGTCATAGGTCAATATTTTTTCTTGTGAAGGACGAGGCGTAAATTCTAGGTTCACGCTTCCCTTTCCTCTTGCAACACCTTTTGAAATGCTTTTAACAAATCTCCTCTTTGTTCAAATCCGCCCTCGCCCAATTCGGCCAGACCGAGAACGACTCGTTCACGGCAGCGTTGAAGTAAACCAATAACCAGACGTGCCATTGCATCCTGTGAGGCTTGTACTTCGTCGGCATCGCTCCAAATACGACCGGGGTCCCAGGCCCGCGATAGAACATAAGGATGTGTAAGCGGTTGAGACAAACGCTCGTACCATCCGCTTGAACCTGCATCCAGCCAAAACTGCACGGTGGCAGGGCGATTCATCAGCAAAAAAGTATATGCAGGCGCGATCAGCAAGGCGTTCTTATTTTCCACTTTCCATGATTCCAAATATTGCGCAGAAATGACACCCTCATTGAGCAAAGAAATATATTCTTTGCCGAGTCCTCCAGGATCTGAACCGCCTCCGAGATCAAAAGTGGGTTCCATTACATATCGGAATTTCTGGATCGATTCGATCAAATTGGCAGCCACACGGGCTTCGTCGAGGTTGCGATGAAAGCCAAATCCGGATTGAGAAAGAACTTCGCCGAACAGTTTTCTAAGAAAATGATCCAATGGGAGCAATTCCGAATCTCGATAAGCAAGCAACCATTCCCTTAGAGTTGAATATCGATTCCCAACAGAATATGTGATCCGTTCTTGTACATCGGTCTTGATACCGTCGAAAGGTGCCAGCGAAAGGTCGCGGTGATGGTAGACGATCTCAGTCAGCAGTTGAGCGCGCACTAAATCCAGCCCCTCGATGGATTGCATCAAAGCATAAGCAACGTCAAATTTCGGTGGATGGATATTCCAGGCCGGATAGGCTAGCACAGCCAGTGTCAGCAGCGAATGACTGGCGGGTTCGTCATGCAGGGAGCGTGAAGGCCGATGCGAACGCCAGGGGATGCCTTGTTCTTCGAGACGTTCTGTCAGTGTAAAACGGAGAGCATCTGAAAGATAAGGTGCAATAACCACGATCTCTGAAGGCGGCAACCCCTCTTCGATCATTCGTTTGATCTCGCCACTTATTACAGTCAATAAGTCCGGATAGAAACGCGTTTGGATGATGGTTAGGCTATCTTGAATGTTTATCTGTTTTTTATTATCAGTGGTGAGGATGGCTGGATGATTTGTAAGCACCCCCGAGAGCGATTTCTCCAATTCCGCAATCCCTTTAGAATTAACAAAACTTTCCCGGAATGTGACCTGGTCATTGCATAATTCGCGCAAGGCCCAAGCAGTGTCAACATCCGCGCCGAGGAAGCGTCGATAACCTGCGCCTGTGTCAAATATCAAGAGAGCCGAATCTAATTCCGGCAGCCACTCACGCAGCAGGTCATGCGTGCGTGGGACGTCTTCCTCGAGGTTGTCATAAATGAGATGGCGATAATTGCGAGTTAGAAATTTATGTACTATGGAATCCGGCCATAGATAGGTCAGAAAGGTTTCGAGTTGCAGGGAGAAATCCAGTAAATTATGCGCCAAGCAAAACTCACGGAAGCGGGAGGCGCAGTCCTGTGCGTCGGCATATATACGACGTTGAGCCGGGTCTCCATACCAGGCTGAATCGAGACGTGAGCCGATTTCCTTGTACGGAAATCCGATGGCCGCAGATTTGTTCAAATTGTCAATGATCTGGGAATAGAGGCGATTGCGGTCAATGGTTACAGACTCGAAATAACCCTGGTCAAGCAATGGCCGCACGATATGCGCCATGTAATATTGGGCAGTTTCGAGGGTCAGGAAAACTGGTGGCCGTTCAGGGTATGCAAAACCAGCCGGTTCTGCGCCTATCGGCCAGAATAGATCACACATGCGCCGCGCCAAGCCACCGATTGTTGCAGGTGTCACTTCGCCGCCTGCGCGGGTACCAGGTGAATGAATGATTTCGAGATATGGGTCTTGAAGGGTTCTTTGGGGAGTTAAGACAAGGATCGATTCGCCGGGTATATTGTTGGCTAGCAAATATTTCAGTCGTTCAACACCCACCGTGGACTTCCCTGTCCCTGCTGGGCCTGAGAGGAACAGCTTGGTTCCTTTAGGAGATTCGATAATTTGACGCTGATCCGTTGTTAGATCCGCCATGATATGAGGGTAAAGGAGGGCGCATGATTTGTCAATAAATAAATGACAACCGATATCCAAAAACCTACTTATATCAGGATGACCCCTATTAACCCTGCCGAGGATAGCACATAGGCAGAATCCCCCATTTCAGAATAACCTTCATCAGGGTTTTTACGTTGACGATTAATTCAGGTTCTTAGCTAAGAATTTCGTAACGCGTTCCCATGCGTCCCTGGCAGCCTCCGGCTTATAACTGTTCGGGTCATTATCTCTAAAGAAAGCATGACCGGAGTTGGGATAGACGATCACCTCGTGTTCGACTCCGATCTTATCTAATAAATTGTCAAATTCTTCAATGGTGCCAACCGGAACGGATTGATCTTTATCTCCATAGAGTCCTAGAACAGGGCCTTTTAAACTTCGAAGCTGTTCGAAAAGTTGCTGCATTCCACCTCCATAAAAAGTACAGAGTGCATCAAGCGGTCGGCTGATGCCGAGCGCCAATGACATGCGACCACCAAAACAGAAACCCACGCTGCCGACCTTGCCGGAGCAATCAGGATGAGTTTTAAGGGCATCGAATACCATTTGAAGATCCGCGACTGCAGTTGAACCATATTTCTGGACTAAGACCTTTGCTTTTTCTGATTCCCCGGGAAGCGCCACCTCGCCATGATACAGGTCAGGTGCAAAAGTGAGATAGCCAACCGAAGCGAAGCGATCAGCAACTGATTTGATGTGGTCGCTCAACCCATACCATTCCTGAATTACAATCAACCCTGGCCAAGGACCGACACCTTCGGGTTTAGCTAAATGACCCGGAACGGAACCGAGGTGGGTGGTAAGTTCACTCATATTTTCTCATCTGGTTTCTATTCGATTAGATTATTATCCGCCCGGAGTTGCCGTTACCGGAGTTTCCTTCTGAATAGGAGTCGCTTCAGGAGTCATAGAACCACCTAAAGAGGGTGTGGAGGTGCCACCTACTGAGAAACTACCCCCGAAACCTATACTGCAAACCCCCACATCTTCTTGAAGTAAACATCCTGTGAGGTCGCCGCTGCTAAGTGTATCCAGGAGCGTCGTCACGTCATCCTGTGTATCCGCCAGCAAGACGAGCGTAGTGACTTGTTCCGATCGGTTAAGCAGGAGCAAGCCGTTTCCTGAACGCCCAAGTTTGCCAAATTGTGGGATCTCGACAAATTCACTCAGATCATCCAACTTCAAATTAAAGGGTTCGACGAATTTGGTCAGGTCGTCGCTTGGCGAGAACGTGCCCAGAACAATCACATTACCGCTTATGGGGGCATCCTTTACAACTTTGAGATCTATATTTGTCGATGCCAAGGAAGTCTGGAGTTTCGAAAGGGAGCCTGTTATTTCTGCGCTCATCTGAACTTTCGAGGTCGGCAGGACGTCCACAGTTGTTCCATTGAAAATATATGGGAAGTCTGAAAGGATGACCTTTCTTTGGCTGCTCAAAAGGAAGTCAGCAATATTGTTTATCAGGGCGGAATTGTCGCCCACCGTATTATATGGGGGCATCAGGAAGGTGAAATCACCAGCGGCGAAGACATTCCCGTCTTTGCTTAAAACAGCCGCGGCCCAGCCTTTTTTCGGATCGGTGCCTGGTGTCGCATCGGTTGCAGACGATAAGGTCTTATCACCACCAACCAGGAGAGCTAACCCTGTATCCGTTTCTACTGAATGTGTTCCATAAAGGGCTACCTTGCTAAGGCCCCAAGTGAGATCAGATTTACCGAATGATTGGAAATAAACGTTGCGGAAGTTCCCTTCGTTCTCAACCAGGTTGTAAAGATAATCAGCATTGAAGGTAATACCGAACGGTTCTACGAGAGGATTGGCTGCGTTCACATCAGGAGTATTACCAACAGGGTTACCCTGGAAATCATAAAATATCTGACCGCGTGTGGCATCCGTGAAAACTGACAATCGTCCGCCGCGGCCAACAAAGTCTTGTACGAGACTGATTTCTTCGGAAGTGAATGCGGTTGAAGGCGAAATAACAACATACGCACTTGCAGATTTCAGCCTCGACGCGAGCGTGGTTGAATCTGAGTCAAAGTCGACCTGTGCACCTCTTTGGTTCAGGGCATCGGTCAGCGTTTGTATCTCGTTTGGTAGGAATTGGTTGGAGTGTGCATAGTCAACAAGAACAATGCCACCTTGTTGTTTGATCGCTTCCACCTGAGGCGTGGTTATGGGTGCTACAGGCATCTTCAAATTTGCATAATCTGGGATCGCTATCGTGCGAGGAAAGGTGAATCCAGGGAAAAGCCAAATTAAACGCACAAGAATTGGCAATACAAGGGCCGCCAAGGCCATCCAGAAGAATTTTCGATTCATAATGATCTCCTACTTCTGTTGGATCGGCAAAGTCGGGATATAAAGCATATAGGTACCCGGCTCGGAGGGATATGGCAGCTTGAGGCCATCTTTTGTCTGCAAAAAGAATCCCAAGGCACTGGGATAAGGAGTGTATATCGCCGGTGAGTACAGGTCGACAGCTTGATAATGCCATAGGTGGGCCAAAGCCGCAGCTTTATCGAATGCTTCTGTCTCGGAGCCAAGCTGGTCGATCAAACCCAAACGCAGCGCCTCACCAGCAGGCCAGATCTGACCCCGAAGTAAAACCTCGGGTCCGATCTTCAAGCGACTGCCGCGGCCCAGGGTGACAGCTTGAAAAAATCCCTGCTTGATCATTTCGATCTCGCGCAGTGAAGTGTCGCGCGGCGAACCCCAAAGCTTATAAGGGCCGGTGGAGATCGTATCTTCTAAAACTATGGGGCTCGGCGGCAGATAACCGATCACCCCAACGTTTCCAACCTCCGAGGAGGGAACGGCCACAATGTAATCGGTCCCCGATGCTAAATAAAATGCGCCGCTTGCGGCCATCCCGCTGACCCAGGTCACGACAGGTTTAGTTTGTCTTAAGCGCGCCAATTCCATGTAAACGGCCTCGGTATCAACAACTGTGCCGCCCGGACTATCCAGGATCAATGCCACTGCCCGTATATCGGGGTTATCACGCGCATAAGTAATCTGCGAGATAAGGTCTTTGGCCGTGGATGCATAAATCGCATCGTTCAATCGAATGACCCCGACCACGGGTTTTGGGATAAGGAGTGAGAGCAGAATACCGACGATCAAAGCAGGGATTACCCATAATAAAATTCGGCGAACCTCATCACCGGTTAATTCAAGTTTTTTCATGTTGCTCCTTTTGGTTTATGACCATATCAGGATAAATGATTGCACTTGCTTTGTCAACCACTCCCATACTGATCTGATTGGGGTTCCGAACTAAAATTCTAATAACCTAACTCTTTATGGTTTCGCTTTTCGCCCGGTTCCTTTTTTACACTATTCTCTTTCTTTTCCTATTTACTCCGATAACTTTCATGAGTTCAGCCGTTGACATAAATTTAACCCGCATGTATAATTTCGTCCGCTTCTGCCCTGGCAGGAATACCGCCAGGGCGATTGTATGTAACCCCAGCTTCCCCGAGTTCTGGCGTAGGTATACCCTGAGCTTGCCCGTTAATTGGTCGTCGAAGGGTCGAAAGACACCCGCGAGAAATTCGGTGAAGTGAATGACTGGAGAAAAGAATGAGATATGCAATTGTCGAGAGCGGCGGCAAGCAATTTAAAGCCGTCGAAGGACGGACGATCGATGTGGACCGTTTGTCTGATGCGGCAGGTGTTCAGGTTGACCTGCGTACCCTGTTTATGGCTGATGGCACTGATTTCATGGTGGGGGCTCCGACTGTGAACGGCATTCAGGTCAAAGCCACAATTTTGGAACATTTCCGCGGCGAAAAAGTTTTCCGTTTCAAATACAGCCCAAAGAAGCGCATCCGCGTAAGAGGCGGACATCGACAGCACTATTCACGGCTGATGGTGGATTTCATCGGCAGACCCGGTGAGAATCGCAATGTGGAAATTGCCGAGCCGATTGAGAAGCCCGAAAAGGAACCGAAAACCAGAGCTGATAAGCCCACAAAAAGCCGTGCGCAGAATGCTCCTAAGAAAGCCGAGAACAAGACTCCAGCGAAGAAATCCGAAAAGGCAGCGGTAACCACCTCCCCGAAGGGAAAGAAACCCGTGGATAAAAAACCTTCTTCAACGAAAAAGTCGAGCAAGTAGAACGAGAGGTAAATATGGCTCATAAAAAAGGCGGCGGTTCCAGCCGCAACGGTAGGGACTCGAATTCACAGCGCCTGGGCGTGAAGCGATATGCCGGTCAATTCGTCCTGTCCGGGAATATTTTGATTCGCCAGCACGGAACCAAGATCAAACCCGGTTTGAATGTTGGCGCCGGAAAAGATGACACTCTGTTTGCTACAGCCAATGGCGTGGTAATGTTCGATCTTGTGCGCGGCCGTAAGCGTATTAATGTAATGCCGGCCCTGGAAGGGAAGTAACATGAAGGCTGAGATCCATCCCACATATTATCCAGATGCGAAAGTAACCTGCGCGTCATGCGGTAGGACTTGGACGACAGGTTCGACGAAGAAAGAACTGCGCGTTGATATTTGTTCCAACTGTCATCCGTTCTTTAGCGGTGAGGCTCAACGGATCATTGATATCGAAGGACAGGTCGACCGTTTTTATAAGAAATTGTCGGCCCGCCAGACGTATGTTGATACCAAAAAGGCTAATGAGATCGCAAGGAAATCCCCCGAGCGCCCCATAGCCGAACTTGGACTATCTACCCGCGCCACTGATGCATTAGCAAAAGCCGGGATTAGCGAAGTTAATCAATTCTTGAAGAAGCTCGAGGCAGGTGACCAAGCCGTGCTGTCCGTTGAGGGCTTCGGTCAGAAATCCCTTATTGATGCCAAGAAGAAACTGCGGGCCCTTGGCTATGAATTACCTGAAACGCCAGCTCCAGAAACTTCAACTTAGGATTTGCAGGCACAGTAAATTAAAGTACACTTGACAGGCAGATGCGCGAGCACCTGCCTGTTTTGATAATATTGCACTATCCGCTAATAGCATTAATGATGGCAGGATATCCCCTACCATATTGAACACTTCCTGGTCGGGGTAGGTTGAGCCTCCTTATTTTCAACTAGGGATGGGGAGGCGAGGAGTAGAGGAGAGGGCATGCGTCATACCCAAGGTTCCATTGAAGTCATTTGCGGTTCGATGTTCAGTGGCAAGACAGATGAGCTCATCCGACGCCTAGTGCGGGCGAGAATTGCAAAACAAAAAGTTCAGGTCTTCAAGCCGGCCATTGACATCCGATATGCTGTCGAGAAGGTGACATCACATGCCGGAACGAACTTCGATGCCGTTCCGGTTAATAAAGCATCTGAGATTTTGCTTAAAATCGATAAGGATACCACGGTCGTTGGAATTGACGAGGCACAATTTATGGACACCGAAGTTGTGGCGGTTGCAAACGACCTGGCGGAACACGGTATCCGGGTATTGGTGGCCGGCCTGGATACGGATTTTCGCGGGGAGCCGTTCGGCCCCATGCCCACACTGATGTCAAGGGCGGAACGAGTGGACAAGCTGCATGCGATATGTATGGTCTGTGGGGATGAAGCCTCTCGGACTCAGAGACTGGTCAATGGCAAACCGGCGCGGTATGATGATCCTGTGGTCATTGTTGGAGCGTCTGAGATGTACGAGGCGCGCTGTCGCTTGCACCACGAGGTGCCCAAGTAACACTTTCGATCGAGAGATATTATTATATGCAAGATTATAAAGAAGTGCTCGCCGAAATCCTGATAGATGAAAAAAAGCTGCAAACTCGTGTAGCTGAGCTTGGCGCGGAGATTAGCGCAGATTATCAGGGATGCGAAATGCTCCTGTTGATTTGTATCCTGCGCGGTGGTGTGCCTTTCATGGTGGACCTCAGCCGTCACATCACCGTTCCTCATATGATGGATTTTATGGCGGTCTCTTCGTACGGCGCAGGGAAACGCGAATCGGATGGCAATGTACGGGTAACATTTGACCTGCAAACCAACATCATGGGTAAAGATGTACTGCTTGTAGAAGATATTGTAGACAGCGGTCACACGATCGCATCCGTGTTAGGGATGCTCGAGACGCGTCAACCTGCCAGCATGAAGGTTTGTACGCTGCTGGACAAAGCCGAACGACGCGAAGCGGTCGTCCCCATTCATTACCGTGGCTTCACAATATCGAACAAATTTGTATTTGGTTATGGACTCGATCTGGATGAGTACTATCGAAACCTCCCTTTCATCGGCGTTGTGGATTTGGAAAAATATCATCCGGCGTAATCTTGTTCCGGACCTTGGGCGGACATGAGCAGTGAGAAAAAACTAGAGCAAAGCCCTTCTCCATATGCGGGGCGTTGGGTTGCACGGCTCCAGGGCAGGATCATTGCTCATGGCGGCACTCCCGAACAAGCTCGTCTCGCTGCTTTAAAAAGCCGATACAAAGAAAAGCCTGAGATTACGTATATGCCTCCTGCCTTTCCGTTTTCCTTTATTCCTTTGATCGAACGAGTTCGAGCAGCTCTGCCGGATGATGATATATATCTGGTCGGAGGGATGCTGCGCGATGCTCAGTTAGGCCGCATCTCTCATGACTATGATTTTGCTCTACGGAAGAATGCCGTTGACGCAGCGAGACGAGTCGCTACTGCGTTTCAGGCAGACTTCTATGTGCTGGACGAAGCGTACGACACGGCCCGTGTAATCGTTTCTTCTATCAATGGTGAGCGCGACGTTTTAGATTTTGCCGCTTTTCGTTGCGCCGATCTGGAGTCTGATCTGCGCGGCCGAGACTTTACTATCAATGCCCTTGCTTTCGATCTCCGTACAGAGACGATCCTCGATCCTCTAAACGGAGCCTCCGATATACGCTCGAAAATAATCCGGGCCTGCTCTGTAACCTCTTTTCAGGACGATCCCATCCGGATCCTGCGTGCAGTACGTCAGGCCGCGGCCTTTGATTTCAGGATAGATCTTACAACGCGCAAAGCGATGAAACAGGCAGCCTTTCAGCTTCCCAGTGTTTCTCCGGAACGCAAGCGTGATGAAATATTTAGAATCCTCGAAGGACCGCATCCACATACAGCTTTGCGAGCATTGGAAATACTTGGCGTTTTTCCTTATCTTCTCCCTGAGCTTCCCCTCCTGAAGGGGGTGGAACAATCCGCTCCACATGTGAAGGATGCCTGGGAGCATACTCTGGCGGTTATCCAGCATCTGGAAGGAATCCTGGCGATCCTTGCACCAGGCTATGAAGCCGAAAAGACCAATGATATTTTCACCGGATTATTGACGCTACGGCTCGGTCGGTACCGCGAGCAATTGGTCACCCACTTTAGTCAGCCGCTCAACGCAGATCGTTCGATGCGCGGTCTGCTGTTTTTTGCCGCCCTCTATCATGACGTTTCGAAGCCGGCCACAAAATCAGTGGATGCGAATGGGCGTATCCGGTTCTTCGGTCATGAGGTTTTCGGTGCGGTGGTTACCGTCGAACGCGCTCGCAGCTTCAATCTAAGTAATGCTGAGATCGAAAGGCTTGAGTTAATTATCGGCAATCACATGCGCTTTCATTCATTTACTGATCGCTTGGAAACCGAAAAGAAAGAACTATCGCGCAAAGCCATCTATCGATTTTTTCGTGACGTTGGTGAAGCCGGTGTTGACCTTGTATTGCTCGGCCTTGCAGACCTGCGCGGTACTCAGGATCATATGCTCACTGAAGAATCTTGGGGAGCAGCTCTCGATGTGGCTCGCATCTTACTTGAAAATTACTGGGAGAAACCAGAAGAATCCGTCGCTCCACCCCGTCTATTAGGTGGGCATGATCTCATTGCCGAATATAACCTTGAGCAAGGCCCGTTGATCGGGCAGTTACTTGAAGCTATTAATGAGGCCCAAGCCATGGGTAAAGTTTCCACTCGTGAAGAAGCGATCGCGTTCGGCCTCAAATGGCTTTCGGAGAATCAATAATGAATCTGGTCTTTTTCGATCTCGAAACCCAGAAACTGTTCCAGGAAATCGGAGGACGTAACCCGGGTAAATTATTATTAGCTTGTGGTGTGACTTATTCAACAGCTAAGAACGATTTCACCGTTTATTGGGAAAATCAGGTTTTGGCGCTGATTGACGAGCTCAAATCGGCTGGCAAGGTGATTGGATTTAACATCCGCGAATTTGATTACCAGGTCCTGCGACCTTATAATTCGAATTTTAATTTCAGCTCCCTCAACACTCTCGACCTTCTGCTTGATTTAAGCCGGACGCTCAATTTTCGGCTGCCCCTCGACTCAATTGCCAAGGCAAGTCTAGGGGTAACGAAGATTGCGGATGGCATTAAATCAGTCGAGTGGTTTCGCGCAGGCGAAAAAGATAAAGTAGCAGAGTATTGCAAGGCTGATGTGGATATCACACGCCGTGTATATGAATTTGGTCGCGATAATGGTTTTGTTTATTATTACAGTAAGTTGGGAAGTAAATTAAAGGTTTCAGTTAACTGGAGGTAGGAATGGAACGAGTGAATATTGACGGAATTAATATTGCCTTTGACCGGAGAGGGAAGGGCGTACCGCTGGTCCTGATCCATGGTTATCCATTGGATCACACAATCTGGGAAGAGGTTGCGGTCTCCCTCGTAGATGAATTCGACCTAATTATTCCCGATTTACGCGGCTTTGGAGCATCGGATGCGATTGAGGCTGATGATTCGATCATCGATTACGCTACGGATGTGGCAGGTTTGCTCAATCATCTGAAGATCAAGAAGGCATATCTCGTCGGTCATTCGATGGGGGGATATGTTGTCATGGCTTTTGCACGTGAATACCAAGAGCGCGTATCCGGAGTAGGTCTGGTCTCAACTCAAACTCAGGCTGATACACCTGAGAGAAGAAAAGGTCGCGTCGCGACGGCCAAACAAGTGTTGGCGCAGGGCATGGGCATTGTGGTCGAATCAATGACCCCGAAACTGTCAGCCGACGGGCGTGTGCAGGATTTCGCACGGAGTCTCATAACCCGGCAGCGACCTTTAGGTATTTTTGGCGCCCTGAACGCCATGGCCGGACGTCCTGACTCAACCGAATTATTAACGACATTCAATTTCCCCGCAGTGATTGTCCACGGGGATACGGATGCATTGATTCCTGTGGAACGTGGTCGAGAGATGAAGGCTGCTCTTCCATCGGCGCACTATGTCGAGTTGGCAGGATCAGGACATATGCCAATGATGGAGAATCCGAAAGCGGTGGCTGATGCTATCCGCTTTTTTGTCAATGTAAAAATTAAAAGTATAAAGTTGTCGGATGAACAGAAAAAACTAAGATCCGATCGGGTCTCTTAGTTATTCATCCGGGCGATAATGGATGGGTCGTGGGCTGCAAGTTTGTGTTTTCGGTAGCCATAGGATTCAGCGCCCCGGTCTGTCTCCTAATTTTATTGAGATGCGCAACCAGAACAGCACTCGGCACCGGTTTGACAAGGTAATCGTCCGCCCCGGCATCGAGAATGCTGGCTACTACGGAGGGATCATCCAAGGCAGAAAGGACCAGAATTGGCACGCTGCTAAAGCTGCGCACGGCTTTACACACCTGCCATCCATCCATGTCAGGCATCATCAAATCCAGGATCACTAATCGAGGTGATTTTTCCTGGATTATCCGGAGACCATCTTGTCCACTATTTGCAATTAAGACATCGAAACCATTGGCTCGGAGGATAACTGACAGCAATTCGGTAATGGCAGGGTCGTCGTCTATGGTCAGTATTGTTGTATTCATAATTTCTCCGCTCTATTATCCTTGATATATCCGAGGTTTAAGTTTGCAATTTATTTACAGATTGATGCCCCTGGGGTGATATTTGTCATTTGTAATTGCAACCATTTTTGGTAAAATATTTCACAATCTAGATAATAAATGTTTTAGGAGGCTCGAATGAGGAAGTGGGTTTATTTATTTAATGAAGTGAAGGACGTAGAAAAAGCAACCGGCGGTGATTGGGATGATGTGAAGGGGCTTGTCGGCGGAAAAGGTGCAGGTCTCCTTGATATGACGCGTGCTGGCGTACCGGTACCACCTTTTTTCACGGTAACGACGGAAGCATGTAACGAATATCAAAAGGCTGGTAAGTTCCCTGCAGGGATGTGGGGACAGGAACTAGCTGCTTTGAAACAGGTCGAAAAAAAGACCGGTAAGAAATTTGGCGATGCGCGGAATCCCTTGTTGGTCTCCTGCCGTTCTGGTGCGAAATTTTCCATGCCTGGCATGATGGATACAGTACTTAACCTCGGGCTGACGGATGAGACTGCAGCCGGTATGGTCAAATTGACCGGTAATCCGCGTTTCGTGTATGACTCCTATCGTCGTCTGGTGGAAATGTTTGGAACAGTGGTCCTGGGATTAGCTGACGAGGCATTTGAAGAACCGCTTAAAGAATATAAAGCCAGGAAGGGTTATAAACTTGACGTTGAAATGACGGCGGATGATTGGAAGGAAATGGTTCGGGCCTTCCGAGAAGTCGTCAAGAAGCAAAAAGGTTTTGACTTTCCCCAGGATCCTTTCAAGCAACTCGAACTGGCAACGGAAGCCGTTTTTAAGTCCTGGAACGGCAAGCGGGCGATTGACTATCGGCGTGCTACGAATATCCCTGACGATCTCGGCACCGCTGTCAATATCGTAACCATGGTCTTCGGCAATATGGGCGATGACTCGGGTACCGGCGTAGCATTTACACGAAACCCATCCACTGGGGAACGCAAGATGATGGGCGAATATCTCCTCAATGCCCAAGGGGAGGACGTAGTGGCAGGTATCCGCAATGCCGAACCTATTGAAAAACTCAAGACCCAAATGGCCGAAGCCTATAACCAGTTCATGGACATCACGGCCAAACTGGAAAAACATTATAAAGATATGCAGGACGTTGAGTTCACCATTGAACGCCGCAAGTTGTGGATGCTTCAGACCCGCAACGGAAAACGGACAGCAAAGTCTGCAGTTAAGATCGCGGTGGACATGGCGAAAGACGGACTTATCACCAAAGAAGAAGCAGTAAAACGTGTCTCACCGGACCAGGTAGACGCAATGCTTCATCCCCAATTCGACGACCAGGCCATAAAGAAGGCAGTAAATTCAGGTACCTTATTTGCCAAAGGCGTGAATGCCTCACCCGGTGCGGCAGTCGGTCAAGCTTATTTCGATGCAGACATGACCGAAAAGATGGCCAAGGAACAAAAGCAGGATGTGATCATGGTGCGTCCTTTCACCAAGCCTGATGACGTTCACGGCATGATCGCGGCAAAAGGTGTTCTGACCAGCGAAGGTGGCGCCACGTCACATGCAGCGGTTGTCGCGCGGCAATTTGGCATCCCTTGCATTGTGGGTGCCTCGGCGATCAAGATCGACTTGGATAAACGAGTAATGGTTGTTGGGGAGACAAGGGTAAAAGAAGGCGAATGGATTTCGGTGGATGGAACGACAGGTAATGTGTATGTCGGCAAGGTCTCGATGACGGCGCCATCCCTGGAAGAACAAACTGAGTTGATGACTTTGCTCAAATGGGCTGATGAGATTTGCGCCCGCCCCAACATCCGTACGGCCCCGAAGGGTTGGCCAACCCGCGGTATGCAGGTTTGGGCTAACGCCGATTACCCAAAGGACGCACGGCGCGCCCGTTCCTATGGGGCAATGGGCATAGGTTTATGTCGAACCGAGCATATGTTTTTCGAGCCGGAACGGCTACCCATCGTCCAGCGCATGATCCTGTCTGAAACCAGCGCGGGGCGTACCGGTGCTTTAAATGAACTGCTACCATTCCAACGGAAAGACTTTGACGGTTTGTTCGAAGCAATGGATGGACTTCCCGTCATTATCCGTTTGATTGACCCGCCTCTACACGAGTTTATGCCTTCAGAAGAAGCTTTATTGGAAGAAGTCATAACAATGCGCGTCAAAGGTGAGACTGCCGGGTTGGCAGAAAAAGAGAAATTGCTCAATGCAGTAAAGGGCATGCACGAGTCTAATCCCATGATGGGCTTGCGCGGTGTGCGCTTGAGTATTTACATGCCAGAGATCGTCGAAATGCAGGTAAGAGCTATTTTTGAGGCTGCGGCAGATTGCACCAAGCGCGGCATCGTAGTCAAACCGGAAGTGATGATCCCGCTGACTGGTACAGTCAAGGAACTCGAATGGATCCAGCCGCGCCTGGAGCGTATTGCCACTGCGGTGATGTCAGAAAAGAAAGTAAACTTCCTTTACAAGTTTGGCACGATGATCGAGATCCCGCGAGCGGCCGTCACGGCGGCTGAAATTGCCAACCATGCGCAGTTCTTCTCGTTTGGTACAAACGATCTCACGCAGATGACCTTTGGTTATTCACGTGACGATGCCGAGCGTAACTTCCTGGTCACTTATGTAGAGCAGGGTATATTAGCCAAGAACCCGTTCCAGACCCTCGATCGTGATGGAGTTGGCCGATTAATGAAGATGGCGATTGAGGATGGCCGCACGACCCGACCTGCGCTCGAAGTGGGTATTTGTGGTGAGCATGGTGGTGACCCTGACTCGATAGAATGGTGCCATTTAATCGGAAATAATTATGTGAGCTGCTCTCCGTTCCGCGTACCGATTGCGCGTCTAGCCGCAGCGCACGTTGCGTTGAAATATGGCGAAAAAAGCACTGTAAAAGGGCAGGCGAAAAAGGTACAGTCCAAAGCGAAAGGCAGGAAGGTCGCAAAACCTAAGGCCAAAAAGACGAAGTCCAAGGTAACGAAGATCCGGACGAGAAAGAAATAGAAACTCAAGAGGTCCTGTCATCTGACGGGACCTCTTTTATTAATCTCACAGACTGGAAGTGGTCTAAATTTATAGATTAGCCAAAGGCCTTAAAAGCTCTTCGATGTTCTCTCCCAGAGCCTCATAATTATATCCACCCTCCATAACCACCAATGTAGGTAATCGAAGATTGGCAATTCGATTCCCGATCTCCTGAAAACCTTTCCGAGTTACTTTGAATTTACCTAGCGGATCGTCAACATATATATCCGCCCCGACTGAGACAACCAAATATCTTGGCCTATAACCGCGAATTATGTTTAATGCGTTATCCAATGCGGCAAGGTATTTTGAATCGTTGGTCCCGGAGGCAAGCGGAAAATTATAGTGAAAATTAATGCCTTCGCCCTCACCGATTTCATCCGGATAACCGGCGTAATAAGGATATTCATAATTTGGATCTGCGTGCAGCGATATGGTCAGGACATCTGAACGATCATAAAAAATATCTTGTGTACCGTTGCAGGCGTGATAATCGATATCGAGCATGGCCACCTTGCCCTCAGATGACAGGAAGTTTGCTGCAACGGCTGCGTTATTGATATAGCAGTAACCGGCTGCATAATCTTTTCCGGCGTGATGTCCGGGTGGACGGCAAAGGGCAAAAGCTGTCAATGAAAGATTGGAGGAAGACGATGAACTTTTTGAAATGTCCGCAATCCACTTTGCTCCACTTAAGGCGCAGTTCCCAGAAGCAAGCGCAGCCTGATAAGTACCGCCGACAATACTAGCAGACAAATCCATCATGTAATATCCCGCCCGGCCGAGCAATGAGTTGGGTTTGTGAGGATTTCGCCGGAGCGCGAACGTCGCGGGCAACAAGACAGACCTGCCAGATTCAGATCCATTTTCCTTTGCCGAGGAGATCCATTCATCCCAGGCAGAGGCCAGAAAGCTCACGTAATCTTCCTTGTGCACAGCATGGATGGGGTCGAGACCGAAATCCATGGGTTCCGTAATATCGGCCCAGTTCGTTTTGCTCAGAGCAAAAAGGATTTTATCCATACGATCCGGCGTTTCGAGATAGGGTACTCGTTCGCCTCCATCAAAAACTTCAAAGGATGGGTTGTGGTGGCGATGCATTTCCGAGTAGTACACTTTCATCCGACCTCCTGATAAACGTTTTATCGCTTTATGGCTTCTTGCGTAAATTTCTAAATCCGGTTATACACTAGTGATAAATAAAATAACTAATTGATAATCGATCTTTGCCGGTTAAGTCCGAGATTTTTTAGATTGTCCCGTTATTGTATCAAGAGTTTATGGAGGATCCATGGATGTTTTCAATGCTATCCATGAAAGACGATCTGTCGGGAAAATAAGACCAGAACCATTGTCGGTTGAACTGATCGAAAAGTTGCTGGATGCCGCTGTGCAAGCCCCCAACCATTACAAAGTCCGACCCTGGCGTTTCGTGGTTTTGATGGGCAAAGGACGAGAAAGGCTTGGAGACTTGATGGCTGACATTTTTCAACAAAAATTCCCCGACGTTAAACCGGATGCCGTGGAGAAAGAGCGCACAAAGCCCCTGCGCTCGCCGGTGATCATTGCCGTGGGTGTGGATAAGCCGGCGGATCCCAGGGTCATCGAGATTGAAAATGTCTGTGCAGCAGCAGCGGCTTGCCAAAATATATTATTAACCGCACATGCGCTTGGGCTCGGGGGTCACTGGAGGACTGGAGAGGCAGCACGAGATCCGCTGGTAAAGCAGTTTCTCGGGTTTTCGGAAGATCAATATTTGATCGCGTTTTTATACATCGGTCATCCCGAGGCGCTTGTCGAGCCTACCGAGCGAGTTGGCTTTGAAGATCGAACGGTCTGGATGACCTAAATAATTTAAGATTTATCGATCAAAAATGGCGCCTTCAAATACACACGCTGATCTCGATTTCATTTGACTTAAGATAATTTATCGCCTATAAATAACCCATAATATTTCGAAGGAGGAAATCACATGCAACCCCTTTATCTATTTCAAGAAGTCCCTAACACGGAATTATCCTGGTTGTTATTTGGCTTGGTGGGAATGTTTATCTTAGTGATAATCATCGGTTCTTTGACCACACCTGAAGCAGGGCGTGAATCCAGGAAGGCACCTCGTAAGAAGAATAGATCAAATTCAATGAAGGGCCGTAGAGGATAAGACTTTATGCCTCCTGATTTCATCAGGAGGCTTTTTCATACTGGAAACTAGAAAACCCAAAACCAGGTTATCGCCATACAGATCGAGGCGAGAATCAAGGCGATGGTGGTAATTGGGCCGGCATAGCTTAATTGCTTCTGGGCTGCCTGGATTTTGCTCCATTGTTAAGGTGTCGGTTTTCCTCGAATTTCTACAGCCAAATTTTCAAGCATCCTTGAATATTTTCCCTTGATCAATCCGAAGATCAATCCGATAATTGCAAATAATCCGCCTATACCGAAACCCAAGCCGGGACCCGAATTTCTCCTGGCGGAGGTCAGGGCTTTTGAGTCGATCTCGTAGAGCCAACCACCAGCCAGAACGGTTACGATTGCCGAAATTGCAATCCTGGTTGAAAGATGTGCATTGACAACCAAATGCGCCATGAATTCCTGCCCCGCTTCAGCGGTTGCGGAGACCGTCGGGGAAATGAAAAAATGGTTTATGTGCGTACTACCAACCCAGAATACGCCGGCGATGATATGGATTAGCCGAAGAACTATGACCAGGTAATTCATATAAGCCTCCGAGTTGAATTGAATTTGCTGTTGATAACACATAAAAAGCAATAATGGTTCTCACTTAAATCAAGAGAGTGTCCATTTTCCAAATGATAAATCCCTGATGTCATTATGAGTCTTCAAGAGGCAATTTCCTCTTTGAAAGAACGAGATTGCCACGCCCCTTCGGGGCTCGCAATGACATCCATCTTTCTGATCTTGGACACTCCCTAAATCAAAAAGCGCGGATTTGGATACATAAACTCTGATATAATCGCTCATTTGTAACGAAGCCGACATCACCTCAGAGGCGCACTAGATTCGTCTTTTGTTAAGAATCGCAAGGGTTAGAAGGACAACGGAGTTTCTAAGATGAATAAAAAGGACCAACTCGAACTCTATCACCAGATGGTGCTAATCCGCCGGGTGGAAGAGCGCGGAGCGGAGCTGTATCAGCAAGGTAAAATCGGCGGTTTCATGCATTTGTATATTGGGCAGGAAGCGGTCTCCACCGGTCTTATCGCTGCCCGACAGCCTAATGACCGCGTTATCACCGCCTATCGTGATCATGGAGTAGCGATCAATTGCGGTATACCTGCTCAACAGGTGATGGCAGAGTTACTTGGCAAGGTAACCGGCCCTTCACACGGTAAAGGCGGTTCGATGCATATGGCCGATACCACAAAAAACTTTTGGGGCGGGCATGCGATCGTTGGAGCACATTTGCCGATCGCGGCCGGGATGGCTCTCGGTGATAAATATGGTCACCGAAATAATGTGACGATTTGTATGTTCGGGGATGGGGCAACCAATATCGGATTCTTCCATGAAGCATTGAATATAAGCAAGGTTTGGCAATTGCCTGTGCTTTGGGTTTGCGAAAACAATCTATATGGCATGGGCACTGCAGTGGACCGTGCTTCCGCGGTCTCTTCGATTGCAATAAAAGCGCGCGGATATGATATGCCCAACGACAAAGTGGATGGGATGGACGTTATAAAAGTCTTTGAGGCAGCCCAGAAGGCGATCGATTTTGTACGTTCAGGGAATGGTCCCTACCTCCTAGAAATCACAACCTACCGTTTTCGTGGCCATTCTATGGGCGATCCCGAACGCTACCGCAAACAAGAAGAAGTCAAAAAGTGGGAAGCAAGCGATCCGATCGGTATTTATCGAAAATGTTTAATCGAGAACAAGATTGCCACGGGCAAAGTGCTGGATGAAATGGATGCTCAGATCATAGGTGAAGTTGTACAAGCCGTTGAGTTTGCCGAGACATCCCCTGAGCCCGCGCTGGAAGACCTTTATAAAGATATTTATGCGGATTAGAGGATGGAGAATGGTCAATCTTGAAAAAACCATTCCTCGAGCATGTGATATCCACTATCCAATGATGAGGATCTGATGGCACATATTACGATGAGAGAGGCGATATCGCAGGCTCTATGGGAAGAAATGGAACGAGATCCTGCGGTATTTATCCTGGGAGAGGAAGTGGGTGTTTGGGGCGGTTCGTACGCGGTTACTAAAGGATTCTTCGACCATTTTGGCGGTGAACGTGTGCGTGATACGCCAATTGCTGAAGCGGGGATTATCGGCGCCGCGATCGGCGCAGCTCTAGTAGGACAACGACCCGTGGCTGAATTAATGACGATCAACTTTGCTTTCGCGGCCATGGATCATATCGTAAACGAAGCGGCCAAACTGCATTATATGTTCGCGGGTCAGTTTAAACTTCCGTTGGTGATCCGCACAGTCGGGGGCGGCGGACGCCAGCTTGGAGCGACTCATTCGCAGACTCCGGACGCGATCTTTGCACATTTCCCCGGTTTGAAGGTAGTCGCGCCTGCAACACCGGAAGACGCCAAGGGATTGCTTAAGTCAGCTATTCGTTCGAATGACCCGATCCTTTTCATCGAACACGCAACCATGTATCAGGTACGCGGTGACGTTTCGGAAGGCGACTTCACGATCCCGATCGGTCGATCCAAAATTCAGCGCGTTGGGAAAGATGTCACTGTCATCTCCTATTCGAAGGGGCTCGAGATTTCGATTAAGGCTGCGGATATACTCGCCAAAACGGGCGTCGAAGTCGAAGTTGTTGATCTACGCACATTGCGTCCGCTCGATATGGAGCCGGTGATCGAGTCGTTCAAGAAAACCAACCGTGCAGTCGTCGTGGAGGAAGGTTGGAAGTCCTTCGGAGTTGGCAGCGAAATTGCCAGCCGCATCTACGAAGAAGCTTTTGATTATGTTGATGCGCCTATCAAACGCGTTGCCCAAGATGAAGTACCGCTGCCTTACAACCGTACGCTCGAACAGGCTGCGCTTCCGCAAGTAGAAGACGTTGTGGCGGCGATAAAAGAGGTGTTGTAATGGCAGAAACTATTACCATGCCCAAATTGGGCTTTGATATGCAGGAAGGCACGCTCGTTAGGTGGGTAAAGAATGAGGGTGAGAATATCAACAAAGGCGACGTGCTGGCCGAGATTGAAACCGATAAGGCGACCGTTGAGGTCGAGTCTTCAGCCAGTGGTATTGTCCGAAGGTTGCTTGTTGATCAGGGGGCGGTTGTTCCGATTGGCGCAGCAATAGCGGTTATCGGTGCTAAAGATGAGAAGATAGAAATCCCGTCTAGTGATCAGCAAGCAGGAGAAAAGGAAGCTCCTGCTCAATCGCAATCGGAATCAAAACCAGCGACAGCTACTCCTATACAACCGACGCAAAAAATTAACACAATGTCTATAACACCTGTTGTTGCACCTGCAGCTGCGGCTATCGGTTCAACGTCCGGTTCTATTAAAGCTTCACCCCTCGCCCGAAAGATGGCGCGCGAGGCTAACGTTGATCTAGTGACCATTCAAGGCAGTGGACCGGGTGGACGGGTTGTGCGAAAGGACATTGAAACCGTATTATCGAGCGGACCAGAGCCAGCTGTCACCCGTCAATCTTCTGTAGTGGTCGTCTCTCACGAAGACGAAACGGTGACGCTGACCAAACTTCGCCAGGCTATTGCGCGCCGCATGGCTGAATCAAAGACGACCATCCCACACTTTTATGTCTCACATGAGTATAAGATGGATGAAGTCATGGCTCTTCGCATACAGGTCAATGAATTCCTGCCTGAGAACGAGAAAATCTCTGTAAATGATTTTATTGTAAAAGCAGTTGCGTTGGCTCTACGCCAATTCCCGAACTTAAACGCCTCATTTGCCGGCGATAAAGTCCTCCGTCATGGAGCGGTCAATGTGGGTGTGGCGGTGGCAGTTGAAAATGGGTTGCTGACCGTTGTCAACAGGGATACCGATCAAAAACCTCTGCGTCAGATCTCCCTGGATGTCAAACGTATGGCGGCGGGCGCACGTTCAGGCAAAGTCAGACCCGACGATATCGAGGGCTCGACTTTTTCGATATCCAATCTGGGAATGTATGATGTGGAGAACTTCATAGCCATCCTCAACCCGCCTGAAGCTGCTATTTTGGCCGTTGGTTCGGCGCGCGAGGTACCGGTTGTTGTTGAAGGCGGGGCGATCAAAGCCGGCTGGCGGATGAAAGCAACGATTTCAGTAGACCACCGGGTCAGTGATGGTGCGGAAGCAGCTCGGTTTATGCAGGCACTGGCTGAGTTTTTGGAAGAGCCATTGAGGTTGTTGATATAAGTAAATGCAGACATCGGAGGTCTCGAAGACCCCCGATGCTTTTTTATATATTGGAAAATAATAATATATGATAAAAGGTAAAATTATCGTTTCTCCTATCGCTTATGTTCAAAATTCCCGTTCCTCTCCGGAGGATGATCATTGGGGAGCCATCATATCTGAGATCGTTCTCGACGAATCGCTTTCCGAAGCAAGCCTGGATGGATTAGAGACTTTTTCTCATGTTGAAATACTTTTCTACTTTGATCAGGTTGCCGAGCCGCAAGGGTTTCTCATGTGCAGGCATCCACGCGATAACAAAAATTGGCCAAGAGTCGGCATCTTTGCTCAAAGAAATAAGGATCGTCCTAACCATATTGGATTGACTATTGCACACATCATCAAACGAGAGCGCCGCCGTCTTTTCGTCCAGGGTCTGGATGCCGTGGATGGAACACCTGTCCTCGATATCAAACCCGTAATGGTCGAGTTTTTACCGCGTGAGCCCGTTAATCAACCGGAATGGTCGCACGAGTTGATGAGTAACTATTGGGATATATAAACCTTATGGACTATTCACTCTATTTCCATATCCCCTTTTGCACTCACCGCTGTGCTTATTGTGATTTCAACACTTACGCAGGTCAGGAGGACTCTATTCCGGGATATGTCGACGCTCTGGGCCAAGAAATAGAATTCATCGGTCTGAATTCTCGACCTGATTCGATCCCCGTTCACACGATTTTCTTTGGCGGTGGTACGCCTTCCCTGCTTTCACCTGAACAATTTGCCTGGATCATTCGAGGAATCCGGGACCACTTGACTATAAAGGATGATGTAGAGGTCACAATCGAGGCTAACCCCGGCACTGTCAGTATCGATAATTTACATCGATTCAGGGCATTGGGGATTAATCGGATAAGCCTGGGCGTGCAATCTGCGAACACGGAAGAATTACACATGCTCGAACGTGTTCATAATTTCTTTGATGTGATCGCGGCGGTATCAGCTGCGCGCAAATCAGGTTTTGATAATATAAATCTTGACCTGATCTACGGACTACCTGAGCAAACGCTTAAAACCTGGCAAACTACGATCAAGCGAATATTGGATTTAAATCCCGAACATATCTCCGCTTACGCGTTGACGCTAGAGCATGGCGCACCTTTCGGACGCTGGTCATTGCGCGGCTTACTGCCAATCCCCGATCCTGACCTGGCGGCAGACATGTACGAATGGGCGAGTGAAGCTTTCGAATCTGCGGGTTATGTGCAGTATGAGATCTCCAATTGGTCTAAGCCCAACCTTCAATGCAATCATAATCTTCAATATTGGCGCGGACTTCCTTATCTGGGTTTGGGCGCCGGTGCCCATGGATATGCCAACGGGTACAGAT
>JBGQIO010000008.1:0-41966 GCA_041498515.1 Anaerolineae bacterium
CGATCTTCAAAGAAGAATAGCTATAAGGTCATGGTAGGGTGTAGTACAAGAGTCCTACTGGGGTTACAAATCTGGATATATTAAAGTAGAAAAGATCAGTGAATGACTTGGAGGCGGGGAAATATATTTTGTCCGTTAGAGCAATGATTTTCTCTTGGACAGTCCGGCTATTGTGTCGTTTCAATACTAACTGTGTAATGAACACTCACCAACCGGCTGCCTTGAGAAATGGCAGACAAGCGTATCAAATAAGGCAGGCCTGATGAAAGTTCAAGCTGTTCGGTTTGACCACAACCCAGGTTTCCCCAGTTTTGTAATAATATGCCATTCTGGAGTAGTTCTACATTCAACCTGCCGTTTCCCTGGCAAGTAAGACTGGCGATAACGGCTGTTGAGTAAGGAGTAAATTGAATCCAATCTGCAGGGTCGCCTTCGGGAGTGGAGACGTCACTCGAATAAATCAACATCCGCGTGCCGTCCGGTGAGAAGGTGACGTTGACGGCGGGCGATCGGGCAGAATCATTATCCTGCGAGGCGGGGATAAGGGTGGGCGTTATCGTCAAGGGTAGGCTTGTGGGCGTGCCAGTTCCCAGCACCTCGCCGGTGCCTCCAACGATCGGCAAGGTATCCACGCCTGCGGCTTGCACATATCCGGAAGTTACCCAGCCTTTGCCATCCGGTCCGTTCGCGAATTGGATTTGCAACCAGACGCCGCTTGTATCTTTTCCCGCCAGGGCTACAACATCTTTTGGATTCAATATCCCCAGTGTGTTAAAGTCGGTGCCGGGCCCACTGCGAACATTGACTTGTTGAATGATCACTCCGCTGGGTCCCGAACCGGCCGCACCGCTGATAACCGGGACCGAGGCCATGTCTTTAACATCCACATATTGCGCCGTCAGCCAGCCTTTGCCATTCGCGACCTGTGTGAATATGATCTGAACCCAATTGCCACTCGGGTCTTTACCAATGATCTGTACTTTCGTATTTGGGGCGATCAACCCCAAGGGTGCGCTAGCTGTCGACGGCTCGCCGCGCACATATACCTGTGAAGTCGTCGTCCCTTCGTGAGGCGCCGCGGTTGGCACCGAGGTAGGAGGCGCAAATGTCTCTGTGACAGGGGGCAGTGAACTCGGGGGCAAGGTGACTGTAATAATGAAGGGAGTCGGTGTGACAGAGCTGGATGAGGACAAACTCAACCCACAACTGGATACAAGCAGAGCAGCAGCAAGGATAAGGAAAATGAACTTTGGCACTTGGCAATTGTAATCCAGCCAACTTTAGTGGAATTTCGTCCGGATCGTAAAAAAACCGCCGTAAGGCGGTTTGGTTTTTAGCGCAGCGCCCCTGGAGAGGCTCGAACTCTCGCTTCCGGCTCCGGAGGCCGACGCTCTATCCACTGAGCTACAGGGGCGGGTGAAAAAAATTCTACCACACTCATCCAAGGGAACACCTTTTTCGTCTTATTCGTATATCAAGGCAAGGAATGATGGTAAAAAATCAGGCCCTAACCCTGGGCGCCAAGGTCGCTAATTCAGTGCGAAGAGATTGAACAATGGCTGCATTCCCTCCCTCATTTCCCAACTTTGACAACTGCTCTTTCTTATGAGCCAATTCGCCGCACACTTGATAGAAACGAGTTGCGGTCCGGCCGCCGGTGAATAAGGCGGTACTCATTGTAAAAGGGGAGAGAGCTTTCTGATACTGTGCCATGGATAGGGAGCCTGAGTCGACTTCTTCTCTCAGCTGTTTTTTCAGGAGGCTCCGCTCCCGGCTTATCATAAAGATAATAAAAACGGTCATCACGAACCAACCAAACCAATCAATCAGACTGCCCAGAGCGAATCCTTCCAAGCCGCCGATCATACTGCCAAAACTATTGTGAAAGGCGTGAGTAAATACGGCAAAGGCATAGCCGGCCGGAATGGCTATGATCTTAACCAGCATATTCTTATTCAAGCGGGCTACCGCCAGGCCAATACCGGTGAAAGAAGTAAAGAAAGGGTGCTGCCAGGCAACGACGACGTCACGAATAAAAACCAATTGCCAGAGACCATTCCAGCCGCCTTCCAGATAACCATGCTGATAAATGTAGAGTAGGTTCTCTGAACCCGCAAAACCAAGGGCTGCGATCGCCGCGTAAATGATGCCATCCAAAATTGAATCAAATTCACTGCGGAAGAAGAGAAACACGATCAATACGGCCAAACCCTTCAGGCCTTCTTCCACAAAGGGAGCAATCAGGGAAGCCGTAGCCTGATCGGCAACGTCACCCGAACCGGTGATAGCGTAGATGCCAATACCAAAGACCGTGTTGATCACAAAGGCACCGCCCGCCGCGACCACCGCACCCCAGAAAAAGGCGGCGCCTAATAAGATCAGCGGCTCTTTCTCGTACCGGTCGAGCCAATAAACGAACATAGCCATGAAAAAAACAGGCACGAATGCAAAGATAAGGGAAACTATAAAAGCCATCTCTCCTCCTGATCAAACCATCACGCGAACTCGAAGACCGCTCAGAAGTATTTTACCGGTTATCCCTGAAAAATCAAGCCGGTCCGTTCGATCTTAACATCTTCCATTGCGATCCCTAATTCGTCCAACACCTCTTCCGGGCGGCCAGTGGCGGCCTGGCGCGCCGTAAGGCGCATCATGATATTATCCGCCGAATCGAGCTCGAGCTTTTCGATCAAGGGACGAAGGTCATAAGCTTTCCCGCGACGCACGCGCGGGAGTGAGGACTTTGCCAGCAATTCTTCGATCCGTCCCATCAACCATGCTCTACCTGCACCAGGTGCGGCGGCGGAGTTAAGTCCTATTGAAGGGTCAGGGACAACCTGGCTTTCCGTTAATTTGACTTCGTACTCTGCCGCTATGACCAGGGTCTGTAAGGGCGGCGACATCTCGTCGACGCTAGCAACATTCAGAATGGTAATGCCTGACGGCATGACCCCCTGGAGACGTTCCGGAAGAACTGCCAGATCCAGCTCCTGGTCGAGGCGCAGGTCCACAACTTCGCTGCGTGAGGTGAATCCAAGCGGTAGAGCAGAAGCAAAGTAAATTTTCGGTTGAGGATGAAATCCATTCGTATACGCCAGGGGGAGTCCGGCACGGCGCGCCGCCCGTTCCCAGAGCGATTGCAAATCCAGATGTCCAATATATTTGAGTGGTCCGGTCTTTGAAAAAGTAATACGTACTCTCATATCAATCGCCCGGGCAGGGCCAATGCTGGTTTAATATGCGGCCAGTGGCAAGGGAACACCGGACCGGGAGGCCTGCTTATTACTTGCAGGGCTTTTTACATCAGGGCATTTCCAAGCTTCACCGGGATTTTCGCGCCGCAGATTGGAGAAGGTCGGTAAGATACCGCAAGCAAAGCAATTCAAACGGCAATCCACACGGATCTTTCCCTCGAGCGATTGGCGAAAATCCTGGAAGAGGAAGTTTTTACGGACTGCGGCCGTGATGTGGTCCCATGGAAAGACTTCGTCGGTACGGCGTTGGCGATAAGTATAAAAGGAGGGGTCAAGACCATGCTCCGCAAAAGCAGAGGCCCAGAGCGCGGCTTTACGCCGATCGGTCCAGGCATCGAATTTTGCGCCGTTCTTCCAGGCCGTGTAAATGACTTCGGCCAACCGGCGGTCGCCGCGGGTCAGCCAGGCTTCAAGCAATGAATCATCCGGATCGGTCCAACTCACCTTGATATTCCGGTCGCGCAATTCACGCTTAAGCAAGGCTTGTTTGTCAAGGATGTTTTCACGGGTGTCCACCGAAACCCACTGGAAAGGCGTTTGCGGTTTTGGGACGAAGGTGCTTACGCCAACATGCAATTTAATCTTCCATCCGGCTACTTTGCGGCCTTCATTAATGACGCGCTTGCAAAGGTCAGCGATCGCCTGCACGTCATCGATCGATTCAGAGGGATGACCGATCATGAAGTACAACTTGATGGTTGTCCAACCGCGGCGATAGATCTCGCGCGTGGTATTGATGATATCTTCATCGGGGATGAACTTGTTAATAATGCGCCGCATGCGCTCGGTTGCCGCCTCGGGTGCCAGTGTGAAGCCACCCGAGTAATGTTCGCGTAATTTGTCCATCAAATCAATGGAAACCGACTCAATCCGCAGGGAGGGAAGCGAGATGGTGAGTTTGCGTCCCCGGAATCGCTCACTGACCTTGTTGACCAATTCCACAACATAAGAAAAATCGGACGACGATAACGAAAGCAAAGCCAATTCTTCGAACCCCGTGGCATTGATGGCGGCTTCTGCGGCCTCGACAATCTCATCCACGGACCGTTCACGGACCGGGCGGGTGATCATACCCGCCTGGCAGAATCTACAACCGCGCGTACAACCGCGCATGATCTCTACAGACACGCGGTTGTGGACGGTCTCGATATTCGGGACGATGAACCTGGTCGGCGGGGGAGGCAGCTGCGCTACGATGCGCTTGACAACCGGATTGGCGATACCTTCCATCAAGGATTCTACGTGAGAGACCGTGCCGTCATCCAAGTAATGCGTTTCATAAAACTTCGGAACGTACACCCCCGGGATCCTAGTCAATGCGCGAAGGATCGCATCACGGTTAGGAGGCGCGAGTTGAGAGCCGTCTCCGGGGCTCGACTTTTGCCCTTTAACGCTTTGAAGCGTATCAATGATCTCGTGAATGACTTCCTCGCCCTCGCCAATCACGAACGCATCGATGAAGGCAGCCATCGGCTCGGGGTTTGTGGCGGCATGTCCTCCAGCGATAATGATCGGATGTAAATCCCCCCGTTCCGAGGAACGGACAGGAATGCCGGCCAAATCCAGGATATTCAGGGTGTTCGTGTACAGCGTCTCGTAGGGTAGTGAAAAGCCAATGAGGTCGAAGCTGCCAAGAGGCCGTTTGGATTCCAGCGAATAAAGCGGAAGGCTGAATTCACGCAGCAAGGCTTCCATATCCGTCCAGGGTGCAAAGGCGCGTTCAGCCAGAGAATCGTCCCGCTGGTTAATCTGGTCGTACAATATCTTCAACCCTACATTCGAAACGCCGATGTCATAGACGTCGGGGAAGACAAGCGCGACTCTCGTCCGGGCTTTGTCCCAATCTTTGACAATGATATTGAGTTCTCCGCCCACATACCGACCCGGTTTTTCTACTTTTAATAAGATCCGCTCGAGTTCAGACTCGATTTTTTCAAATGAGAGCATAACTGTCATTATAATTGATAAAAACTATCAAAATTGAAAGGCGCGCTACGGATGAGATGAGGGAATCTATAATGGCATTAATAATATTTTAAGTCACCATCAGGAGGCACATCATGAAAAAACTTATACCTTTGGCGCTGGCTTTTATTTTGACAGGCTGCGGCGCGCTCGCGCCAGCTGCCACACCCACTGCGGCGCCAACTTTCACACCGGTAGTCGTTGTACAAACGGTTATGGTCACCGTAATCCCAACCCAGCAACCCACTGAAGTTCCCTCGAATACCCCTGCTCCAACCCTTGCACCGCAGATCATCGTTGTCACTGCCACCGGCGGGCCAGCGGCCGCCGGACCGACCAATACAGCAGAAGCAAACATCCCCAATACCGGATCGGCTACAGCAACCCTGCCTGTCAACGCGGGAGGAGATCTCTTCTCAAATCTTACCCGCTCGGGTGACCATTTTGCCTTGAGATGCCAGCCGGATACGATCACCTTCGGCGTATCGACATCCAACGAACTTGTCACTCAGGTGGATTTCTATTACCGTATAGAAGATAGATTGAGCGTCTCCATGAGCGGGTGGGTTAATGCAGGCAAGATGCAGACTGATAAACGCGGTAATTTCACTCTTGATTTTAAATCTCTTTCGGTGGATCCCGACCTGCGCAGCCATAAAGCCTGGTTTGATTACCAGTTCGTTGGGATCAACCATCTTGGCGCTGCCATAGGACGCAGTTTAAGAATCTCCCAACAAATCACCTATACAATCGATTGCACCGATTAAAATCTTTTTGAAGGCTTGAAATAAAAAACCGAGGACAGGATCCCTGTCCTCGGTTTATTGTGGTTCATGATCTCTACGTACCAGCCGCGACCGGTTTTTTTGCCAAACCTTCCCGTCCCCACAGCCATAAGGTGCCCAGACCAAAGAGAACGATCATAAAGTTGAGCAGTCCTCCGAGGAAGCCTGGGATCAACGGAAAGGTCAGCAGGGAAACCACGAGGACTGTAATAGCTACACCAATCAGCATGGGCCAGAATTTATGATCGACCAGCGGCGAGTGGAGGCTTGCCAAAATCCATTTACCGAGGGCCAATCCGAAGACGACCTTTGCTACGAACGAGGTCGCGAATCCGAAGGCAATGGTCGTCGCAAGCAAAGCAAGAATCCCGAGCAACACAATCGAGGCGCTCAGGCCGCCCAGGGTCAGTACGCCAAAAAATAGGGCTCCAAGGATCGTGACAAAAATTGTCAGCAAGATCAGGAAGAAGAAACCGGCAAAAGTCACTACGCCCCAGCCAAGACTGGGCCAAGGTTTGGTTTGTAGTTTTTCACTCAGGCCTTTCGTAAAGCCAGGAAATAGCCAGAGAAGAAATAAACCAATCAGGAGGAGGGTGATCAGTGAGCGAGCAAGTTCGAAGCCCCACTGTGTTACTTTTAGTGCGGCAGTCTGTTGAGGGCTGGGTTTGTTTTGTTCCGCGGGCGGCTGTGTACGCGTGATTTTTCCACCCACAACACCGGCCGGAAAAGATAAGTCGTTGTTTTGAGTATATTGCAAGCTACCGGAGATCTTTGCAGCAGGATCAATCGTCAACCCCTCCTTTACGGACGGGACAGGAACGGTGGATTGCGACATAAACATGGTCGGTGGTGGCCCGCTGCGCGCCTGACTGGCCTCCCCAACTTCGGCTCTTACATCGCCGCCGATCGTACCATCAATTTCCAAAGCGGCAGTGGCCGCCGTAACATTACGAGTCACATCCGCCGCGAGAAGGATTTGACCACCTGCTAATACGGCATCGCGGCCAACCGTGCTTCCCTTACGGAACTCAAGGCTATACCCCGCGCCAACGATGTCTCCGCCTATCCTGGCTTTTTCGCCAACAAAAAGCACGGAGCCAGCCATGCGGATACTACCTGTGACCACCCCATTGACAACCACAGTTTGTGCGGCAGTGATCAAATTTCCATTGACCGTGCCATTGACTGTGACCGTTTGCGCGATGGCTACAACGTCGCCGTTGACCGTGCCATCCAACGCAAACTCGTTCCCGCTAACATACAAATCGTCATTGACGACATCGCCTGCCTGGATCACTATTTTGTCTCCACTGCGGCCATCGAAGGCATAGGCAGGTGAAACAAAAGTGATCGTCATCAGAATGAACAGGACGAGGATACTGAAAAGTTTATGGATCTTCAACATAACATTCTCCTTAATCGAATGAGTTTGAAAAATAAGGGTGTCTCCCTATGTAATAATCTACGAATGGACGAGGTTCCGGTTGCAAAAAATAGACTGCCGATTTCAGATCCGGCAGTCTATCGCATTATTGAATTGCGGATTTATGGAGGCCACCGCACTTGATTTAGATGATCAAGAACGAGGGGCGAGCGCTTCTTTGCCTGAGGGTTACTTGCCCACCTTGTTTTTAAATGCTTCGGTTAGCGCCGGGACTATCTGAAAAAGATCACCTACAACGCCGTATCTAGCGACTTTGAAGATAGGTGCTTCCGGGTCTTTGTTGATGGCGACAACCAATTTGGCAGAACGGATACCCACGATATGTTGAATAGCGCCCGAGATGCCGCAGGCAATATATAGATCCGGTGAGACGACTTTACCCGTCTGACCCACCTGATGGGAATAAGGAATATATCCTCCATCCACGGCGGCGCGCGAGGCACCCACTGCACCGCCCAATACAGTCGCCAACTCTCCGACCAACTTGAAGCCTTGTTGTGCGCGCCAAATTTCAGCCTGTTTCTCATCCATACCCGTCGGCGGGGTAAGAGAGGGGTTGTTCGAGACACCGCGTCCACCTGAGACAATCACACTTGCGTCCGTTACGCTTACGGCGGATTCCGCCAAAGCATAACCTTCTACTTTAGCCGGTGAGTCAGTTTTGGCTTCCACCTTAATTGCGCTTCCCGAACGGCTTGCGTCTTGCGCCGGGCGGGGGAAAGCGCGAGCTCGTAACGTGGCAATCACCGGTTTCCCAGAGCAAACGGTCCTCTCCATAAGTTTGCCTTCGTATATCGGGCGAGTTGCCACAAGTTTATCGCCGTCCATTGCCAGGGCAGTCACGTCAACCAGGACGCCGGTGTCCAGATCAACAGCCGTCATAGCGGCGAGCTCGCGAGTGCGCGAAGTTGTGGGGAGGAGGATCAATTCCGGGTTACGTGAAGTGGCGAGAGCACTCAATGTGGTCGCATATGCTTCCGCGCGATAATCCTGCAAATCCGGATCGTCGGCGGTCAACACTTCATCCGCCCCAAATTCAAAGGCAGTTTTTGTTAATGCCTCCAGTCCGTTACCGAAAATTACAGCCGCGGCGCTCCCAAAACTCTTTGCAAGACCGAGCGCTTCCCAGGCAGCAGGTTGAACCTGGCCTTTAAAGTGGTCAATGTAAACGAGGGTTTTCATAATATTTTCTCCGCCAGGATCTTATCGGCCAGCGATTCTGCAATGGCAGCCGGGCTGTTACCTGAGATGATTTCGCAGGTAATATCACGGCTGGGCGGAGTAACGAGCTCAAGACGGCTCACCAGAGATACCGGTGCCGAGACGCCCAATTCCTTTAGAGACCAAACCGGGATTTCAGCCTTGGAAGCCTTGCGGATACCCATAAACGATGGGTAGCGCGGCTCACCAATGCTCTGAACAACGCTCAACACGGCGGGCAGTTTGACACTTACAACCTGCCGACCTTCCTCAATGACGCGCTCGACCTGCAGGCTCTGATTATCAACTTTGATCTGCCCAGACAGCCCGAGCATAGGCCAAGCGAGGATGCGCGCCGTCTGGGCGGCGGTGAGGCCTGAACCCTCGTCTAGAGTTTGGCGACCAAAGATGACCAGGTCCACGCCGGCGATCTTGTTGATGGCTGCGGCAAGGATGTGGGCCGCACCCTGCGTATCGAGGGAGGCGAGAGCTGGGTCAGAGATGAGAATGCTATCGTCAGCGCCCATGGCAAGTGCGTGCTTGAGCGCTTCCTTGGCGGATTCGGGTCCGATGCACAACGCGGTAACAGTACCGCCCTGCGCTTCCTTCTGTTGGAGCGCGCCTTCGACGGCGTACTCGTCGAAGGGATTGATGACCAGCGGCGCGTCGCCCCAGGAGATTTGGCCATTTTCGGCTTTGACTTTTGCCTCCGAGTCGGCCACTTGTTTGATGCAGGCTATGATTTTCAAATGGTTCCTCCAATACGAGATGCCAGAATGGTTCTGGAAATCGGGATTTATGATTTATTAGCTTCGTTCCCGCAGGTTGTGATATGATGCGCTCTTTCTTCCACGACCGTCCCGAATTTTTATTGTAATTACATATGAAAATGCCCTTCTCGAATAATTCCACAATTCAGGAGAGATCACCATCCATTCGTTCGAGCTCCAATGAATATCCTATTGCAAAACCAATCATTTGATCTACTGCTTCTTGTTAGAACACGAGCCTATCACTTTGCAGAAATCTCTTAATTTTTTTCCATCATTTATGGGGTAAAAAAACAAAGCGATGGTAAAGATGCTGAAAGTATGCAGTACGATGTAATTACACAGCACACTGTAGTTTATATCAAATAGTCGAATCATAAAAAAAGATTGTGAAGCCTTTAGAGATTTATCTCGATTTACATCTCCAATAATTTGTGAAGTCTGCCTCTAACCGTCAATAATTATATCGTAACTATATTTATTGAACTTACGAAAGTTATACTGAACGGACTAGTTTGGTCCTCTTTTGAAATAAGCCTTTTGGCTCCAGTTCTTAATGAAGATGAATAGTGTTATGAATCTCTAAAACGCACAGTGTTGAAGGTGTGTCGGTTGCCCACTGCGATGTTGCAGACGGCGTTCGTGAACAAGGGGGTTCCTATACCGACCGGTAAAGACATCGTCTTCGTTTACAACTTCGATCAATTCATCTGGCAGGAGGCAATAATTCAAATCTGGCTTACTCTTCGAGTACTTTGGCCGAGAAAAACGCTCGGCATCTGCGACATCAAATTCTCCATCAGTCAGAGTCTACGGTCGAGCAAAAAGAAAACTGGAGTAAAGGGGGAGAAAATAGCATATTGAACCCTTGGGTGTAATACTATATAATCTATCTTAGAGTTGATAATCATTAATCTAGGCAATCTGTTTGAAACCGAATCAAAATACGAGTGAACAATCCTTATTATTGTAAAGAATATATGTTCTAGAGTCAAGCAAGGGTTCGTCCACTGTACGAAAAGGTTATAGAGTTTTGGTTAGGCGAACACTTACCACTCAGCAAATAAAGGAATAGTCTAAGGAAAGAGGATAATGTTTATCGGTAGATCAAAAATTTGGTTATCCGGTATCCGGCTGAGGACACCCCTTGTAACCCAAGGAAAATTTTCACAATCTATTTTCACTGCAATCCTACCGCGACGAATCGACGTTCCGTTATTTAACGCAAGATCAGGCTGCGCTGGATCTACGCGCACCTTTGCCGAAGTCCGCGTGTTTCAATCTCCAAATACCAGCGCTCGTTCAGTCCCTCGAAAGGCGAGGGGAGGAGGACGCATAAACCGATAGAATCCTATTTCTCTTCATTTGGTCCCATTTACTCGTGAAATAAAACACCAAAGGAGAATAACGGACATGGCTGATAAATCAATGGAACAAGATAAGAAGGTATTGCATAGCATGGGGTATGCACAGGAACTTTCCCGCCGCATGAGCGGGTTCTCGAACTTCGCGATTTCATTCTCGATCATTTGTATCCTGGCCGGCGGCATTTCCGCCTTCCCTGCGGCTTTTAATTCCGCCGGTGGAGGAGGCGCCGTTTTCGTCTGGCTGTTCGGCGGTGTGGTGGCGATGAGTGTTGCTTTTGGGATGGGACAGATCGGTTCTTCCTTCCCAACGGCGGGCGGTTTGTATCATTGGAGTTCACACCTAGGTGGGAAGGCCTGGGGTTGGGCAACCGCCTGGTTCAACTTAGTCGGTTTGATCTGTGTGGTGTCCTCGGTGGACGTCTTGCTATATCAGGTGTTTTTCCAAGGCATCCTTATGTCCACTGTGCTCAAAGTGGATGTATCCGGATGGGGTTACTGGCAGGAGTTCTTCTTCGTCGCGATCGTGCTTATTAGCCAGGCGCTCTTCAACCATTACGGCATTGGGCTCACTACCAAATTGACCGACCTGAGTGGCTATTTGATCTTTATCATTACCGGCGTACTGATCATTTCGCTGCTGGTCTTTACACCGGTTGCCTTAGATTTCTCCCGCATTGTAACCTTTACGAACTTCACAGGCGACGCCGGCGGCGGGGTAGTCCCATTTCACACAGAAAGCTTAGCGTTTGCCCTCCTGCTTGGCCTGTCCTTTGTGCTGTACACCCTAACAGGCTACGACGCCTCTGCGCACACCTCCGAAGAAACCCATGATGCCCAGGTAAACGTTCCCAAAGGCATGTGGCAAGCAGTGTTCTGGTCCTGGAGCGTTGGGCTCGTAATGGTAGCTGTATTCGTGCTAGTGATGCCCAGCATTAAAGATGCTGGGGCGGCAGGTTGGAACTCGTTCCCCTATTTGTTCGGGGCCTCGCGCATGCCTTTTGCATTGGCCCTAGTCCTGGCCATCGGTTTGGTGGTAGTGAACTATATTTGTGCATTGGCCGGCCTTACTTCAACCTCGCGCATGATGTTTGCCTTCGCGCGTGACGGCGGGCTGCCAGCCTCTGGAATTCTCTCGCACGTAAGCACGAAGTACCGCACACCGACCTATGCGATCTGGACGGCGGCGGGACTGGCACTGCTCAGCATGGTATACGCTCCGTATTACCTCGTCCTGGCAGTGGCCTGCGCGGTGTTCTTGTATATCTCCTATGTCATGCCCATCGCAGCAGGTTTCCTGGCCGAAGGCAAGACGTGGAAGGAGAAAGGTCCCTTCAATCTCGGTGCCTGGTCCAAGCCGAATGCCATTTTCGCTGTAGTCGGCGGCATCGTTCTGGCAATTACCGCTGCCATCCCGCCGAACCAGCAGGTGGGGTATCTAACAGTGGCGCTGATCGTTGTGCTGCCCATCCTCTGGTATGCTTTTATACGTACCCGCTTCGAAGGCGTGCCGGAAGGCGACAAGATCAAAGAACGCCAGAAGATGATCGCCGAGGTCGAAGCCAAGTATACAGACAGCTCCGCTGACTGATATCCTCGGGAATGCAATTGAATGCGGCATCTCGCAAGGGATGCCGCATTGTTTTAAGGGGCGTTGATGAAATACCAGTTCGGCATGGATCAGGGGACAACACAGACCACCGCCGTCATTCCTGACAAGTACGGTTCAAACGAATAGTTCGTTCCGCATGAAATTTTTACGATTGGCGAGCGATCCAAAGATGCGAAATGAACCGATTACTTCGAAAAAAAATCGACCAATTGTTCAGCTCGAAGCACGCCGTCGTATTCCAATGCACCTTTGCGCAGCTTGCCTTTTTCACCATCGGGATCACCGAGGCAGGAGACAATAATATCGCCGGCGCTAAGATCCTCATTCTCCGTGTAGTAGTTCGTGGTGACGACTACATGCGTACCGGCGGATTTCGCGGACAGCACACCATTCCTCGAGTCTTCTATGACAATAGCCTCCTCCGGCTTTAACCCAGTCAAATTGAGTGCGAGGGTATAAATTTCCGGATCGGGCTTTTTTTTGCTCACTATATCTCCGGCCAAGACAACGTCGAATTTAATATCCGGAAGGAAATCTTCGGTGATGGCTTTGGCCGTCTGCTCGTTGGAAGTGGTGCAAACGCCAATCTTCAGGCCGGCGGTCATTGCTTCCTGCATGAGGCGGTGAATACCCGGACGCAGCGGTAGTTTGCCGGAATCGATCAGCTGAACGAACAAGGCGGTTTTGCGCTTGTGCATGTTTTTGATCAGCTCATCCACATCCTCCGGCGGCACCGGTCTGCTGAAGCCCTTGTTCTGCCAGTGATGTTTCATGCGCTCCTTGCCGCCGCCGATCTGGAGCAACTCGTGATAATAGTCCACACTCCATTCATCCGTGAAACCGAACTCTTTGAAAGTCATATTGAATGAAACACGATGACCGTCCCGCTCGGTGTCGATGATCACACCATCCTGATCGAAGAATATCGCTTTAATTTTTCCCATGATGCTTCCCAGAATGAGGATACCAATAATTATTAATCAGAATTCCTGACCCTTATACCTTCTTGGTCAAAAACTCTCGAACCACATCAACGACCATACGGTTCTCTTCCTTGGTGCCGATGGTGATGCGGAACCAACCATCGCTGCCATATTTTTCGGATTCCGTACGCAGGATTATGCCCTTCTGCTCGGCATACGCCACCATTTCCTTACCCGTCTTGCCGGTGGCACCACAGTCGAAGAGGATGTAATTTGCTTTGGATGGGAAGACCACCAGGCCAGGAACATCGCTGAGCGCTTCCGAAATGAAATCCAATTCGCTGTTATTGAACTTAACTCGATAGGCAAGGGAGTCGACATCTTCCAGCGCGGCGAGGGCCGCCCACATCGGGATGGTACCTACATTCCAGGGCAGGAGCGCAGCCGAAATCTGCCCGATCACACCTTTATCACCCAGAGCATAACCAAAGCGCATTCCCGCCAAACCATAAGCCTTGGAAAGTGTGCGTGTAACCAGTACATTCTTATATTTTTTAGTCAAGTTAACCTGCGACATGCCCAATCCGGCATATTCCACATAGGCTTCATCGACGATGAAGGGAATCCCGGTTTCGGCGATCTTTACAAAGTCATGGGCATCCATAAAGTTGCCGGTGGGATTATTCGGGTTGGCGACGACAATAATCTTGGTTTTGTCCGTGATCGCTTTGAGGATCCCATCCGCATCGTAAAGGATCTTCTTATCCTTGTAGATCATGGGCACGGAAACCATCTTTCCGCCCAGGATGGTGCCTCGTAGTTTGTAGATGCCGAAGCAAGGAGTTTGCTGGATCACTTCCTCGCCCGGGGCAACGAAGACGCGGAAGATGTTATCGTATACCTCGCTGGAGCCGTTGCCAAGCATTACGTTATCAGCATCCCCCAGCCCGTTGATCTGGGCGATCTTGCCGCGCACAACCAGACCCTGGTCGGGGTACCGATTGGCCATCTTGGCGTATTTGATGATGGTCTCCAGCACTTTCTCGGACGGCGGGTTCGGGTTTTCATTAGACATCATGCGGTGCAATTCAGGCTTGCGCCAGGCAAGCTCGATGTGCCCCGATATATACATGGGTATGCCTTTAACCCAAGGGACGAAATATTCTTCAACGTTTTTCATTTTTTTCTCCTAGAGAATAATCCGGTGTGTGAAAAGTGAGGAGTAAGTTCTTTCACCTACTCCTCACAATTTTCCATGTGTGTTGTTCATGCTTTTCCGGAACTGCCAAGCATATCGATCCAATGTCCGACAGCTATGCGCGTAGCATCGCGAACGGCGATGTCGATTTTTCCGGGTTCGTATTCGTCGCGGTGCGCGCTGATATATGCAAATTTTGCATCGATCAGGGTGCGCTTCAACTCAGTGGACAGGTTGAACTTGGCGCCGCCCATTTCGATCAATTTCTTTATGTAGTCTTCCGGTAAACCCGTCCCGCCGTGCACTACCAGCGGCGTTTTTACCGTTGTGCCGTTCAGCAGCTGGTTGATCTTACCCAGGCGCTCAAAGTCTATCTTTGGGTTCTTGGTTTTGTATACGCCATGCGCCGTGCCAATGGCGGGTGCGAAGATATCGAGACCGGTGCGTTCGACGAATTCGACCGCTTGAACCGGGTTGGCCAGGGCTTCTTCATTCTCGGCCACGATTATTTGGTCTTCCACACCGCTCACGGTGCCCAGTTCGCCTTCCACAGAGATATTGCCAACTTTGTGGCAATAATCAACCACCTCTTTGGTCTGACTGATGTTCGCCTCGTAAGGCTGCTTGGAGGCATCGATCATGATGTTGGTATAGCCGGCATCCGCACATTTCTTACAATAACCGATATCGGTACAGTGATCCAGGTGCAAGCAGATCGGTATGGAAGCCGAGGAGGCGATCGTGCGATATATGGCCACCATCACGTTCGTTCCCAAAAATTGCGACGGCTTAACAGAGGTCTGGATAATCACGGGAGCCTTTTTCTCAACTGCAGCGTCAACCACTGCTTCCATCTGAACCAGGTCGGTGACATTGAAGGCACCAATTGCATATTTACCCTTAGCCGCCTCGACCATGATCTCTTTCGCATTAACGATAGACATAGAGCCTCCTGGGAATTCCACTGCTCCTTGCCAAAATATATTGAATTGTTCCAATTGTTGCAGGGCAAGGAGCAGTAGTTTGGTGAGAACTTGAAATTTCTCAAACCCTAGTTAAACCTCTCGGAGTTTCAAGCCGGTTGTTTTTCCTTGGAGACCATGCGTTCACCGACAAACGCTTCCAGGCTGGCAAATCCCTTCGTGAAAGTCTCGACCGTGCTGACCGTGGCGGGGTGAATGTTGAACTGCTCCAGCGACAAGCCGTTCGGGTCGTAAGCCTGAATGCAGTAAGGCAAGGTCAACATCTTGTCCATTATGTGCTGGGGAACTTCTTCCTCGATCTCGGGACGGAAATCGATATCATCACCGAGTTCGAAAAGAGGCTCAAGGACGTAGGGCGGACAAGTGTAAACAATATCGCCTCCGGCAACCTTTTGGATATCCCAATATCTCATCTTTCCGGCAACGAGCGGGCCGGCGCGCATCGAGCAGGACAATAACTTGCTGGCGTAGCCTCCTTCGGTCAACATACGATATGCACGACGGAAGACGGCAATCCCGAACCAGTGCTTTTCCTGCCAGGATAATTTTATGTTCTTACGGTCCGCTTGAAGATCCAGAGCTTCATTTTCGGTCAGGCGACCGATCATCATGGTGATGACGGCGCGCCATTTGCTCATATCCACCTTATTCTTTTCAGCCAGCTTGATGCCTGCCATGGCCGCGTCGGCGGAGGCCATGATCTGAGGCAGGGTAAAGCAGGTGGTGGTGTTGGTACTGATGCCCTTGGAGGTAAGGATTTTGAGAACTTCGATACCCTGCATGCTGGCCGGTACCTTGATCATCACGTTCGGGCCAATCGCGCGCAGTTCATCGGCAGCCTCAACCATTTGGGCAGTCTCAGTGAAGAGGCGGGGATCCAGTTGCCCTGAGATCCAGCCAAACCGACCATTAGAGGCCTTGAACATGGGCAGGTACATCTCTGCGCCACGCTTCACGATTTCCTTGTAGGTTAACATGGACAACCTTTTTTGACTGAGATCAGGGTTGTCATGACATAATTTACTTATCCATTCGCCCCAATATTTGGGGTCACTTTGGACCGCGCCCCACGACAGGGGTGGGTTGGTGGTGCAACCTCGGAAAACGCTTAGTTCCGGATGTTCGGCGTTGTACAGCCGCACAAGTTGTTCTTTCAAAACCGCCTTGCGGCCCGGTTCGGCTGCGTTAACCAACTTCTGGACCCACTGGTCGAAGATCAAAGGTGAGGAATCCCACCAGATCTCCATATCTGGATTCGTCTTAATCAAACGTTCTACTGGGCTTTCTATCATGGTTTATATTCCTTTCATGTTGTTTCTATCTAAAGATGAGTGTGGATGGACGAAACGGACCTTGCACATCGAGGGTAATTTCTTTATAACGCATGATACTTTTGTAATACCTCTTTCAGCCACTTATCCCAGCGCAAGTCGGTCATATGTTCCCTCGCACGGCCAAACCATAGATTGGCATAACCATGGAAGTCTTCATCCAAGGTTGAAATGCCTGACTGTGTGGTACCCCACATCGCTTCATGGATCTCCGACATGGGTTCCATTAAATTGAGGCGGGCAAAGTTCTTGTCCGTCACTTCGCCAAAGTATTCCTGTAAAAAGAGGCGCATCTGCTCATTGTTCAAGCGATGGTGATGGCAAAAATTGCCAAGGTCAAAGAAGATGTCGCCCATGCCGGCGTATTCCCAATCCAGCAGGCGCATCTCGCCGATCTCGCCGGCCACATTCTCGTCCAGAAAGTTCAGGTTGAGCAGGTCATCGTGACAGGGAGTGGGGATATAGGGATCTTTCAGCAAAGTCTGCTCGACCTCGTGAACCTTCGTCATAATCCAATCGAAATCGGAAGGGAAAATGCAATCGTGCTGCCGGGAGACATCAGTGAGCATATCGATCCGATGGAAAACATTGAACTCGCCCGGAAGCTCAGGTGCTTTCCTGTGAAACACTCGCAGTTTACGTGCAACGCGGCGGATATTATCCGGCAGGGTGATCTCGGCAGGAGGTATCCTTTTCCCATTAATGAAACGCGTTACCAGGTAGCCTTCCGGCTCAATAAAGTACATCACTTCCGGCGCAACACCCAGCTTGCCAGCGGCCAAGTTGGCTGCATATTCCACATTACGCCGAATACCCAGGAGGTCAGTATCCGCACCGGTAATGCGGAGCACGTACACAATGCCATCCGCCTCTACCTTGAAATTCAGATTGGTAATCCCGCCCAGGAGCGGCGATGTTTTTATATCTTTGGCGCTGGCGAAAAACGGCACTCGCGCAAGCGCTTGTTCCAAAGTCAATGCCACGGCTTACCTCTCAGCTCTAGTCAATCGGCGGGTACCGTCAATGTTACATTTCAAGCCGATAGACTGTTCGACAAAATATCAATAAACTTTAATTTGGATGGATAGTGGTCAGCGGTCAGTTTATCTGCGAGCCACTGACCACTATCATTAAACCGTAATGGTTTATCAAAACAATTTATTCGGGCGGGATCTCCTTGAAGGCGAAGTCAATGTTGATACCCTTAGCCCTCTGCGCGCGCTTGGTGAGCGCATACCAAACGATGCAGAACAAGATGATCCCGAAAGCCAGGATTTGTGACCAAAGGTGAGTCGGGAAGGCAGTAAAGTCCCAGTTCCCAATCACACCCAGGGCAGGTGAGAGCACAAAAGACAGCACCATCGCCATCCCGAGACCGCCGCCCAGCAAGCCAAGAGCCGTCGGCCAAGGCATCTTCTCGCCCTTAAGCCATCCGGGCAATTGTGCGCGGAGCGGCGAGAGGAACCAGAAGACGCTAACGATGGCGGCCGTTCTGACCAGTGTGATCAGAAACAAATTCTCTGGGAAGGCTTGAGGAGCGAGCACCCAAGCGGCCCAAATCCAAGCGAAGATGCCTGCGATCCCAAAGAGCATTCCAACATAAGAGTTGACCGTATACTTTGATCCCGGTGAAGCCGCATAGACTTCCTTGGCTTTAAACGGGAAGAAAATCCCAGCGAGGGCGCTGCCTGTAAATCCGAGGCCACCGCCGAAGGTGACCCCTAAGGTCAGGGCAAGCCAGCCCGGTACATTATTGTAGGCAACGATGGCGGGTATGCTGGCTAGGAAGAAGATGGAGAGGGCATTGACCGGGGTGTGGAAGCGCTCATTCACGCGGCTGAACCATTCCGGCATAGCGCGGTCAAGGGAGGCGGCAACCATAATCCGGCTGGTGCCGATCATGATGTTGTTGGCGATCTGGAAACTATTAAGAATATAACCTATACCAATAAGAACAACGACTATCGGGCTGCCGGTCAGAGCAACAGCCAGGATAGGCGGCCACAGATTAAATCCAGCTATATTTGCCTCGCTTACACCAGACCAATAGCCTGCACCGGCGACGTACAGGAATTGAGTCCCGAGCGCTCTCTCAAATGCTATGCCTAACAGGGCCAATAAAACGCCGGTGATGACGAGCCCACCCACGAAGATGAAGGCCTGGGTCTTGAAGGACTTGGCATCCTTGATCTCGCCATTCTGCTCGGCCGAGTATGTCGCCCATTGCAGGGAGGTCCAGGCGATCGGTGCGACCAGCAGGGTAGCCAGCAGACTAAAGGGCGGATTCATATCAATGCCCTTGGTTGTGGCGGCAGCAATCGCTCCCTGATAATAGTTCTCCACTCCTCCGACCGCTACTGAAAACGCATTCAATTTAGCAGGAACATCGGCCGGGTTCGCAAAGAACAAGACAACCAGAGTGGTGAAGACGGCAATGGCTGCGCCGGTGATCATAACTCTCTGGAAGCTCACGTAATTCTTGAAGCCGGAGGACAGAAGAGTCAGGGCACCCGCGGCATTGAGGATACTGACGATCGTTATCGGGACCGGTTGAGTAAACCAGACACCGATGGCGGCCAAGGTCGAATTTCTCAAGGTAGCGCCCAGGCCCAGGAAGAGCGGGGCAAAGCCAAGGACGGAGAGCAACCAGCCGGCAAGAGCGATCCACACGAGCTGCCAGATGACGATACCGGACATGGTAATCGCAAAGGCTACTCCACCGCCCCAGACGCGGCTTTGGAACACATAGTCTCCACCCGAACGGGGTAATGCCGTCGAGAGAAAGACATAGACCAGGGCAATGGGAAGCTCGAAGAGCATGGCCAAAATAATTCCCCAGACCAAATGGCCGCCCGGCAGCGAGCCCGGTGCCCAGAGATAGGTCCAGGGGAAAATCACGCCCATGGCCAGGATGTTGTAAAACATGGCTGACCAAGGGGACATCACGCGTACCAGCCCCGAGGCCTTGCGGGTAAATACTTCCGGTTTTGCACTTGCTATTGCACTCATTGTTTTTTTCTCCTCTTTATCAAATCACAAGTATCAACAAAACAAGGAATTCAATAACCAGGACCAATTTTTTGCAGGGCGATCGCGCACCTCCTTTTCCGGGCAGGAAAACCCGACTTAACCACTCGTCATCTGGGATCCTTCAATCTTTCCATCGGCGAAAACCACCAGACAACCGCGCAGGACCCCTTCACCGTATTCACTCCCAGGATTAATGCAAGTCGTCTTACCGATCTTGATGACCCCTTGCGCTTCGTGAATGTGCCCATGCAGGCCCAACATGGGTTGATATTTTTCGATCGCCTTCCGGACGGAGGGACTGCCTGCACCCGCGAAGACGATCTGCCCTGCACTCATGATCGGGCTGGGCGGGTCGGTATCCCAATCCAGTTTTGGACAGGAATCTATGGTGGAATCGATCGGAGGAACGTGAAAATTAAAGATGCAGTGCTCGAAATCTTTTACCTGGGCACACATGTCCTCAATGATCTTACCGAGCTGCCCGTCAGGGATCTCTCTGGGTGTATGCCAGGGAGTTGGGTTGCTGAAACCGACACTCGCCATGGTGTGGTCATCGTCAATTTGAATTACCTTCGCTTCACATGGAATAAAAGATTCGCCACCCACTTTAATGGCTTCGAGGACCTCTGGATCGTCATCATTGCCCCCAGTTACAAAACATTTGATCCCAGTACCTTTCAGCCGGGTTTCCGCAAGGTCGATCCAGGAAACAAGTCTCTCGCGGGCAAGTTTATGAAACAGCTTGTCCACCGAGTCCGGATTGTTGGCGAAGCCCTTATATTCATCCTCATCCATGATCTGGTTGTAAAAACCGAGCAGTCCCAACTTATCTTTCAATTGCTGTAATTCAGCCTCGGTACTAAACTTCTGGACCGTTCCCTGCAGAGTGGCGCGATAATTGCCGTTTTTTTCTTTGATAATGGGAATCAACAGCTTGCCGGAGATGTCACCACCCATGACGATCATATCTACACCATAGAATTTGCCGGCGTTGATGAACTTCCGGTAGGTCCGTTCTGAGCCATGGATGTCGGTGGCAAAAAACAGGCGGGTGCTTTTCTTACTTTTCTTTTTGGCAAGAAACGACATTTGAACCTCCGATTAGGATTTGATCGGAAACGTGAGGATTACCTTTAAAACCCGTAAGATGGATCAAGGTTATTATTCAAGTCCGTTGACGTCTCCTAACGCTCCAATGCCACCGTGAGCGAATAAACATCGCCGCGGTTATAGCAATAGGTAAACTCCACCGGCGTACCATCGTCGGCGTAAACAGTGCGCTCTTTGAAAAGGATGGGCGCACCTTCCTTGATCTTCATCAGGTGTGCAATATCCTTGGTGGCCTCGCGGGCTTCAAGCCTTTGGATCGCGCGTTTAACCTTATAGCCACACTTTTCAAAGAGAGTCCAAAGGTGGTGAATTTCCAGGTTTTCGTCAATTATGCAGGCGAATAACTTGTGGGGCACATAGGCGTCGTGGACGGTAATGGGCACATTATCGGCAAAGCGAAGGGTTTTTACACGGATCACTTTGCTGCCCACGGGGATATCGAGCGCTTCCGCTATTTTGGGTTTGGCCGGGAGGACTTCCTTGCATAACAAAGTTGCGCGTGTTTGGATTCCATCGTTTTCCGCTTTGTCGAAGAAACTGGTAAGGCGGGTGTGGTCGCGCTGCAGGTGAGGATAAGCAACGAAGGTCCCTACGCCATGCCGCCGGTAGAGCAAGCCTTCATCTACAAGATCCTCAATGCTTTCCCGGATCGTCATGCGGCTGACTTTAAAATGTGCAGCCAACTCCTGTTCTGAGGGAAGCTTTTGACCACGCTTTAAGATGCCCTGGGTAATTTCCCCGCGTAATGATTCCCGGATCTGGACGTAGATCGGAATGCCTTCGCTTCTAATCAATTCAGCCATGGGGTCCCTGCTTCATGAGACATCTAGACGTATAGATATCTATATGATTATATGCTAAACATTTATTAATGTCAACAAGTGGAGGAAAGCACAATAGAAATTAATTGAAACCTCACTCATCTTCCACAGTTATTTGTCCTACCCCAGGAGGCACGAGAAAGATGAGTGAGAAAAGTCAAGGAGGAATTAATTGTCAGGCCCGAATGCGCTCGCCTTTAGGATCCCATAAGGGTGTTTGCACCACTACTGCGCCAACTTGTTCACCGAAGAATTCAACCTTCAACTGAGTTCCGGCTTTCGCATATTCTATGGGTAAGTAGGCGTAAATGATGCTCTTACTAACAGAATATCCATAACCGCCTGCTGCGACCCACCCGATGATCTTGCCATCGTCGGTTCGAATGGGTTCCTTGCCGATGGCGACTGCGCGGCTATCAGAAAGAGTCAAACAGCACAGCTTTTGCTTTAAACCAGCTTCTTTTTTCTTCAACAGAGCTGCCCGTCCGATGAACTCGCCTTTGTCCAACTTGACGGCAAACCCCAAGCCAGCTTCGTAAGGCGTATAGTCCGGTGTGATCTCACTGCTCCAATACCGATAACCCTTTTCAAGGCGCATGGTATCTATGGCTTTGTAACCGGCAGCCACCATCCCTTCGGGTTGTCCGGCTTCCCAGAGAGTGTCCCATAAACGCAGGGCGTATTCCATCGGGCTGTAAAACTCCCAGCCCAGTTCGCCGACATAAGTCACGCGCGAAGCGATGACCGGTACGTCGCCGACCGTTATACGTTTGGCGGTCATGTAGGGGAAATTCGCATTGGACACATCTTCCTTTGTGACTTTCTCAAGGATCTTGCGCGCCTTGGGTCCCCACAATCCCAGGCAGGCGTAAGAAGAACTGACGTCTTCGATCGAGACCGATCCATCTTCCGGCATATTGAGGGACAGCCAGGAAAGGTCATGTTGTCCGAACGCGGTTCCTGTGACAATAAAGAAGCGATCTTTGGCCAAGCGGGTGACTGTAAAATCACATTCGATGCCACCATTCTTGTTCAAACACTCCGTGTAAATGATGGACCCCACCGGCTGATCGATATCATTGGCGCAAACATAGTTCAAGAATTTCAAGGCACCCGGACCGCGAACCTCAAACTTATTGAAAGAGGTCTCATCGAACAGACCGGCATTTTCGCGCGACATCAGGTGTTCGTAACCAATGGCTCGCGACCAATTATGATGCGACCAGCCTTTCGGTTCGTGGCCATGGTGGGCTTTCTCTTCATAAGGCTTGAACCAGTTGGGACGCTCCCAGCCGGTCTTCTCACCGAAGTAGCAACCCAATTCCTGCAGGCGGTAATAGGTGGGGGAGAGGCGCAGACCGCGACGTGAAAGACGTTCTTCGCCGGGGAAGTGTATATCGTAATACTGGGTGTAGGTTTCGAGAGTGCGGGCTACCGTGTAATCCTGGCTGTTGTAATTGGAACCGAAGCGGCGTACATCCAAGCGCCAGACATCCCATTCCGGATGCCCATCGATGATCCATTCTGCCATGGCTTTCCCAATGCCTCCGGCGCCAGCCAGGCCATGAGCACAGAAAGCGCAGGCCACCCAGAAGCCCTTGACGGAAGTGGGGCCAAGCAGGAATTCACCGTCAGGGGTGAAACCCTCCGGACCATTCAAAAGCTTGATCACTTCAGCAGTTTCCACTGCCGGAACGCGTTTGATGGAATTCTCCATCAACGGTGTAAAGCGCTCCCAATCGGGAGGCAGAAGCTGATATTTAAAATCACGGGGGATGCCATTTAAACCGAAGGGGGCCGGGTTGCGCTCATAACCGCCGGTGACCAGGCCGCCAACTTCCTCACGCCAATAGACCAAAAGATCGGGATCGCGCAGAGTTGGGAAATCGTGCCCTATGCCCTTAATAGGTTTGGTAATGATATACAAGTGCGCCATAGGCACTACGGGCAGATTGAGACCGACCATCCTGCCTACCTCCGCGCCCCATTGACCCGAAGCATTTACAACGACCTCGGTCTTGATTGTGCCCTTGTCGGTGACCACTTCGCTAACGCGGCCGTCCTTTAGATTGATCTTCTCCACGTTCGTATCGGTGAAAATCCTGGCGCCGCGCTTTTTAGCACCTGCCGCCAAAGCGTTGGTCAACCCGGTTGGATCGATCACCCCGTCACTGGGCGTATAAGCAGCGCCCACCACTCCATCCAGAGACATCATGGGGAAAAGGTCATGGGCTTCTTTAGGTGAGATCAATTCCATCGGCACGCCGAACGATCCGGCCAGGCCGACCAATCGTTTAATCTCCTCCATGCGTTCAGCAGAAGAAGCCAGACGTATCCCGCCGACTTCACGCCAGGAAGTATCCTGTCCCGTCTCGTCTTTTAATCGTCGATAGAGGTCAGTACTGTAGTGCATCATCCGGGTGAGATTGGCGTCCGAGCGCATTTGACCGACCAAGCCGGCAGAATGCCAGGTCGATCCGCTAGTCAGTTCATGACGCTCAAGCAGGATGACGTCTTTCCAGCCCATGAGCGTAAGATGATAGGCAATACTGCACCCACCCACACCGCCGCCAATGATCACGACCTGGGCTTGTTTTGGAAGATCAGCCATTTTGTTAACTCCTTGTTTCCAGCAGGATTTTAATTTTTACTGCATGTTGGATTCATCACTAAACTTGCCCCGCCGTACCTATTCATAAAAACCAGCGAGTTCGTCAAGTTATACCCGCAATCACTTATTGATGAGTTAATCAAATAATCCACCGTATTAATATTGTAAAGTTCTATGACTGCCAAATCGATCCCGGTCTGGCCATTGCGCCTACAATGTCGAAAGACGAGATAATGCCCAACGGGAAGGCATCCGGGTTTTTGTCATCGAGCACAACCAGACGGTGATGATGTGTCCGAATCATAATATCCGCCGCATCGCGCAAACTAGCGTTAATTTCAATCGTCAAAGCCTTATGCATGACATCATGGACGGTCAGTTTTTCATCCACACCTTTTTCCACGAAAGGCATCAAGTCCTTGCCACTCACCACACCCTCGGGTTTGCCGGCTGCGTTCACGACGAGCACCGAACGCCAGCGCGCCTCGGTCATTGTGCGGGCAGCAGAGGTCAAAGGCGTCCTATCGCGGCAAACCAAAATGGCATCGGACATTACGTCGGCAACAATGCCGATCGTATGCTTTTCTGCTCTTGCAATGCTGGCAACGAAATCCGAGATGGATATCACACCCACCGCTTTTCCATTATCGGTGACCAACAGCCGATTTCGATCCTTTTCATTCAAGATATGGGCGGCTTCATTCAGCGGCAGACTGGCTTCCACCGAATCAATGGGGTGGGACATGAGGTCGGAAGCAGTGAGCTTGCGCATGGTTGCCATACTTTCAGGGTCGGCTGACAGCCACTCGCCAGCAAGTACATCGTAGTCAGAGAGAATCCCCAATGGACGACCATGGCGATCTGCAACGAGGATTGAATGAACATGATGCTGGGTGAGCAGGATGGCTATCTCGCCCAGGGTTGCATCTGCGCGGCAGGTCAGCAGCCCCGGATGCATCAAATTACGAACAATTTTAGCCATAAGTGCTTCCTCCGATTAATGGACTTCGTCCACATCTTTGTACCATTTGACGCGATCGCCAACCCTAGCACGCAGCTGCCAGGCCATAGATTTGGGTGCATTATCGAGCCGGGTCATTGCATTTTCGACTTGTGTGCTTATTTTTTTCTTCTGCTCCGAGGTCAGCTGTTCATATCCCTGAGCCAGCCGGCGTACCTTGTCGAGGTTCATGGTCGTGGTTCGCCACAAACCCCAATCCGTACTACATAATTCAGCAACGCGTTTGATGTTGATGGTCTCTTTATCGATATCGCCCAGGGGATGTTCCAGCAATAACATAATGGTATCGATAATATCCTTTTCATTTATCTGGACGATCTGCATTTTCTCAAGCAGCATTTCAGCCAGCGGTATACTCGGAGAATCAACCTCCAAGCGCCCGGTCCAGCGGATCACATGGCAAAAATTAAGTTTTTCATAGAAGACATCGATGTGCATGCCAATTTCCGATTTATCAAAGATGGCGCGCTCCCCTTCGGAAACGATAAAGACCTCCCGGTTTTCACTATAGCCCAGTGCGGCCATTAACACTTTTATCTCTTTGGTCTGTTTGGAATAAGCTGCAAAATCTATATCGGTATACGCACGCCCCATGACCTGCTGAAGGTAACCAAATTCCGGGCAGTGCATTTGAAAGGCAAGCGACCCGATGACCCTCAAGAGGACACCTGCGTTGTCGCTTGCCTTAATGATCTTCTTCAACTCGTTTTCAAATTTGTCTCGCTCGGCACGACCCTGTTCGGCCATTCCAATTGAACTTTTGGTCATTCAAAGCTCCTAGGAGATTTTATATCAAGAGCACCGATTGAATAAACGTATATTATGTGTCAATCATGGGGAGAAGACATCCGCCGCATTATAACAAAAAATACAAAAACTTGCAAATTTCTTCAAAATCTTATATAATGGACAATTAAAGTACTCATTTTCCTTCACCCGGACTAACTATTACCTAAATCCATGAGCAAATCCCTAATTCCAGCACAGCGACGGGAACGGATCCAGGAATATCTGGTCATCAACAAAATTGTTCGCACAGCTGATTTGTGCGATATCCTGGAGACTTCCGATGCGACAGTGAGGCGAGACCTGGAATGGTTGGAACAGGAAGGTATTCTGGAACGCACGCATGGGGGGGCGATCATCAACCAGCGAATGACATTCGAACCGGAATATCCCCAGAGGGCGCAGCGGTATCCGGATGAGAAGCGCCGCATCGGGGCACTGGCAGCTTCCCTGATCGAAAAAGATGATATTGTTTTCCTAAACAGCGGCACAACAACAACCCAGGTGGTCCATCAAATTCGCAGTGATGCCAGTATCAGCGTATTCACCAATAATTTAAGCAGCGTGATCGACGGTGGCGACCCCGGTTTTCATCACTACCTGATCGGTGGAGAATACCAACCCCACTCCAACTCATTAGCGGGGAGATTTGCGATCGAAAACCTTGGTCATGTATTTGCGAACAAGACGATCCTGGGTGTCGACGGGATCAGCTTGAAACACGGCTGTACAGTCCCCTCGAATGACGAGGCAGAGGTCATACGGCAGATGATCAGTCATACCAAGGGAGAAATCATTGTTGTCGCAGACCACAGCAAGTGGGGCGTAGTTTCCAATTTTCAAATTGCAACAATCGACGAGATCGATAAACTCATCACCGACAAAGAGGTCGATCCATCAGCCTTTGAATCCCTGGCAACGCACGGTGTAGAAATTTTAATCACAGACCCCAACCCCGTTATCACCTGACGGCATATTTGTTTATACTGTCAGGTTAATTATTTGTTTGGAGTAAACGAATGGCTTTTTATTCGGATAAAAATTGTAAGAAATCTATACTTCGTTACCGGATAGAGAAATAATAAAACCTGACGCGTGGTAACGATGAAGACACCGAAGGGTTAATAGTAATTAGACAAGCGAGTTCTCATTCTTTTATTGCGGATAAGGTTTCATTGAAAGGAGTAAGGCTATGTAGAGATATTCAAGGCCTATTTGTTTGTACCGATTGAACAAACATCTGTTGATTCCAAAGGAGAATAACAATGGCTACAGCGGCAACAATGAAACCAGAAGTCTTTACTCGAAAAGCATCGGGACTGGTACGCGTCATGTCCCCTTACTCCGCTTTCGTGTACAACATACTGACGATGGGCTTGATCTTTCCCTGGACCTATCTTCAGGCACCAGGCTCGCTCCCAGGCGGCCAATTAGCTTGGGGCATAATTTTGGCGATGGTGTTCGAGCTCCCGATTGCCTTTGTGTACGTTTGGCTCTCCACCGCCTTACCTCGCTCCGGCGGCGATTACGTGTTCCAAAGCCGTGTGTTCGGCGGCGGCGTGGCCTTCACCGTAGTGATGTCCGGTTTTGTGATCTGGATCCTGCAGTGGGTGGCGCTTTCGGGTTGGCTGGTCTCTTACCTGGGCTTTGCGCCGTTATTCCTCGGCCTCGGTGCAACCATGGCGAACGCCGGACTTTCAGCTATCGGCGTCTGGTTCACCACCTCGACGGGCATCATCATAGTCAGCATCCTTAACGCATTGATCGCACTCGTCCTGCTGGTGAGCGGATTCAAGAACTATGTGCAGTTCCAGCACGTGATGTGGTGGGGCACGCTGCTGTGCTTTGCTACCGTGTTCATCATTCTGTTCACCACACCGGCCTCTGAATTTATATCAAGGCTTAACGCCTTTGCGGTTGCCTCGGGCGGCGCACCCAACTTCTATCAGACGGCTCTGGATGCTACGACCAAAGCCGGAATCGATGTCCACCCTCCGTTCAGCTTGTTGGCCACGCTGCTGGTCGCGCCCATCGCCTGGACCTCACTACAGTGGGCGACGTATTCCGCCCAGCAAAACGGCGAGATCAAGGATGCGCGCAGCTTCCGGTCCCAAGCCTTCATTATGGTCGGCTCGCTCATCGCCACGGGCTTGCTCCTGGCGCTGTTGGCTGTGGGCATTGAACGTGTTGCCGGCTCAGAATTCCTGTATGTAGCCGGCGCAGGCTACTGGGGCGGTGTTGCGGCAGCCAACATCAACGGATTTTGGATGTTCCCGCCAATTTTGGCCGTGGCACTCACCGCCAGCCCACTAGTGGTCCTGATCATCGGACTTGGCTATTTATTGAACGGCTTTCAGATCGTATGCAACTGCTACATCGGCATGACGCGTGTTATGGTAGCCATGTCGCTTGACCGTGTGATCCCGGAGTGGTTCAGCAAGGTGAACGAGAAATTACATACACCGGTGAACGCTCACCTGGCATATTTCCTTGCCAGTGTCCCGGTTATCCTTGGGTATAACCTGGTTACGACCCCATTTTCGTGGGGCCACCTTACCTTGGGTGTCACATTCGGCTGCGGCTACGTGTTCGTAGTCACCTGCATCGCTGGCGCGTTGCTGCCCTACCGGGCCAAGGCATTGTTTGAGGCCTCACCGGGCGCGAAGTATAAGCTCGGCGAAATACCACTGATCACAGTCCTCGGTGTGCTGGGCGGAGTGCTTGGTTTATTCATGGTGCTAGCATACTTGGTTGCGCCGCAACTAGGCATTCTGGGCAATTGGGATTTTTCTAACTTCCCGTCCAGTCTATTGCCTCAGATCATCGCGATCGGGATCATCGTGATCTCGTGGGTGTGGTATGTGCTGGCCAAGAACAGTCAGAAGTCCAAGGGTATCAACGTGGACTTTGCGTTCAAGGAAATCCCGCCCGAATAAGCATTTCGGTTTTTGGGGATCAAGGGTGGTCAGTGTTTCTTATTGAAGCACCGACCACCCTTTTCACATCTACACTACTCCAATAGTTTGGAGCCGGTCTTTTTCTGCAGAAGACTTTGGTGAAATCAAAATACTCCCGGCGATCTATTTAGAATCTACACATCCTAAAAAGGGCAAATATGCCAATCATTGAAGAAGTTGTGGAGAAAATCGAAGACTGGAAGGGGAAAAGGGTTTCCATTCAAACTCTTTCAGGGGGGTTAACGAACGCCAATTACAAGGTGGAAGTAGAGGGGATGCCCTTTTTTGTACGCGTACCCGGAGAAAGCACTGAGCTTCTGGCGATAGACAGACGCAATGAATACTTTAATTCAAAAGCCGCCGCCGAGGCAGGGGTCGGGCCGCAGGTGCTTTACTATTTACCGGAATACCAGGTGATGGTCCTGGAATTTCTTAAGGCTAGAACGATGTCAAAAGAAACACTAAATGCAACCGGCATGCCATCGAAAATTGCGCAGGCCATCCAATGTTTGCATTCCGGTCCCCGTTTTCTCAATGACTTCAATATGTTCCGGTTAACGGAGTATTACCTTAACATTTGCAAAGACCACGACATACGCATTCCTGAAGGTTATCTAGAAAGGATGCTCACTGTAAAGCGGATCGAACAGGCAATGGCAGTCCTACCATTGCCCACAGTCCCTTGTAACAATGATCTATTGGCAGAGAATTATATGGATGACGGCAAATCGCTGCGCATCATTGATTATGAATACAGCGGAAATAACGATCCGTGTTTCGAGTTGGGAAATACCTGTCAGGAACTGCAGTTTGATGAAGCCCAGATCGTCGAAGTGTGCGCTGCTTATTTTGGCGACCCATTGGCCAATAGAATTTCCCGCATGAAGCTGAACATGATCATGTCGGACGTGGGGTGGGGGCTTTGGGCGGCGATACAGGCAAAGATCTCGAAAATCGAATTCGATTTCTGGGGATGGGCCATCGAACGTTGGAGCAGAGCTGTAGAAAAAATGGATTCTGCAGAATTCCCAAAATGGTTGAACAATGTCCAGTCATAATGGAAAAATGGAGTGCGGGCGTGCAGCTGTACTCAAAAAAGGGGTTTCCTCAATTTAAAGATAGGGTCCAAAATAGCAAAACTATGCAAAAACCTGCAATCATGGTTATAATGCAACAACAGTAACAATCATTTTCTTTCAAACCAGAATATCCTGATTGATATCGGCAATCGATGTGATTAGGTTGATTCCCGCCCAAAGCCGCATGATGATTGTAAATACTCAAGGCGAGTTTGCTGTAACAGACCACTCCAAAGGGGGAGAGGCGTCCGATCTTGAAGTGGCAACATTCCATCGAATCCATCCTTTGAACACAAATAACTTGATCGTCGCTAGTGTGAATGAACTGTTAATATCCATTCTGTCGATTTCATCACAACTTACATCCCAAAATAAATCGAAAGGTTTAACCAAACAATGAAGGATCAGGCGCAGGTTGTTATCGTAGGGGGAGGGATAGTCGGAGCTAATGTTGCGTATCACCTAGCGAAGCTGGGCTGGAGCGATGTTGTTCTCTTCGAGAAAGGCGAGATCGCCAGCGGGGAATCCACCCATGCGGCAGGCCTGGTAACGCAATTTGCCACCTCCCAGACATTGATGCAATTTCGTAAATATAGTATTGAACTCTACAGCGGGCTCGGACTCTTCGACCATGTCGGCAGTCTGCGCGTGGCTTCGACAGAGGATCAACTCAAGGAGCTTCAACGCAGTGTGAGCCGGGCCAATGCAATCGGTATGGATGTCGAGATCATTTCACCGGCTGAGGCTTTGCGCATAATGCCCCAATTGAGCAAGGACAACCTGTACGGCGCAATTTACCTGCCCCGGGATGGACAACTGGATCCATACACCACGACAACGACCATGGCGCGGCTCGCCAAAGATATGGGAGTGGAAGTTTGCACCGGTATTCGAGTCACCGGGATCGAGCTTTCTCCCAAGGGTGAAATCCAGCGGGTGCTCACAGATCACGGTTCCGTCCGAACTGAGATCGTCGTCAATGCGGCCGGGATGTGGGCTCCGCGGGTGGCGGCGATGGCCGGTCTGCATATCCCAACCACGCCAGTAGACCATCAGCATATTGCGCTCAAGGCGGTCAGTAAGCATGAGTTCCCTGCTACAACTCCTTGCCTGCGCGACCCCGATAACCTGGTTTATATGCGCCAGGAGGCGGGTGGCCTGGTGATCGGAGGATATGAGCCGAATCCATTCGCACGCTGGATCGACGGCGCTCCCTGGGAACATGGCGGAACTACCTTACCAGCAGACTATGATCGTTTCGAACAACTTTTGGAAGGTGCTATACGACGCATCCCGTTCCTCGACCAAGCCGGGATCATCACCCTGGTTTGCCATCCGGGCGCGTATACCCCGGATTGCCAACCCATGCTCGGACCGATGGCCGGCGCGCGTGGAATGTGGATCGCGGCGGGGATGTCGCTTAACGGTTATGGCGGCGCGGGAGGTATCGGTAAGCTCATGGCGGAGTGGATCGTGGAAGGCGAACCGTCGTTGGATGTCTATGCTTATCGCGCCACCCGTTTTGGCAACTATTATTCCAACCCGGAATATGCGGCTGAACGTACGCGAGAAGGTGTCAAATATTACTATCGCCTGCGCTTTCCCAACGATGAATTAGAGTGGGCCCGTCCGCATCGCGTAAGCCCGGTCCACTATCGGCTGCAGGAGCTGGGCGCGGTGTTCGGTGAAAAATTCGGTTGGGAACGCGTCAACTTCTTCGAACCAGGCAAACCCTGGCGGCGGGCGGGAGCTGACCAACGCGAATGGGGCTGGAAACGTCCCCCCTATTTTGAACGCGTTGGTAAGGAACACTTAGCCACCCGCGAGCGGGTTACTCTTTTTGACCTGACTTCCTTTGGCAAAATCGAAGTGAGCGGTCCAGGCGCCCTGACCCTTCTGCAACGGGTCTCTGACAGCAATATGGATAAGCCTGCCGGCACTGCAACATACACGCAATTCCTAAACACACGCGGCGGGGTAGAAGCTGATTTAACGATCACGCGCAAGGCCAACGATCGATTCTGGGTCATCACCGGATCGGCGTTTATTGGGAATGATCTGGCTTGGCTAAGAATGCACCACAAGCCTGAAGATGGCGAGATCACCATTAGTGACATTACCATGGATTGGGCATGCCTGGCTTTGTGGGGTCCGAAGGCGCGTTCGGTATTACAAAAACTCACCCAAGATGACATCTCCAATGAAGCCCTTCCCTATCTCCACGCAAAGGAAATTCATGTGAATGGCACTCCCATTTGGGCCCAACGTGTGAGCTATGTCGGCGAACTGGGATGGGAGCTTTACGTCCCTCCGGAACGCGCAACCGCGGTATGGGATGCGTTATTGAAGACAGGCGAGGCGTTTGGAATCGAAGTTGGTGGATACAAAGTGCTCGATTCCCTACGCCTGGAAAAAGGATACCGCTATTACACGGCGGACGTAACACCGCTGGAGACCCCTTACGAAGGCGGTTTGGGTTTCTGTGTCGATCTCAACAAGAGCGATTTTATCGGTAAGGAGGCGCTGGTCAAACAAAAACGAGATGGATTGAAGCGCAAGCTTTGCACCGTGACCTTGGATGGCGATGAGTTCACTCAGATCTATGGCGGCGAAGCCGTATACCATGATGGCAAAGTGATCACCCGGGTCCGCAGCGGAGGCTTCGGGTACACCTTAAAGAAAAACATCCTTTATGCATACCTGCCGGTGGAGCTTGCAAAAGCGGGGACACAGGTTGACCTGGAATTGATCGAAGGCCGTCGCAAAGGTGAAGTAACAGCGACCGTCTTGTTCGATCCAAAAGGCGAAAGGGTTCGTCTTTGATTAGAAGACGTTCGACGAGAGACTTATCAGGTAAGAGTCAACTGACCCTCCAAACGGAGCAGATGATCCAATAACATATGAATCATTCATCTGACGCTGGTATTTACAGCAATTGGACGAGGCGATCAGTTAACCGGTTGATAAGTTCAGCCGCGTACCCATGAATTGATATTGGATAGCATGAATCCTCCTGTTTACGTCGGCTTTGGAATGCTTACACCGGTAGCGATCCTGGTTGTGGATGAATTACCTCAACACAATACCGGCGCGCTGATCAGTGAAATCAGTGAATTCGTCTTCGACGATGCCGCGATCGTCGCCTGCCTGCTGCGCCAGTGGAATGTGCCGACCGGCATCATCGGTACTGCCGTTGGAGACGATGAGCGAGGTCGCGCCCTGGCCCAGAAGTTAAAAGATTGGGATGTGCAGGGTGAGGTGCGTCTTTCGGCAAATATCAAAACTCCGCTGGAAGTGGATGTATCCGACAGGACGGGCGCGAGGACATATTTCTGGAAGCGCGACCCTGAAGTGCTCGCGACGCTTGATAGCGCCGACCTGTCTCTGATGCAGAAGGCGCGAGTTCTCTATGTGGATTGGTACGATGGCGATCACATCGTGCGGGCAATGGATGAGGCCGCCCGCTTGAAGATCCCCGTTTTCCTTAACATGGAACACGGTCATGCCGACCCCAACCTGCTGGTTCGCTATGGAGGGCGAGCGTCTATATGCCAGGCAGTTACCGATGCAGCTCAAAAGGAAGAGAGCGATCCGTTAGCTGTGGCCCGTAAATTACTACGGGCAGGTGTTGAAACAGCGCTGATTACTTTGGCAGGTGAAGGCAGCCTAGTGGTACATCGAAACGAGATCCTGCGCATCTGGGCACCCCAGGTACGTGTAGTCGACGGATGCGGAGCAGGGGCCACGTACTCCGCCGGTTTTATCTACGGTTGGCTGCAAGACTGGTCGCTCGAACAGTCAGTTCGTTTTGCCACGGCTGCCGCCTCGCTTAAAGTCACTCGCTCCGGACTGGAAATGTGGCCGGTAGATGATATACAAATACAAGCAGCAGGTCTGCAAGTCGAAACCTCCATTCTCACCCCGGTGGAGAAGCTTTAACCATCCAACATCCTTTATAAGGCTGAACCCATTCTTATGAACACTTTCGCCACCCTTCTCACCGATGAACAAGTCGAACGTACACATCAAGCTTCTCTGGAAGTCCTGGAAAACGTCGGCTTACTCGTACGGAACAATAAGGCGCGCGAGATTTTCATCCGTCACGGCTGCAAGGCGGATGGCGAGAGAGTGCGTTACCCGCGCGAGGTCGTCGAGAAGTTCCGTTCGCTGATGCCCCCGACCTTTACCTTTCGCGGCCGCGATCCAAAATTCGACCGAACGATTCCCAAGGATGGACCGGTCATCGTCACAGGCAGTTCAGCACCTGACATCATCGATCCAGTCACAGACCAGGAACGGCGTTCACGGTCAGACGACATTGCCCGTATCGCACACCTCATCAACGAACTTCCCGGCTATGATGTCTTCTCTGTATCAACCCTGGCAGAGGATGCGCCGCCCGGGCAATTTACATTAAGCCGGCTTTATCCGGCCCTGAAAAATTGCTTAAAGCCAGTCCGCAGCACTGCCACAGATATCGAGGATGCCAGGAGTATTTTGCAATTGGCGAGTCTGATCGCAGGCAGTGACAAGGCTTACAGGGAACATCCTTTCATCACGCATCACTTTTGCCCTGTCGTTTCACCGCTGACGATGGATTATGCATCGACAGAGATGTTGATCTACTTCACCGAGAATAAGTGGCCGGTGTATCCCAGCATCGTACCCAACGCGGGTTTGACTTCCCCCATGTCCATGGCTGGCACGTTGGCTCAGGGGAATGCCGAATTCCTCGCCGCCGCGATACTGATGCAAATGGTGCAACCGAGGACAGAGTTGATTTATGCGACTTTGCCCACGGTCGCAGATATGCGCACGGGTGCGTATGCATCGGGAGGGGTAGAGTGCGGCATGCTACATATGGCGTTCGCACAAATGGCCCACTTCTATGATGTTCCGTGCGGTGGTTATATAGGGCTGACGAATGCCAAGATCAACGATGCGCAATCCGGTTTTGAGACAGGGATTTCCACGATGGCTGGAGTACTGGCTGGAGCGGATATGTTAAACATGGGTGGCCTGCTGGACGCTTTGAAAGTGTTTGACTTTGCAAAGGCAGTGATCGATAATGAAATTGCCCTAATGCTAAAACGCGTCAAACGCGGCTTTGAGTTCAACGAAGAAAACCTGGCACTCGATGTAATCGCAGAGATCGGGCCAGGTGGATCGTTCATGGTCCATAAACACACAATGAAACGCATGAAAACAACCGCGCTGTTCCCCATACTCGCAGATCGTGATCCACGCGACAAGTGGGAGAGCAAAGGCGCATTCGACACGCAAGCGCGTGCAAAGCAGCAAGTGCGGGAGATCCTGCAGCGAGATAACACGGCAGTCTTTCCTCCGGAGGTGGATGCCCGAATCCGGGCTCAATTCAAAGGACTGGTCCCGGGTAATCTGGAGATCCCAATCCGTTTATTAAACCAAGAGGTCGTCGATACCAAGAGTCAGGTTTGAAAGGAATAATGGATGAAAATTTTCTTTGCGACCGATGTGCACGGTTCCGAGATTTGTTGGAAAAAATTCTTAAGTGCCAGCAAGTTTTATGAGACGGATGTGCTCATTTTAGGGGGAGACATGACCGGTAAAGCAATTGTCCCGATCATCGACCAGGGGGGCGGTAAATATAAGGTTACCTTGCTGGACCAGGAGACCATCCTTGAATCCAAGGAACAAGTCGACAAAATGGTCGCAACGATAAAAGACCGGGGCTATTACCCGTACATCACCAGTCCAGACGAGGTGGACGAAATCCTTGCAACAACCGGACGCTCCGATGAGCTCTTCATAAAAGAGGCGGTCAAGACAATACAGCATTGGATGGAGTACGCCGACGAGAGGCTGGAAGTATCCGGCATCCGCTGTTTTGTCTGTCCGGGCAACGACGATATGTTCGAGATCGACGAGGTCATCAAGCAGTCGAAACATGTCAATCTGGCGGAAGGGAAGGTGATCCAACTGGATGAGAATCACGAGATGATCAATGCCGGCTGGTCGACGCCCACTCCCTGGAATACCCCCCGTGAGGAATCCGAGGACCAGCTGCGCCAGCGCATCCAGGTGATGATCGATCAATTAAAGAACGTCAAAAACTCGGTCTTCAATCTGCATAACCCTCCCTATGGGAGCGGGTTGGATGAGGCGCCGGAATTAACAAAGGACCTGCGCCCAGCCTATGCCGGCCGGTCGCTGGTACCGGTTGGCAGCCATGCAGTCCTGGAATTGATCGAAAAATATGAACCCCTGCTTACTTTGCATGGGCACATACACGAAGGCAAAGGCACACGAAAGTATAAACGGACATTATGTATCAACCCGGGCAGTATGTACGAACAAGGCATGTTACATGGAGCTGTGGTCGAGCTCAAACCCAATAAAGTTGGCAATTATATGCTCACAACAGGATAAGGGCGTATGAGCAGGCATAACTTGCGATTGGAGGTGAAGTATTGGCGGATTGAAGATCGTAACGGTATTGCAGATGACGGATTGAAAATTATCCCATCGTTTTGTCTTCCCAATGAAATTTGGAACGACAAAACAAAATGCTACAAAGGAGGTTCGGATGGCTAATGTAAGCTTATTCGTTCGAAAGGCTAGCGGACTGGTACGGTCCTGGTCCGTGTTCGATGCCTTTATTTACGCCACGTTCTCCATTTGTCTGATTACCCTCGGCTTATTCATCTTTTCGTACTGCTATTACATCGGCGGTAGTCTGGCGAGTGGCGTCGTCCTGGGAGCGATCTTTACCATCTTCGAAGTGATCGTGTATGCCAGCCTGATCTCGGCTATGCCACGCGCAGGCGGTGATTACGTGTGGCAGAGCCGCATTCTCAACCGCGGCATCGGCTTCGTCCTCTCGGTGACCGGTTGGTGGTTCATCCTGTGGTTGTGGACCCCACTCTACGGGCAAATGTTATCTTATGAATTCTATACCCCCTTGCTGGCCATCGCCGGTTTCAAGGATGCAGCCTTGTGGTTCACCGTGGATCCCAACGGCCAGTTCGTCGCCATGTTATCCGTGTGCGTGATCGTGTTCGCGTATATCGCCATAGGCATGAAGGCCTATGCACGCGTGCAGAAGATCTGCTTCTTTGGCGGGCTAGTCGGCTTGGTGCTCGTCGCCTTGCTCCTGCTCTTTGGGAACAACGCGACGTTTGTTGCGAACTTCAATGCACTCGCGCCAAACTTTGGGGCACAGGCCGGCGATGTCTATTCGGCGACGCTCAAAGCGGGTACAGATGCCGGTACCGTAGCCGGGCCATTGTGGCCCTTGGCGATCGGAGCCAGCATTTTCCTCGTCCCGATGTTGACCTTCTTCAACTTGTGGCCAAACTGGGGGTCGACGCTGTATGGCGAAGTGCGGGGCGCTTCTGACTATAAAAGAAACTTCTGGGGCATGGCCGCCGCCGTCATCGTTACAACCGCAGGGGCGCTGATCTTATTCGCTTTGATCGCGAAGACGATCGGCTGGGATTTCTATAATAAGGCCAACGGTGCCTTCTGGAATTACACCTTCGGATACACAACCACACCTCCGCCTCTGCCCATCTGGCCCTACCCAGCGCTGTTCGCAACCTTCATGGTGAACAACCGGGTGATACAGTTCATCGTCATCCTGCTCATGAGCCTTTGGTGGTTTGGCTGGTCAGGCACGCTCTTCCTGAGCTCGACGCGCGTGATATTCGCGGCTTCGATCGACCGCATGCTGCCAGAGTGGGTATCCAGGATCGAGCCGCGTACCAAAACTCCGATTAATGCGTTGTTGTTGATGGTGGTCCCGTCGGTGATCGTCTCAGCCTTGTACGCCTATAAGATCTTCAGCTTCAACACGCTAGCACTGGATGCGACGGTCGTCATTGCCATCACCTTCCTGGGCTCGACGATCGCCGGTACGATCATGCCATGGCGGGCAAAAGATGTTTTCGACGGCTCACCCATTGCCAAATACAAAATGCCCTCCTGGATAAGCTGGTTGGTCACGATCGTGTATGCCGTATTCGCGGTCTATCTGATCTATATCTCCCTTCAGTACGCGTGGACGATCCTGAGCGGTATCGGCACCCTCAACGCCGATGGGCTAACCTGGTTTGTCGTGATCGTGCTTGGCCTTTTGACACTGGTCAATGCGGTGATCCTCGTGTGGATCCTATATTACGTTGGCGAAAAGGTAATGCGCGGCGCGCAAATGCCTTTAATTACGCTGGCAGGCTTGATCTTCCTGGCCTTCCTGGACTGGCTGCTGGTGGAATGGTTCTGGGATCCGCATGTGCTACCTACAGCACTGCCGGCTGTCGGCACCTACGCCATTGGTTGGTCGAACGTCAGCTCGATGGTGTTCATGTTCTTTAATTATGCCGTTGCGGCAGCGATCTACTTCGGTTTTAGCGCTTATCGCCGCAACCAGGGCATCGATGTAGAGAAGATATACAAGGCTATTCCGGTCGAGTAACACGCCGGATATTCTTCTCCAGCATTTGCATCAAATACGGATTGGGAGATGCGCACTACTTTATGTGTGCGTATCTCCCAATCATCCTTCCGGAAAAATTGGCACGCCTAAGTTTCCGTTTCTATATCTATATTTAGTAGTTAGAGTAAAGCTACGGTGAACCCACAGTGGGGACAAGCCAATTAAATATCGAACCCAGCTCATGCAGTCCGCTTAGCGAAATGAAAATCAAAGCCGAGATCGCCATGGTGGCAGGGATCGTAACCGCCCAGGTGGTCACCATCTCACCAGCAACATACCAGCGAACCTTGTTTACCCGTTCCGAGGCACCAGCACCCATCAAGGCGGTGCTGATTACATGCGGTGTGCTTACCGGCATTCCAAAAGCGGAGGCAGCCAGAATCAAGACAGAAGAGGCAGCCTGAGAGGCAAGTGCGTTCAGTGGTCTGATCCGATAGATCTTGCCTCCCAGGTTTCGAATTTGCCGCCAATCACCGCGGGAAGCACCGAATGCAAGTGTTATGGAGCAAGCAAGCAACACCCAGATCGGTATCGTGAAGGATGATAACCTACCGGTCAACACAAGAGCTAAAGTGATCACGCCCATCGATTTCTGGGCGTCATTAGAACTATTCGACAAGGCAAGGGTAAGCATTGTGATAACCTGGAGACGTCGAAACAATGCATTGACCTTGGGGTGAGCATTGCTAAACGCTGAGAGAAGGAGGCCCATAACCATGAATCCCAACACCAAGCCAATCACAGGCGCCAGAACAAGTGGCAGGATGACAAATATCAAACCCTTGGTAAGTATCGCCTGCGGGCCGTTCGTAATTAATGTCGCGCCCAGCAGACCACCGATCAGGGAATGTGTAGAGGAAGATGGGATACCCCGCCACCATGAAAATAAATTCCAGCCGACAGCGGCGATCATTGCTATCACTATCGTATTAAGCGTAATGGTGGAGGTATCCACCAAACCGGTTGTGATCGAGCGAGCCACTGCAGAGCCGATCGCCAAAGGTGCGATCAGATCAGCTGCGGCAACCAAATACAAGGCCCAGCGCGGACGCAGTGCATGTGAAGCCATCACACCCGCGAGAATACTTGACGTATCGCGATATCCATTGAAAAAGGCATTAAATAACGTCAAAGCAATAAGAAACAACAACATCCATATACTCCATAATTTTTATTTTTCTATCAGGGAACGAACTCTAAAAAGTCAAAAGACATGGGAAAGCAATCTTACTACTTATTATCAATCAAAGAGCTCAATTATTAATTTAATTGAACAACATGTTGTTGATGTTTGCAAGTCAAGGACTAGAACCGCCAGTCTCTAAATAGCATTCGCGCACTGATCAACCGTTATTAAAATAAGACACATTCTATCAGTAATTTCGTAATCAACTTGAACTGTGGATCGGCCGAACTCGATAACAGATAACACTCGCTTTTAAATGGGTTTCGTTTACCCATCCGGGAAAGCTCTTCTTATACACGGGGTTTTGCTCTTAAAAGAATCTTATTCCCAGCCTAACATAATGTACCTGTACGGATGAATCTCATGCTAAAAAATATGTATTTGATCACCCTTTATCATTACCAATGTCCATTATGCAGATGTTTGGTGTAGAATGCATGGACATGTAAACGATATCATAAAGAACCAAAAGGATGGAAATGAAACACGTGGATGAAACCGGCAAATCCTCCACTCGCCTTTGCCCAGGTTATCGACAGATCAGTTAAGTACGCTCCTGTTCACTCAAGTCCTTATTTATTAATTTGATCAACATTTTCGAGAAGGAGTATCGACCATGCGCGGTTTTTTTAAGAAACGACCCAATGTTTTTCTAACACTGATCCATGACCAGGCTGCACTCACGTTGGAGGGTTTGGAGGCATTAAAAACTTATTTAACCACCCAGGACCCGGCAGCCTCAAAGTTGCTTGAAACCAAGGAAAAAGAGGCCGATGAGGTCCGGCGAGTCTTGATCGATGAATTGAATAAGACCTTCATCACCCCCTTCGACCGGGAGGATATCTTTTCGCTTTCGAGGACGATCGACGACGTACTGGACTATGCCTACAGCACGGAAAGCGAAATGGAAATCTTGAAGGTAAAGCCCACCCCTTATATGCAGCGAATGGCCTCGCTGCTCAGGGACGCGGCTTACGAACTGTCCATGGCAGTCAATAACCTGGTGGATCACCCCGGGGTCTCCAACGACCACGCCCAGCGCGCCAAGGCTCTGGAAAACCGGGTGGAGGGTGTTTACCGCGAGGCCCTGGCCGATCTTTTCAGCGGGGCAGAGGATATTAAACACGTGATCAAAATGCTCAAGCTGCGTGAGGTCTACCGCCACTTAAGCAATGCGGCCGACCGGGGCGACGAAGCCGCCAATGTCATTGCCGATATTGTCGTCAAGAGCACTTAATAAAGAGATATATCATCAATGACGCCCATCCTCATCGCCGTGATCGTACTGGGTCTCGGGTTTGATTTTCTTAATGGCATCCACGATTCAAGCAACGTAGTTGCCACAATGATCTCTTCGCGGGCATTTTCTCCGCGGGTTGCTTTGGGGGTAACGGCCCTTGCAGAATTTTCAGGTCCATTCATTTTCGGTGTAGCGGTCGCAAACACGATTGGCAATCAGGTTGTCTCTGCCCATACCATCAATACGGTGGTAATTCTGGCCGCATTGGTGAGCGCCATCCTGTGGGACCTATTGACCTGGTATCTGGGATTTCCCAGCAGTTCTTCTCATGCGCTGATCGGCGGTATCATCGGTGCCGTGGTCATAAATTCTGGGTGGCAGGTCATCGAATTGCCTGGGTTGTTCAAAATATTGATCGCATTATTCACTTCCCCCATCATTGGCTTTATTTTTGGAGGGATCCTGCTCAGGATCATTGTGAGTTTGAGTTGGAAAGCCACGCCGCGCATCAACGGCTTGTTTAAACACAGTCAAATACTAACTGGGATCACCCTGGCTCTCAGCCATGGCACCAACGATGCGCAGAAAACCATGGGGATCATCACTCTGGCGCTGCTCACAGCAGGATATATTAAGGTTTTTGCCGTCCCTTTGTGGGTCGTTACCATTTGCGCGGCGATGATCGCTTTAGGTACCTCCTTAGGTGGATGGCGGCTGATCCGAACACTGGGCGGAAAGTTTTATAAGATCAGACCTATCGATGGTTTTTCCTCCCAATTGGCCTCGGGAATTGTCATCCTGGGCGCATCGTTGGTCGGGGGGC
>JBGQIO010000009.1:0-39075 GCA_041498515.1 Anaerolineae bacterium
GTTCAGTTTTGCAACTTTATTATTAGTCGGATATCCGTTATACATCAACAGACAGGAAGGGCAGAAAAAATGAGATTCTCCTTTTCCTCTTCTTTTACGCGCCTGACGCTCTTGTTATTCATGAGTTTATTATTTCTAACTATAGCGGGTCGTGCATTGAGCATTGGCGGTTCGGCGGCATTGTGCACGGGTTGGCCGTTATGCGGACCGATGAATCTACCCGGTTGGTTGAAACTAGTACATATCTTACTGGCGGGAATATCAGCAGTCATAGTTACCACCCTTTTTATCAAGGCATGGCGCGAACAACGGGACAACCGAATATTACTGCCATTATCGACCATTACCACCGTCCTATTCTTCGGTCAAGCATTTGTAGGCGCAATTCAAGTGATACGGAATTTTCCGTTACACCTCGTTATTTTGCATACCCTCACCGCCGTCCTATTGTGGATCTCGTTGTTCACCTTGATCGTGACTTCGGGTTTCTTAGCGCATGACAGAATAGTTCAACCCCGGATCGAGTTCCATCAGCGGGTCCTCGATTTCTTTACCCTGAGCAAACCGTTAATCGTGGCGCTGTTACTCCTTACCACCCTGGGCGGACTTATTGTAGGAGGCAAGGGTTGGCCTTCGCCCATGCTCGCTTTTTGGACCATGTTGGGCGGTGCGCTGGCAGCCGGCGGTTCATCAGCTTTGAATCAATACATCGACCGAGAGCTTGATAAAAAAATGCAGAGAACTTCGAACCGTCCGCTTGCAGCAGGTCGGATGACCCCCGCGGAAGGCCTTTCTTTCGGCCTTGGCTTGTGTCTTCTTAGTTACTATATCCTTGCCGGATTCGTTAATCTGGAAGCCGCCCTGCTTTCCCTAGCAGGTATTTTCTATTACGTTATCTTCTACAGTGTCCTATTGAAGAAGACGACCGTGCAAAACATTGTGATCGGCGGAGGCGCAGGCGCGATCCCCCCGATGGTCGGTTGGGCGGCGGCCACGGGGCATCTCAGCCTCGCGGCCTGGATCCTGTTTCTTATCATTTTCATGTGGACACCGCCTCACTTTTGGGCTTTAGCGATTGTCCGCAAAAATGATTATGAGCGGGCGGGTGTTCCGATGCTTCCGGTTGTAAAAGGAGAAGAGGTTACGAGGACCCAGATTTTGATATACACGCTGATTTTAGTGGGCGTGTCGCTTCTGCTCCCTATTATCAAAGCAACCGGTTTTGTATATTTAATTTCTGCAATCGTGCTCGGGCTACTGCTTATATACGCCGCCTGGCGCGTATGGAGGGTTCCGGGAAACAAGGTTGCCTGGACCATGTACCGTTGGTCGAGTATGTATCTAGCGCTAATCTTTTTAGCACTGATGATCGACGCTTTAATTTAAACCGGCTATTGAACGAAAAAAATCATCGAGCCAATTCCACTTATTGCCCATTCTATAATGGAATACATCATTGTAAAATAATAGTGCCAATATTTTAGATATTTGCACAGCGGTACAGGGTGGTGTTAATTGGGTGGTTTTGGAGTAGACTAACACCTCAGATGATCGAACTGTGATGATAATATAGGCCTGGGACGGATCGATCGTCAGCAACCGTGAACTATCTCGATCATTGCCAACAGGATGCAGGCAATGATTCAATATCTCATAAACCTTTTGAGAGTATGTGATGCAAGGCATTTCCTCACGCTGGGCCAGCCTCTTTTTGTCCGCAACGATTTTGTTCGGTGCAATCGTACGTTTTGCGCCTACGATCATTACAAACAGACCCATCAATGATGGGGGTATGTTTTATATAATGATCCAGGACCTGGTGTCGAACCATTTCCTGATCCCAGCATTCACTACCTACAATCATTTAAACATACCATTTGCCTATCCCCCTTTTTCTTTTTACATGGGCGGGCTACTTTCCCTGCTTGGTATTCCAATCATCGAAATCATTCGATGGATACCGCCATTTGTCTCCACTTTGTCCATCCTCGCTTTTTATTGGATGGCAAGCCTTATGTTGAATTCAAAGACGAAGGCGACACTCGCCACAATGGTGTATGCTCTGATACCGCGATCATTTTCATGGTATGTGATGGGTGGGGGCCTTAGCCGGTCTTTTGGAGCGTTCTTCCTTATTTTGGCTTGTGCCTCGACCTGGGCTTTATACGCCAGGAGAGAACCGAAATATATTATGCTGATTATATTGTTCGGCTCAGGGGCGATCCTTAGTCATCCTGAAACCGGGCTTCATGCCGCAACGGCTTGTGCACTAATCTGGCTCTTCAAGGGACTGAATGTGCGGAGTTTCCGTGATTCTTTAGTAGTTGCCCTGGGTGTAATGGTTCTAACAAGTCCATGGTGGGGAAGCGTGCTTTACCAGCACGGGGTTACGCCGTTCCTATCCGCACTTAATACCGGTGGCAACGGTTCGATTTCCATGCTGCTTCGGTTAGGGGTCAACCTGACGGAGGAGCCTTTGTTTTCCCTTTCGATCCTTTTTGGAATCATTGGTTTTATTTTGCAAGGAAGGTCCGGTAATTGGTTTTTACCATTTTGGTTGTTTCTCCCATTTCTTGTTGAATGGCGCAGCGCAACTGCCGTCGCCATATTGCCGCTTTCGATCTTGGCTGGAGCGGGAATTGCTGATTTGATTATCCCCTTAATATTAAGGATAAAACCGAACTTGAAAGAGAATGCAAGAGATTGGACGGAATATATGTCCGATCATCGCATCCTTCAATTTACATTGGGATTTTATTTGTTTTACGCCTTTATCGGCGCATTTATTTATGACTTTAGCCTCGCCAATTATATTATCCCCGCAAAGAGCCTTGATGCAATGCAATGGGTAATAACCAATACCCCAAGTAACAGTCGTTTTATTGTCTTCACAGGTAGACCTGACCCCTTTTCAGATCCTACAGTCGAATGGTTCCCTGCGGTCACTTCTCGAAGCTGTCAAAATACCATTCAAGGTAAAGAATGGCTGTTGGGCAGCGGTTTTATCCCCTTTCTCGGCAGTCTCGATAAGCTGCAGTCCTGTCTTCGTGAAAATGTGTCCTGCGTTACACAATGGTCAGAAACAAGACAATTAGGTTTTGATTACATATATATTGAAAAGAATAAAGGCGATTCGCTCCCATCACAAAGTTCACTATTGTATCAACTCCACCAGGATAATAATTTTGTGCCTGTATTCGAAAACGATGGAGCAACTATTTTCGAACGAAAATAACTGCAAGGGAATCTTCATAGGCGGTTTGCCAATTAGAGTTCGCACTGGCTGCGGCGGCCAATCCTGAGCGAGAGGGAACGATGATCCAATTCACGTTATGCCGACTTAACTCACTATCCCAGTTTCCCTGACCGGCTATGATCCCGGCGTATTGTCGAGTAAGACCCTCGCCGTAAAAGTCGCTCTGACTGTCAATGAACACCTGAGTTCCAGGCCATAGCCTGAACAGTAAATATCCGCCCCAATTGAAGTCATTAAACATATTTCCTGTTGGGGGATGGTTTTCTATCCAATCTGCTGCTTGAACAGGAAAGGTTTGTGAACTGAACTGATTGACGGAGGTTTGAGTCCTAGTTTGATAAAACGAAAAGAAACCGATCGTAACGAGCAGAGTGAGGATCGGCCAGCCATAGCCTCTCATGCTTCCATCAATCTTTGCCACCCGTTGTTCCAGCTTAAGCCACATGGAAGTACTGCTGAAATTTAATCCAATATACCCTGAGATAATCGGCGCAGTGGCAATTGCAAAGAAGGGGATGTTGCGTGCCATTATCAGGCTTATCAAGGCGAGTCCGAGCAGCAAAAGGATATGACTTATCGGAATCCTTTTCCAGCCCAACAATAATAGAATCAGCGCTGAACCCAGAAGAACAGTGAAGGGAAAGGTTCCGGGTACCGCAAAATCCGGTGGCATTGTTTCGGACGTGTGGCTCAAAATGTAGACGCTGTTGTTCGCAAGAACTCCCTGCCAATTCCGCCATAGATCGGGAGTGAGGATAGTTGTAATCAACGAGAGGCCGCCAACAATCATCAGGGTTCTACCGGCCTTAATATCCGCAGATTTTCGCCGGTATTCCCATAGCCAACCTGCGAAATACGCGACCCAAGCCAAAATGCCAAAGATAAAGCCGCCGTGCGTATTCGCCCAAACCAACATCAAAGCAGGAAACCACCAAAGTGCAGCTTTTTTACCATTTCTTATCTTCTCAAGCCATAGAATCCAAATGGCAAAAAATAGAAATGAGAAGACGTGCGGACGGGTCAACCAATCGAGGCTGGATGAGGCTGTAGCCCACACGGTAAGAAATAAAGCAATGATCGGCAAGCCGCTGCGGCGGACTGAGTCGATATATACAACCAGAAATGCCATTGCGAGGATAAGCGCAGTCAATAAGACGACACCGTCCAGATTAAGAATACGGTAGACAATATAGAATATTACTTGAGCTAACCATTCGTAGGGTGGTCGAGGCTGGTTGGGTCTTGTAAAAGAGAACAAATCGCGTACGGGTATATTGAGCGTAGTCACCATGTATTTACCCAAGGTGAGGTGACGTCCCAGGTCGCCGTTTATCATGCGCGGACCAAGCATTAAGGCGCCAACGAAGATCACGATAAAAAGCATATCGCGGAGACGTGGTAAGAAAAAAGTAAATGCTGCGTTGAAACTTTTCATTGTACTATTACGAAGGTGGGTACATCCCGTTTGCAGATAATTTCCAAATATAAAAGGCTTTTCACGTCCCTTGTGTTGCCTTGTGAATATCTTTACCGGCATTCGAAGCAGTCTTCATTCCACCTTTGTGTAATAAAGAGATATGTCTGTTAAACTTGATTCGTGCCATAACCAGATCGTTCTTATTATGGTTTGTTCAAAAAAAGGTATAACTCGACACCTCCCCAGGTTTCATGTAGATCCAGCTTATCTGTAATTTCCAGATATTGTAATTGAGGATGAGTTGCTGCACCTGCAGCCGTAAATTCTTCAATTGAACGAGTTAAGATAATGAACCAAATCCGTGATGCGCCTTTTGTCGCAGCTACCAAATCAGGCTCGGAGTTGATGCCAAGTATCTTTTGAGTTGCAGGAGCCAACGTGTCGTTTGAGCCGCCGGGTGGATCGGCGATGAAGACTTGTGGCAAGGTAGGGTCGAAATAGAAAGCGGGCAACATACTTAGTTTGCTGGAGTGAACGATTACATCGCCGAGCTGATACCGGTCCTTTAGGAATGCATCCAATTTATCGAATGGGGCATAAACGCCAGTGGAATCGGTAAGATGTTGTTGAAACCCGGTAGCAGAGGAAATGAGGAGCACGGAGAAAGCAATTAACCGAATAGGATTTGGAACCCGGGTGCGTGTGAATGCCCAAACCAGCCACAAACAAAACATCCCGGCGGAAGGAAGCAAGGCTCTTTCCAAGTACACCGGCAGCCATTGAGAAAAAATGAATAACAAGAGCGGGGGCATAAAAGCCATATAAAATAGAAATAAGCCATCCTGTACGTCATATTTGTTTAATCGATATGCATGGATAGTTTGGAAAAGACCTAAGGCAAAAACTGTAAGGGCAGTAAAAAGCGCAAACGCCGTCCAGCCGAATGATTGGGTTGGGTTTGAAACATATTCAAGAAGTAAAGTAAAGAAGCGGCTGGGCATCGGACGTTCTATCCAATAAGCATGTTGGACCTTTGCAAATTGGGCGGGGATGTGAATTAACCAGGGAAAGTACAGAATAAGAGCAACCAGGCCCCCCCAAAAAACATATTTAAGAGCCTTCCAATCCTTTTGAAGTATCGGCACCGCGGCCAGTGAGACAAGATAGAAAGCCGATAAATTATGCGTGTATTGGGCCAAGGCACTGGATAAAGCAAATAATCCCCACCATTTCCAATCACCCGACTTTCTGCCGCGCAGGAATGAGTAGGTTGCGAGCAATAGCCATAACGCCATTAAACCATACATGCGGATCTCTTGTGCAAAATGAATTTGGAATGGATTAATCGCCAAGAGTAAAGCTGCAACATTTGCGGTTTTAGCATCGAAAATCAGACGTGCGAGAAGATAAATCGATATTACAATCCCCATGCCTACGGTAATGGAAAGCAGCCTGGCGGCCGGTACGGAATTTCCAAATATTTTGATCCAATCACTTAATAAATAATAATATAGAGGGGGGTGTATGTCCGCGGCAGCCGTTCCAGTTCCCGGCGCTAATGTTGCATATAAAATAGCAGGCAGACCTTTTTCCGAGAGCAGGATCGAAAACGCTTCGTCATACCAAATATATCGGGTAGTTAAACCGAGGATGCGAAGAAAGATGGCAAGAAATATAACCAGAAAAAAAACAAATTTTGTATTTGAAAATACGCGACGCATCAAATGATTTTACACGAATCCATTTTTACAACCATTGTACTTTGGTGATAAATATCAAAAACGCCACTCCGGATCAAATCAGGAGCGGCGTTTTTGATATTTTATAGTTTTATTCGCCTAAATAGTCTCGGAGTTTACGCCGAATTGAAGGGTGCCGTAAGCGGCTTAATGCCTGGGCTTCGATTTGGCGTACACGCTCACGAGTAACGCCCATCTTGCGCCCAACTTCCTCGAGGGTATAGGCCTGTCCGTCCAATAAGCCGTAGCGCAATTGCAAAATCCGGACTTCGCGCGGCGGTAATCCGTTTAACACCTCGCTTAGATGCTCGCGAAGGAGATTATAGGTAGCCGTATCATCAGGCGGGGGAGCCTCATCATCTTCAATGAAATCACCCAGAACAGAATCTTCTTCATCGTCAGTGGGAGTCTCAAGCGAAAGCGGGCGGCGCGCCACCTGGATCATATTCTCGACTTTCTTCGGTGGAACGTCCAGGGCAGCGGCCAATTCCTCCACACTCGGTTCACGACCAAGTCTCTGTGTGAGTTGATGTTGAACCCGGAGAAGCTTGTTGATCTGGTCGCCCATATGGACGGGTACCCGGATCGTTCGACCTTGATCGGCGATCGCCCGGGTAACAGCCTGGCGGATCCACCAGGTCGCATAAGTGGAAAACTTATGTCCACGCCGATAATCGAATTTCTTCGTAGCCCGGATCAAACCAATATTTCCTTCCTGAATCAAATCCAGGAAAGGAACACCGCGCCCCATATATTTCTTGGCAACTGAAATCACCAGGCGAGAATTTGCCGTGATCAGATGCTCACGGGCGGACCAGCCGTCTTCGATCAGCTTGCGCAACTCCGTGCGCCGCCGGGCTCCAGCACTGCCTTTCGCCAATTCTTCGCGTGCCATGCGACCGCGTTCGATGCGTTGTGCCAGCGATACTTCTTCCACTGCGGTCAGCAATGGAACACGACTGACCTCCTTAAGATATAAACCAATCGTGTCATCGGTGTCGATGTTAGCCAGGTAATCGTCCAGAGAGAGATCGGGTTCCGGCTCTGCTTCGGCTTCTTCTACCGCCGCCAATTCATCTTCCGTCGGCTCGCCCGGAGTTGTATCTTCAACAAATGGGATCCCCGCGCTTAATAACGCTGAAAAGGCTTCTTCTAATTGTTCTACATCCTGTTCGGCTTCCGGGAAAAAATGTAATACATCGTCAAGGGTTACGTAGGACTTTTGACGACCAAGCTCGATCAAACGTGCGATAGCCGGAAATTCTTCTTCTTCGTCTACTATAATAATTTTCTCTACATCCATTTTCTCATCCGCTTATGAAATTTGAATTCAGAATACACTTTTTTAGCCAGAAAATCAATAGTTTTTCCGGCCGGGAATAGTTTGTAATGAAATTATTGTGTATACAATAAGACGCTTTTCGACCCTCGCCTCTTACGGGGACTTAGTCGAGGTCCCCGTAGCCGAGGTTGCCGGAGGAGTGAGTGTTGCTTCCGCCGTGGGCGTATCCGGTTGACTTGTGGGTGTCGCTGAAACTGCTGGAGTTAATGTGGCAGCATATGGGGGTGACGTCATCAAACCCACGAGGGCATCGATGCCTTGCTTATCAACAATTTGAATTTTGCCCGCATCCAATTGCACATAATAACCATCCTGAATCGGCGTGACAGAACCGACTGTAATTTTGTGGGTCTGGTTACCGGAGAACGTGATCGTGATTATGTAAGATGGCTTATCCAGGCCAACAATATCGGGTCCAAGTTGAACATCACTCAAAATGCGCAGAGCGCCAACCTGGGTGGAAGCCGCTTCGACCGACCCTTGATCGGCTGCCACTTCTTTCGGTGTTTTCAAAACCCATGTGCCGCTCGTATTCCGCGATACTTCAACCGAATTGGCAAAAGAATCCTCAATCTTTATATTATTGGGTGAGCCTACACTGGAATTGAAAACGAATACCGGGCCGGAAGTTGGGGTCGCGGCGGCAATTGTTTTTGCCTTTTGGTTCTTTACGTAGAACGCAAACCCAACCAGACCAACCAGAACGATTAGTAAAATCCAAGTATTTCTGCGGATCATATCCTACCCCTGTCTGCGACGTGCCAGCCAGCTAGAGAAGCCTGCCGCAATGACCAAGCCAGGAATTATTATCACAGAACTCAGCAATATGATGATAAACGTAACCTGGGGGGGCGCGTTGAATGTGCGATTGATGGGTGTATGCGGCGTGATGTTGATCAAATTACTTTGTTGTGCTACCCAATCGACAGAATTGATGAAAATATCGCCATTCGCATAGGCGTCAAACCCTTTGTCGCTGGCAAATATTGAATTTCCGAATACAACCAAATGGCCATTTGTTGCATTATTTAAACCTGAGGCCGCAATGATTAGAGGTCCTGCTATATCTTTAGCCTGATCGAAAGAGATCTGTTGGTTACTCACTAGACCAGCCAGGTCGGTCTCACCCCAGGAATTCTGCGAGGTAGTAATCAAGCCAGTATCTGTCACATTCGCTGGAGACGTTTTATTGATTGTCAAGCTACGCGTTTGTGGCATTATCGTCACGGCCGTAGTATTCTGCGTGATGGGTGCACTGGAACTATATGATGAGGATATGGCGTTCAGCGGTTGTTGACTTGTTAGATCAATAACAACATCGTTTTCAAGTGTGATACCCCAATCCGTTTTTAGATAGTCAGCCAAAGGATCCGGACTTGTACCAAACTTTGTGAAGGGGGTCGGATCTTCCATAACGATCAATGATCCGCCTTTATCTACATAAGCTTTCAGCAAGGCGACTTCCTGATCGAGCAAGGGATTCGTTGGCCCGGCAACTATGATCGCTTTAGCATCCTCTGGGATTTTGTTCGCTGCAGCCAGGTTTAATGTTTTAACAGTATAGTTTTTACTTTCAAGAGTAGATCGTGCGCGCGAGAGAGCGGTACTATCCGTTCCATTAATATCGGGTTCACCGTGACCGGTGAGGAAATAAACCACTCGCTGTTGCGGGCTGATCAAGCGAATCAATGCCTGGTCAATATCGGACTCGCCAGCCGAATTCGCAGTTTCGGAAGATTTGCCCATCGTCAGTACTATTTTTCCGTCCCCCGTAACACCGTATTGACGGGCAAGGATCGGATCTGAATTCGGATCAACGAAACGATAATCAAATTTGCCTTTGCTATTAGATTTGAAGTCTGATAGTAGTTGTTTGGCGGTGTCTGACGGAGTCTGAGTTGTAAAGAAACCGATGGCAGTTACCTTCGCCGGCAGTGAGGCAAGCGCTTGAATCGTTTGAGGGGCCAGTGTGTGTTGTTTGCCTTCCGTAAAATCCCAAGTCTTTGGATTTTGATACGCAAGCAAATTGACCACGACAAGGATACCTAAAAAAGCCAAGGTCATTACCAGAGCATTTGAGCCATAATGAGCCTGTCGACCGGTGAAGAAACGACGCACACCATCCGGGTTTAGAATCCCATAAATGGCGAGTCCCAACACCAGGACCGCTGCACTTACGGCAATCCCCTCAGGAATGGATTCAGATTTAGCCGGGGTGAATAACTTCAGAGCGACAGCTCCTTGGACCAGCGCCAACAATCCGGCAGCAATACATCCCAGGCCGGCAATAATTAGACCGATCACTGCGTAGCGGGTGGGCGCGATCTTTTTCTTAGCCATTAGCTCCACCTCCGTGCTTCGACCGCGGCGGTGCCAGTGAATAAGCCTAATGCGATCAAGCTAAGATAGTAAACAAGGTCAGAAAGGTTGATCACACCGGTGTTCATCGAATTGTAAAAATGCGCTTTCATATCAAGATAACTGAAGAAATCGCTTCCAGCCCCAACGTATTGAGCCGGGAATCCAATCAGCCACCATAGAAAAATGAATAAACCCAGTGTAATGAAGAAAGCAGCGATTTGATTCGTAAAAAGTGAGGAGGCGCCCACTCCAAGAGCAAGGAAGGCACCGGAAACAAGGATCAGACCAAGATAGGCGGTCATCATTTGACTTTGATCGATACCGGGAGTTTCAAGGCTGTTCAAGATAATGGGATAGATCAATGTGACCGCGATAACCGTCAAAATGAACAAGAAGCCGCCCAACCATTTGCCAACGATCAATTCCCAATCGCGCACCGGCGCAGTAAGCAAAAGTTCCATGGTGCCCATACGATTTTCATCGGCTATAAGGCGCATGGTCAAGGCAGGTACGGACAAAACCAAAAGAAAGGTAAATGTTCCAGTAATGGCGCTGATATCAGGAGCAGTGGGAGGGCCGCCGAAACCTCCATTCAGAGCGTTCTGTGAGTAAACCAGAATGGTCAGTCCAAACATTATTCCGAGCGTGAGGAGAATGACGAACGCCACCACGTAGGCAACAGGGCTGGTAAAAAAGCGGTGATATTCTCGGCGAGCAATGGTCCAGGTATTTCTCATTTCTTACTTCTCCTTGCGTTTAGAACGAGTATCTTCGCGAGTTAATTCGAGGAAGATCTCCTCAAGGCTCATGCCCACCGGACGCATCTCCAGCAGATCATAACCTGCGTTGATAACGGCCTTTGCGACTTCAGGGCGCACGTCTTGTCCGGGGGCAAATTGAAATTCCACAGAACCATCGGAAACGGCTTGAACGCTCTGCACACCTTTGACTTTATGCAAGACCTTGGGCAGTTCATCTGCCTCGCCGCGCACACGCAACGAAACACGTTCCGATCCTACGAGCCGCGCTTGGAGGTTTTGGGGCGTATCTTCTGCTATGATCTTCCCCTTGTTGATGATTAATACTCGGTCGCAGATCTGCTGCGCTTCAGACAAAATATGAGTCGAGAGCAACACAGTCCGTTGTTTGCCCATCTCCCTGATCAGATTGCGAACTTCCACCACCTGACCGGGGTCGAGGCCGATCGTGGGTTCATCCAGGATGAGGACTTCAGGATGATGGATAAGAGCTTGACCAAGCCCCACTCTTTGGCGCATGCCTTTCGAGAGGCTGCTTATGTAACTTTGAGCCCTGCTTTCCAACCCGATCATCTCGAGGGTCTCATTGGCGCGATCTTCAGAGTCGGGAAGCTGACGCAGATCGGCCATGAACTTGAGATATTCAAAAGCCGTCATATCTGAATAAAGGGGAACCGTCTCCGGTAAATAACCGACCCGCTTACGGACTTCCAACGATTCCGCCATGACATCGTATCCAGCAACAGTGGCTGTGCCTTCGGTGGGAGGCATGTAGCCGGTAAGGATTCGCATGGTGGTAGTCTTTCCCGCACCATTCGGGCCCAAGAAGCCCACGATTTCGCCCTGCTTTGCTTCAAAATTCAGGTTCGAGATGGCCCGGCGTTGGCCATAATCCTTTGTAAGACCCTCAACTCGAATCATTAGCGCTCCTTCGAAATAAAAAAAATTGCGAAACAAAAGGCACAGCGCCATGGGCGGCAGTGCCCTGTTTGTTACCGTTGAATAATATACATTAATATGAAGAACAGAGTCAAGTGGCTTGATAAACTCTAATCAAACACTAATTTAAGATTCGGTTAAAACCATGTGATTGTCTCCAACCCACATTTGTTGTAAACTTGAATTCAATTTGGAGGCGGCATGACAGAATTACTTTATCAGTTGGATAGTTACCTCAAGGAATTCGAAGCTGTCGTTACGAATTCTTTCCCGGACGAGAAAGCCATTGCTCTAGACCGAACGGCTTTCTATCCTGGCGGAGGGGGGCAGCCAAATGATGTTGGGATATTGAACGGTGCGCCAGTGATTAAAGTACGGAAAACAGGTGACGTTTTCCTGCATGTCATTGACGGTGATTTACCAGCTGTAGGTACGAAAGTGCAGGGTGCGATCGACTGGGATCGCCGTTATAAATTAATGCGAACTCATACAGCGATGCACGTTCTATGTGGGATAGTATTCCGCGATTACGGGGCGCAAGTTACCGGAGGTGACATGGAGCCATTAAAGGGCCGTATGGATTTCGAATTCGAACGTCTGCAAAAGGAGTTGGTTTCCGTTATCGAGGCAGCGACCAACCGCGAAATCCAGGCCGGACGTGAAATAAAAGTTCAGATCCTGCCTCGTAAAGAAGCTTTCAAGATCCCCGACTTGATCCGTACGAAGATCAACCTGCTGCCGGAGGGTATTCAACAAGTCCGGACAGTGGAGATCGTCGGCCTTGACTTGCAGGCTGATGGCGGGACGCACGTTAAAACGACATCGGAAGTTGGAAAGATCCGAGTGGTCGATTATAAAAGCAAGGGCTCAATCAATAAACGGATTTATATCGAGGTCCAGGATGGGCAGGACTAGTTACCTATTTATCGGATATTAAGAATCACTATAATATCATTGAAAGTAACCGGTGATCTCGACCAAACCAGAAGAGGAGAACAATGATGAAAATCAATAAATTTTCGATCTTGTTAGCCGCTATCTCATTTATAGTTGCGACCCTGGCCTGTAGCGCCTTGACGACGACACCCACAGTTTCAAATATCCGTATGACTAAGGATGATACCGGGAAAACAATCACAAGCTCGTATTCTCCAGGCGATGCATTCTATGTCTTTGCCGATTTATCCGGTCTGAAAACCGGATCGGTGGTCGAGGCAAAGTGGTATGCCGTTAATGCCACTGGAGTGGATGCAAACAGCGAGATCAATACATCTGACTATACTTACGAATCCGGTATTGCCTATGTCTATTTCAAGTTGACTACGAATGACGGCAGTGATTGGCCGAGCGGTTCTTATAAAGTGGAACTTTACCTAGACGGAACAAAAACAGGGGAGCTGGGCTTTAATGTCCAGTAAACGCCAACTCAGTTTTTAGGCAGCTAACAACTGGTCCACCGCGGCAGACAGTTCCCTCAAATTCCCGACCTTTAGCACATCATTACACAACGGAGCATATTTCGGCATGTCGCTATCACCGTGCCAAAGAGTGGCCGGCTCAGGATTCAGCCAGATCGTGCGCGCTGCGCGGCGGGAAAGGAGAGAAAACAAGTCAAGCCGCGGATCGCGGAAGTTATTGCGCCCGTCGCCAACGACAATCAAGGTGGTCTGACCATTAAGTGTATCCATGTATTCGCTGTTGAAATTATTGAGCGACCAACCGAGGTCCGTGTTGTATGAACCGCTGGGCATACGACATAGAACCGCCTTAATGGCTTCATCCGCATTCGATGAGGCAAAATCCTCGGATATTGATTCCAGATGGTCAATGAACGCGAATGCATGTGTTTTACGCACCTGACCTTGAAGGGCGAAAAGGAAACTCAACATCAATTCGGAGCAAAACCGCATGGATGTGCTGATATCGCATAAGATCACGATCTTTGGTTTACGAATTCGATGGCGGTGACGAAGTTCAATAGGCACCCCATGATATTTAAGATTTGTGCGGATGGTGGCTTTTGGATCAAGCTGACCACTCTTGGCCCGCTTTTGACGCAAGGCAATACGAGTGCGCAGCATGGCGGCCAGCCGTTTCACTTCGTTTTGAAGTAATTTTTTATCGGCATCCGATAAGCTCTCGAAGGGGCGGTTCATCAATCCATCGAGGTTTTCCGATGGGTGCCGCTCGCTCAAGTTCTCGGCAATCCGTTCACCGGCAAACTGCTTTACTTGATCTTTCATCCCTTGAAGATTCTGCTGAAGGAGGTCGCGAATTTCTTCGATCCTCTCCCGGTTCATCCCCATTTGAGCGAGCTGCTCCATGAGCTCCTGCAGCGCCGCCTGGACTTCCGGATATGCCAAGGCTTGCAGCATGCGCTGGGCCATCCAGTTTTGATAGCGGAGATCGCCAACGTTGTTCAATCCGACCATTTGTCCAAGCGCTTCCAGTTCCTGGGGGGTGAGGGGTTCCCCGTTCATGAGCCTTTCCATCTGCTCACGAAGATCCTTTGCAAATTGGCGCAAAGCGTCGGCCAGTTTCTGTGCTTCTTCAGGTGTCAGGTCAGCAGAAAGGTTTCCACCCATGAGGGGCGGTTGGCCTTTCCCGAAAAATAACGGAAAGAGTTTGTCAAATATGGGAAGGTCCCGGGCATCTTTGATCAGGGTAGTCCGAAGGGAAAGGCGGAATTGTTCACGATCATGAATACCCATCAAGTCCACAGCAGAAAAAGCTTCAGAGCTTTCCGAAAGAGAAATGCGCACTCCGCTGGAACGCAAGGCCGAGATTAACTGTAATATCCGGGATTCCATGATCTGTTCATCCTTACTTTAAATTGAGAGGGAAATGTCGAGGGTCAGGATTTAAGTTTCATCGAGTAACGTAAATGCCGCTAATTACCCGAAAAAGGTTCGTAATCGTTTGGGTTTTGGCGCCGCGGTGAAGGTGGTGGAGGCGCTAATATTAGACGCCGGGTCTTTTTCAGATCTGCCTCATGTTTTAGCAAAACCGATAGGGTATCATCCAAAGTATCCTTATCCAAGTTTTGCGCGTTGAGGGCTACGAGCGCATTCGCCCAATCCAGCGTTTCGCTGATAGACGGGGACTTACGCATATCCGTCTTGCGCAGTCGCTGGACAAATTCCACGGCTTGACGAGCCAACTTTGGATTTAAGTCTGGCACTTTCAAACGGACGACTGCCAGTTCTTCATCGAGAGATGGATAGTCTATAAATAGATAAAGACACCGTCGTTTAAGCGCTTCCGAGAGTTCGCGTGTGTTATTGGAAGTCAGGACGACGAAAGGTCTATGCCTGGCGGTGAGTGTGCCTAACTCAGGAACGCTGACTTGAAAATCACTCAACACTTCGAGCAAAAAGGCCTCGAATTCCGCGTCCGCTCGATCAATCTCGTCAATCAACAAAACACTCGGTTGTTCGCTCAGGATAGCGCGCAATAGAGGTCTCTGCAAAAGGAAGCGATTAGAGAAAAATACGTCCTCTTCACTAGCGATTCGATCTGCCGCCTCTGCGAGGGTGTCGGCTTTGCCCAGGGTATCGTTCAATTTGTCGCGTAAGAGTTGGGTATAAAGCAGCTGCTTCGAGTATTCCCATTCGTACAGCGCTTTGGATTCGTCAAGGCCCTCATAGCACTGCAAACGGATGAGTTCACGACCCGTAGCTCCGGCAATCGCTTTTGCAAGTTCCGTCTTACCAACGCCAGCAGGACCTTCCGTAAGCAGTGGCTTACCCAGTTTTTGGGCGAGATAGAGGATCGTCGCAATTTCGTCTGAGGCGATATATTTTTGAGCTGATAGAGCGGTCTTAAGCGAGTGAGTAGTCTCAAAGATGTTGGCCATATAATCCTATTATCATACCCGGGAATCGATCAAAAACAATATTTTCAAAAATGCTCCAAATGAAATCTTTGTCGATTGAGCGTGTAATTATTATAAGCTGGAAGTACCCTACACAATTCCCTGTCCTTCACCTAATCATAATGCAGTGTGGGCGGAGAGACGTGGATTCTCGAAGTACTCCATAAATGGCGGAATTACTCTGTGAAGTGAGCGTCCCGTGTAAACCCAACTAGTATACCCACTTTGAAATTATAGATAATTAACCTGAAATTAGAAAAAAAAGAACCATGATATACGGTTGAGGCTGATAGAAAAAAGGGGAAGAAGTGAACGAGAATTGCGATTTTTTCAAAGGGATCTCCAATATTAAATGGTTATTTCATTTCTTCCTTTACTTCATAAAACCGAGAACCGAATTGGAAGAACTGCGGTTACCGCATAATATTCATATGATGATATTCATCACAGAACCTATGCTATCATTGAACAAATTTACAATCCAAATGCATTGTATCGCAAAACCATGCGCCTTAAAGCTGACTTGACGCTCTTCGCCGTTGCCATAGTATGGGGTACGGCTTTTATTACGCAGGGCATCGCGGGACAATATCATGTAGCGTATTTATTTAATGGCGTCACGTTCATCCTGGCAGCCCTGATCCTGATCCCATTCATACCGCGAGGGCTGCAAATTAAGCGGAGGCAATGGATTTGGATGTTCACCGCCGGTGGAATATTATCCGTTGCTACAGCCATGCAACAAGTTGGCATATTTTACACAAAGATCGCGAATGCCGGTTTTCTGACCAGCCTTTACATCGTCTTTACACCATTCCTTTTATGGATCGGTTTTCGAGAGAAGCCTCATTGGCTGGATGCAATCGCAGTAATTATAGCGGGAGTAGGAGGTTTCTTCCTCTCGACAGCAGGTAATTTTGCAATCCAGAAAGGTGATGCGCTGGAAGTCATCGGGTCCATATTTTGGGCGTTGCATTTTGTTGTTCTCGGTAAATTCGCTGTCGAGTTTGAATCAATCTCCTTTGCATCAGGTCATTTCTTCATCAGCGGGTTTATTAATCTTCTTATCGGGTTGGCGGTTGAGGATCTACGGATGCTTACACCGCACCCCCTTCTGGGCGCCATACTCTACCGTGCAACCCTCTCCATCGGCCTTGGATACACCTTACAAGTTTGGGGACAAAAGCATACGCCTCCAACTGACGCAGCCCTCATTTTGGGGCTGGAGGCCGTCTTCGCTGTAGTGGCAGGCTGGGTAGCACTGGGCCAAACTCTTCTCCCGATCCAGATCATGGGGTGTTTCTTGATATTAGCGGCCGTGATACTTTCGCAAGCAAAGGGCTGGGGTAAAATTGAATCAAAAGCTGAAGGTGAGGGTTGAGGGTTTGAGATTAGGAATTGTCGAAATGATGAAAGAACAAATGATTATGCCGTCTGCGGGGCACCAGTCTTTGATCCGATGACATCCACCAAACCGATAACTCTACGTTTTAAGCCGCTTACGCATAAATGTTGGCCTGATTTTGAGAATCTTTTCGGCCCACGAGGCGCGTGCGCCGGCTGCTGGTGTATGTTTTGGAAATTGTCGAATCAGGATTTTCGTGAATTGGCTTATCAAGGAAATAAGGCTGGGCTGAAAGCGATGGTGGAGTCGGGCATTGTACCAGGTATATTGGCCTACTCAGGAAATGAGGCCGTGGGTTGGATCGCCGTAGAGCCCCGAGACGAATATCCGCGATTAGCACACTCACGTGTGCTCAAACCCGTCGATGATCAGCCCGTTTGGTCTGTAACTTGTTTCTTCACGCGGAAGGATTTTCGAGGTAAGGGTGTAACAGTCGCATTGCTTAAGGCAGCGATTGATCATGTAAAGAAGCGGGGGGGCAAGATCGTGGAGGGATACCCAATCGAACCAGAAAATGACAAAATGCCGGCTGCTTTTGCCTATATGGGGCTTGCGTCCGCTTATCGGAAAGCAGGATTCAAAGAGGTGAGGCGTAATTCAGACAAACGTCCAATTTTTCGGATGAGGGTGGGAAATTAGGTGAACTTTCATAAAAGGCCCTACTATTCACTGCGAGATATCGGGATATTAAGCCTGATCGGTTTAGTGACAATCATCGTGGGAAGTGTATTAATCGGGACAAATATTGCACTCAGCCGGGTCATGCATGGCGGGGGAGAGTTCTTTGTCGGATTAGAAGGTGCCCGCGCAATCCTGCTCGAACACACCGATCCATATAGTGGAACTGTCGCCAGGCTGACCCAGGAGCTGGTCTATGGACGGACAGCCAATATCGGTGAAAACCCCTACTTTCTAACGATCCCCTTTTTTTTGCTGCCCGTGTATTTTCCGTTCACCCTTATTTCTGAGAGCGCGAGCGCACGTGCCCTATGGATGTTCTTAAGCGAAGCCAGCATGGTTGGTGCGGTTTTTTTAGCATTACGATCGATTGAATGGCAGCCACGCAGATTGTTCATCCTTTTCTTTTGTTTGATTTCCATATTCAATTACTATTCGGTAGCAGCACTTCTTGAGGGAACGCCTGTTATCCTGCTTGGATTTCTATATTTTGGTTTCCTATTTACTTATTCTACTGGAAGAGATGAATTGGCCGGCGCGCTGCTCGTTCTTACCTTGTTTTACTGGCAAGTGGGCACTCTGTTTCTGATCCTTGTAACCTGGAAAATTATTAGCGATAAACGCTGGCACGTTTTTTATGGTTTTGGTATGACATTTGTTATTTTATTAATCTTTTCCCTGTTGATCTTTCCTGGATGGATATATTCATTCTTTATTGCAATATTTGCGACGACTCGCTCGCAATTCGGAATTACACCGGCCGCGATTTATGCGCGGCTCTCACCGGCGCATGGAAATCAGATCACGCAAGCCGTTACCATACTCATCATTGTTATGCTAATCTACGAGTGGGCCGCTGCGCGCAATGCTGATTTCCGGCGCTTTATTTGGGCTGCTTGTCTGACCCTGGCTGCCACTCCATTAATAGGTTTCCGCACCGAAATTAGCAATCTTGCGGTGTTATTTCCATGTTTGGCCCTCATTTTTGCGGCTACCACGGACCGCTGGAGGATGGGTGCCTGGTTGGCTTCCTTACTCCTGACAATCGTCTTACTGGTTCCATGGGCTTTCTATGTTCATTGGTCCACCTTTAATGACGAATATTTTTACAATTATCTATTTTTGTTTTATCCTGCATTCGCCATTGTGGGATTATATTGGACACGCTGGTGGTTCATTCGCCCGCCGCGTACATGGCTCGATCACGTGCGCTCAACAAACTAACATTGACTACTGAAATGAACTGGCGAACTTACCTTATCCTTGCTATTCTTGGTTCAGGTTTGTCCTTGGCAATCGCGCAATTCCAAGCGTATCCCGGTTATTTGGATTCAGATTACTACTTCGCAGGTGGGATGCAATTGGTGCATGGCAAGGGTTTCACGGAACCCTATCTTTGGAATTATCTGGACGATCCACAAGGACTTCCACACCCTTCGCACACTTATTGGATGCCGCTTTCATCCATCATTGCTGCAATGGGGATGTGGGTGACCGGGATAGCCACATATCAAACAGGCCGACTTGGGTTCATTTTTCTAGCTGGGCTGGTTCCTGTTGTTACCGCAGCGCTTGCCTATAATTTTAGTAAACGGCGAGAGTTGGCAACGATATCTGGCTTACTGGCAGTTTTCTCGATCTATTATGCACCTTTCCTGTCCGTACCAGACAATTATGCCCCCTACCTTGTTCTTGGAGGGCTGTACTTTCTAACCCTCGGCTCCCGAAGAATTTATTCATATTTTATATTAGGCTCGCTCTCCGGACTCCTAACCCTTGCGCGCAGTGATGGACTTCTTTGGCTTGGATTGACTTTCTTACTCATCATTTGGCGTTTTAATCCGGAGAGAAAACCAGGCGCAACCACCCTCAAACTTCTCCTCGCTATGAGTGGGTTTCTGATCATCATGGGCCCCTGGTTCTGGCGGACTTATTCCATTTACGGAACACCTCTCGCGCCCGGCGGCGGACACCTGCTATGGCTAAAAAATTATGATGAGACTTTTATTTATCCGGCGAATCAATTAACCGTGCAATCCTGGCTTTCACAAGGAATGCCCAATATTATTTCAGCCCGTCTAACGTCGTTGAGATGGAATTTGCTGAACGCTTTTGCCGCACAGGGAGGAATTTTTTTGTTTCCTTTTATATTGATCGGTATTTGGATCTATCGAAAGGATGAAAGGATTCGTCTGGGCATTCTGGCATGGTTGGCCCTATTATTTGTGATGACCTTAATCTTCCCATATGCCGGCGCCCGGGGAGGCTTCTTCCATTCCGGGGCAGCCTTGCAAGCTCTTTGGTGGACTCTCGCTCCGCCTGGACTTGAGACACTGGTGATCGCAGCGCGCAGGCGCAATTTGTTCACACCAGATGCATTTAAAATTTTCGGAGGGGCACTGGCCGGGATTGCTATCCTGATGACCGGAGTTATTTTTACGATCCGGGTATTGGGGAGCTGGGGGGAAGGGGAGCAGAGTTATCCCAAGATCCAAGCTTACCTTCAACAAGCCGGGATCCAGCCGGGCGATATCATCATGGATCGCAATCCTCCCGGATATTACGTGATGACAGGTCAACCTGCAATCGTTGTTCCATATGGTAACGAAGCATCCATCTATGCGGTGGCTAAGCGGTACGATGCGAAATACGTTATTTTGGAGGCCGCAGGCGCTGCCGGGCCCATAAAATCTTTATATGAAAACAAACAAAGTCAACATTTCCGGTTCATGAATGAAATTAATGGAACGCGAATTTTCGAAGTCCAACCATAAGCTGCAAGCGCAAAATTTAGCAATCCTTGCCGTCGGTGTGGCTTCCGGCTCAGGTATATATTTGCTTGCAAGCGGTTTAATCGATAGTATCGGCTTTCCCCTCGATGATTCATGGATCCATTTGACCTACGCGCGTAATTTAGCAATCCATGGTCAATGGGCTTTTCAACTCGGTCACCCCTCCGCCGGATCAACCGCGCCGCTTTGGACATTCTTGCTTACATTGGGCTTCTGGCTCCATCTAGCCCCTTATATATGGTCATTTCTACTCGGAGGATTAACCCTTTTTGGTCTGAGCGTTTTAGCCGAACAAACTGCGCGGAAAATCATTCCAACCTACCATCCAAATTATCCATGGATCGGCATCTTCTTTGCCTTGGAATGGCATATGTTATGGGCTGCCATGTCCGGCATGGAGACTCTTCTGCAAGCGGTATTAATATTTTCAGTAATTTCCGGGTTGATGACAGGCTCGCGCCGTTACCTTACTCTCGGCCTATTGACCGGTCTCAGTATATGGGTTCGTCCTGACGGTTTGACGCTGGCAGGTCCTGTGCTGGTGACGGTATTGTTCGAAGAAAAAACTATTGGTGAAAAAATCCGCGCTGCCGTACTTTTTTTAATTGGTTTGGGATCGCTCTTTGTTCCATATTTATTGTTCAATCTTTGGCTGTCGGGCACACCAATGCCGAATACTTTTTACGCCAAACAAACAGAATATGCCTACTGGCAGGCCCAGCCCATACTTTATCGCTTGTCGATCCTGCTTGTGCAGTTATTGGCGGGTCCAAGCATAACTCTATTGCCGGGAGTTATCGGATTTGTAATCCTGGCGGTTCGCCGCCGTGCATGGTCGATGATTGCCGCCCTCTTATGGTGCGGTGGGTACCTATTGTTGTATATATTACGTCTGCCTGCCTATCAACATGGACGTTATTTAATGCCTGCCATGCCGGTATTTTTTTTGGCCGGTTTGCTGGGATATCTCGAATTTCAGAAATCATCATTGTTCGGGCGAAACCATTGGGCGATAAAAACTGCATGGCGGTTCAGCCTCATTCTACTAACGCTGGGTTTTGTCGGGCGGGGTGCGCTATCCTATGGTGAAGATGTGGGTTTAATCCAGTCGGAGATGGTCGTAACTGCCAAGTGGGTGGCGGTTAATTTACCACCTGAAGCGATCGTCGCTGCACACGATATCGGGGCGTTAGGCTACTTTGACAACCACGAGCTGATCGATCTGGCCGGTCTGGTTTCCCCCGAGGTGATCCCGTTCATGCGCGATGAAAGACGTTTAGCCATTTTCCTTGACCAACGTGGCGCAAATTATTTAATCGCCTTCCCAGCCTTTTATCCGGAATTGACCAGGACGTTACGGCCGGTCTTCACGAGCGGAGGAAAATTTGCTCCAGCGATCGGGGAAAAAAATATGTCCGTGTATCAGTGGGAGGTGAAAAGTGTAAAGTAGAAAGTGATTATGAAGAAAAAAACAGTTCTGTTAGCTTTGTATACTTTAAGCAAAACCGTACAAAATTGAAAAGAATCAAAAAGTGTTCTTAAGTGCTATACTCAGATAAACAAAGTGGCTATATAGACAAATCCAGTTTCTTTAATATATAAAAAAATGCTGTTCAACCTGAAAACCGGGCTTATTGGGATTTTCATTAATGCACTTCTCGGGTAATAAAATTCAAGTAAGCCACAAAGAAGCCTCGGGAAGATAGCCCGCTCCTCCCTCCGTACGACACAGTGACGGTTGAGTTGCAAATGTTTATCGATCATGACAAAAACGAACAAGATAACACTGCTTATCATTGATGATCACCCCCTATTCAGGCAGGGAGTATCGGACGCCCTTTCTTTCGAATCCGATATGAAAGTTGTTGGACAAGTCTCCAGCGGAGATGGGGCGGTAGATTTGATCCGTTCTTTAAAGCCTGCCATCGTATTATTGGATGTCAATTTACCGGGCATGAACGGCCAGCAGATCACTCATCAAGTTACGCAGGAGAAGTTGCCCACCCGCATCGTACTGATGACAGGATACGATGATATCGAACAAGCATTACATGCCGCCATGGCCGGCGCCGCGGCATATTGCTCCAAAGACGTTGAACCAAAAGGATTACTGCGTATTATCCGTGATGTGGCCGAGGGAAGTTATGTATTCGGTTCCAATGTAATGAACCGCCGGGAACTGCAGACGTGGATCGAAGAACAAATCGAAGGGGCTCGACGTTCTTACAGCGAACCTGGCAGTCCCTTTCATCCATTATCCGAGCGGGAGATGGAAGTATTGGATTGTGTTGTCAGGGGGATGAGCAATAAGGAAATCGCCAGCTTACTGGGTATCAGCCACCAGACGGTGAAGAATCATGTTACTTCCATCTTGAGAAAATTTGGAGTTGAGGATCGCACCCAGGCTGTTGTCTACGCTTTAAAGCGCGGTTGGGTGCAGTTGAATAAAACCAACGTTAAAACCGAGGAATAAGTGATATGGTCGTAGAAAATGAGAAGGTTACGGGCGGGACTCTCGATGTCCAGGCCGAACTGGCAGAAACTCAGAGGGCTCTGCGCGAGGTAACGTTGATGATCGAGCAGAGCCAGAGCGAGTTAGCAAAGCTTGCTCAAAGAAATGCTGCCATCTCGGCCCACTTACAGCAAGCACAAAGCCGTTTAGATCAGACTCCACCGCAAGAAATAAAAATGGCTTATGACTCTGCATTAGATGCCCAGCAGCGCCTATTTGTGATGCACGGCCAATTGGAAAAACTGCAGAGTGATAAAGTCCACCTAGAAAAATATAAGGTTGCTCTGGAACATGTCAGCGATCAGGCTGGACCCGCAAGTACCTCCGGTCAAACTAGCGGAAAAGATACATTAGCCGGAATCGAGATGATCGTCAACGCACAAGAAGCGGAAAGGCAGCGATTATCCCGCCAGATGCACGATGGGCCTGCACAGGCGATGTCAAATTTCATCCTGCAGACTGAGATCGCCATGCGTTTGCTGGATATTGACCCTGCTCAAGCCAAGGAAGAGCTCAGTAGTTTAAAGAATTCTGCGATGGGGACATTTCAAAAGGTGCGCAACTTTATTTTTGAACTGCGCCCGATGATGCTGGACGATCTGGGACTGATCCCAACAATACGAAAATATGTCGATGCTTTTAAAGAACAAACAAGCATAGAAGTCAACCTAACCGTGACGGGTACCGAACGCCGCCTGGAGCCTTACCTCGAAATAATGATCTTTCGTGCCGTTCAGGAGCTGTTGGGCAATGCTGCGCGACACAGCCAGGCCGCATCGATCAAGATGCATGTCGACATGGGTACTGAGAACGTGCGGGTAAGCGTAGATGATAATGGGAAAGGGTTTGACCCGGAAACAGTTCGAACCGGTACCAGCCTGGGGTTAAAGCTTATTCGAGAAAGAACTGAAATGCTAGGCGGTTCTTTTGAAATGGACAGTTCAATCGGCAAGGGCGCACGGATTGTATTTAGTGTGCCGGCGCGTATTTGATGTGGATAGTGGAAAATTCAGCAAGATAATTATGTAAGCTAAAGAAAAAGGGAAAGAGCTGATCAGAAAGGGGACCTGCAAGAAGAATCGCCTGCCACACCAGCAGGATATGGGTATCTCGCTAAACATTATTTAACTGCTTTTACCATGGCGGCGACATGATCCGGAGTCGAACCACAACAACCTCCGATGACTCTTGCCCCATTTTCAATATATTTCAAGGCGAATTCTGCCATTCGTTCGGGGGAAACGTCATAGGTGGTCTGGGTTCCTATGAGACGAGGCATACCTGCGTTCGGCTTAGCCCACAATGGATAACCTATTTCGGTCGCCGTGTATTCTTTTATGATCATTTCCATGTTTTCCAAGGTCGTGCCACAATTTGCACCAATCAATAGCGCGCCTTTGGTTTTGTATTTCTTTATTACTTCGGACGGTTTTACTCCCATCATTGTACGCGTCCCGCGATCGAAGCTGAATGAAACCACGATCGGCAAATCGGTCACCGAGCGTGCTCCTTCAAAGGCAGCATCAGCTTCCTCCAATGCAAAATGGGTTTCGAGGAGGAGTAAATCCACCCCGCCATCAGCAAGCGCACCGGCTTGTTCAGCGAAAGCAGCCTTAGCTTCATCGTAAGTTATCGGTCCAAAAGGTTTTAACAGCTGTCCGAGAGGTCCCATGGATCCTGCGACCATCACACCAATGCGGGATGAGGCCGCCTGCCGCGCTAATTCGGCTGCGCGCTTATTGAGCTCGACAACTTCATGTCCGTGCTTTGCATTTTTCAGACGCAGACGCGTACCGCCGAAGGTGCAGGTAAGGATGATATCTGATCCCGCGGCTACAAAGGCTTTTTCAAGGTCAAGGATTTTTTCGGGATGGTCGAAAATCCAATCTTCACTATGCATACCGCTTGACAAACCAGATTTTTGAAGGTTGGTTCCAGTGGCGCCGTCAGCGATTAAAACCTCCCCGGTATTCAACCTTTCCATGAACTTATTCATTCCTTTACTCCTGAAAAGGATCCGAGGTTGAATGGGATCTGCGACCTGGGATCAGATACGCAATATGAGGAAACGACTCGTCAAGATGCGGGAAGCTCAGGGCGCGGATAAATTGATCCTGGAAATTGGGGTCAGTTGGCAGCTCGATCCGTGTAATGTGCGCGGCGACCTCCAAAGCCTCTTGCCGCTTCTCGACGTTCAATAAAGCGATCCGCGCTCCGTCTCCCGCAGAATTGCCAACTGAAAAAACATTTTCTAAAGGACAATCAGGGATCATCCCTATAAGCATTGCATTGGCTTTATTAATATACGTCCCGAATGCCCCGGCCAATAAAATTTTGTCCGGTGTTTGAAGACCCATTTGATTCAACAAAGTACGTGCAGCGACAAACAATGCCGCCTTTGCCAACTGGATTTGACGGACATCCTGTTGGGTAAGGGGTATGTCTTGTCCGATGGAGGTTTCCGAGGCATAAGCAATTACATATTCCATTCCACTCTCGCCTCGACGTATCCGCGGCGCCTCGATTACCGGGCTAAATCTTCCCCGGTAGTCTACAACGCCAACCCGGAATAGTTCCGCGACGACGTCGATGACCGCGGACCCGCAAATCCCTTTGACTTTTCCCGTGTTCCAGTCCTTTTGGCCAATTATTCTCCAGCGCGGTTCCAGAGTCTTCTCATTAATCTCGATACATTCGATTGCGCCAGGAGCAGCACGCATCCCGTACTGGATATGTGCGCCTTCCAACGCAGGCCCCGTAGGTGTAGATGCACAAATAAGTTTGTCCTTATTGCCCAACACGAGTTCGGCGTTCGTGCCTATATCTATGATCAGCCAGTATTCCGCTTGTTTATGTGGTTCTTCGGCCAGCAGAACCCCAGTTGTATCGGCACCTATAAAAGAGGCAATGGTTGGGAGAACATGAACATACGCCGCCCTATTAATATTCAAATTCAACTCACGCGCCTTAATATCAATAGAATGGTATAAGGTTGCCGCAAAGGGAGCGATACCCAAATGACGAGGTGATAAGTTCAAGAATAAATGATGCATCGTCGTATTACCGACAACTGTTAGTTCCAGAATATCCTCTGTGGTAATGCCAGCACTCCTGGCTGCGTTGATGATCATTTGATTAATAGTGTTAATAATCGCTTTGTGAAGTTTTACCAAGCCGTCAGGACCCGACACCGAATATTGAATGCGTGACATCACATCTTCGCCGTACGTGAGCTGTGGATTCATCTCAGACTCGGAGGCGACGATCTCGCCGTTCTCAAGGTTGCAAAGATAAAGTGCAACCGTCGTAGAGCCAATGTCGAGGGCCGCTCCATAAAGATATTCCGTGTAACCCGGTTCGATCCTGATCACTTCCCTGTCCTGCCGGATCGAAACGGTTACGCGCCAATTTGAATCGCGCAATGTATCAGAAAGCGTTTTTAGGCAGGAATAATCAATTGTCAGATCTTTCGCCCGCGGCAAACCCTGTTCCCCGTTGCGGATCAACCCAATCGACGCAGCGATCCCGCTTGCCAGCCGTTCCCAATCTGCCTTCGTATTAGAAAGGGTCGGCGGGTTCATTTCCACCAGCACTTTCCGTATAGAAGGTTTAATATCAATATGACGTTCACCCGCCGCCTTCCGGACAAGCTGTTTATTACCCAGGCTTTCTTCCGGAATGGTAATTAACAGATCCCCTTGGATTTTCGCCTGACATGCCAAACGAACCTGGCCTAATTCCCAGCCATGGGTGGCCAGTAGTTTTGGGCGATGTGCGAAGTAGTCAAGTTCCTCCGCCGCGGGTGGCGAAAGATTCTCACGGCTCGAGAGGACACCGTAGCGTTCTAATCCTCCATTTTCGACCAGCACCTTGCATTTGCCGCAGGTTGCGTTTTCGGCACAAATCGACTCGATATCCACGCCCAGGGCGCGAGAGGCCGTGCGCAAGCTCGTACCGGCAGCTACTTCACCGCGCCGACCGGATGGCAACAATACCACGGTGTGCATTTGAGTCATGCTGTTAAGGGTCGACTTTCCTTTTCCCTTAAAGTCTCGGCATTCCTGAAATGTTTAATAAAGCGCATGGCGAAGTCATCGCGACCAAGCAACAAATCACTCGCACGGATCGTCGAGCCCAGCTTTATAGGGTCAGTAATAGAACAAGACGCGCCCACCTGGATTGCCATTGCGAGAAAAGTTTGGTTGACCGTTAATCGGTCGGGCAGGCCGAAAGAGACATTACTTGCACCGAGATTAATATTCACTCCAAATTCCTTGCAGATCAAATCAATCGTTTGAAGCGTGACCAAAGCAGCTTTGCTATCAGAACCGACAGTCATGACGAGTGGATCGATGATGATGTCTTCGGCGGGAATGCCGAGCTGTACTGCGCGTTGAAGGATCTTGTCTGCGGCGGCAACGCGCTCCTCCGGGGTTTTGGGGATTCCATTATCGTCGATCGTCAGGCCGATCACAGCCGCTCCTCGTTCCTTGACGAGGGGCAAAATACCCGCCAATTGTTTCTCTTCCGCATTGACTGAATTCACGAGCGGCTTGCCGTTAGCCGCCTTTAAACCAGCGGCAAGGATCTCAACTTTGCCTGAGTCGATGCAAATCGGCACATCCACAGCCTGGGAAACTTTCGAAATAACTTTTGAAATCATCGCGACTTCATCCATTCCCGGAACGCCGACGTTGATATCCAAAACATCTGCTCCCCAGGCCACCTGGCGTTCAGCCAACTGCTGAACAAAATCCAGATCCCCTGCTTGTAGAGCTGCGGCAAGTTTTTTGCTGCCGGTGGGATTAATTTTTTCTCCGATGATGACGAAGGGTTTATCAATCCCAATCGTTACTTCTTTCTTATTACTTTTCAAAATAGTGTGCATCTACCACTCCCGTTTTAAGATTTTCGATCTTTGAGACCTTCAGAAGTGAGGAGTAATCGTAAATTGTCCAGTAAAGATCATGGGTTTCGCAAAAATCTTAACGCCGTCTCTGCCAGGATTGCCGTGCCGATGGGCAAGGCGCGCTCGTCAAGATCGAGCCGCGGGTGATGGATATAGCGCGGATCACCCTCGATCAGAGTGCCCAAGGTAAACATTGCCCCAGGAGCCATTTGGATGAATGAACCGAAATCTTCTGCGCCCAACTCTTTAGGAATGGGGGAAACATGTGCCTTCCCCAATAAATCAGATGCCACAGTTTCAATTAATGCGGATGCAGTTGGATGATTGATCATCGGCGGAGCACCGATCTCAAAACGTAATTCGTAATCGCCGCCGAGCGGTTTAGATAATTCAAACGCACGCCTTATCTCTTCGTGAATTTGTTTCTGCACGTTGAGATCTGTAAAGCGGAGCGTACCGGAAATATCCACATGTGCTGGAATCACGTTTTGAGTAAAACCGCCATTCAACGTACCAATACTGACCACAGCGGGATCAAAGGGATGCAAACGACGAGAGACAATACTGTTCAGGGCGATCATTACATGAGCTGCTATGTTGAATGGATCGATCGTCTCGTTTGGCTTTGCCGCGTGACCGCCATTGCCGGAAATTCGTCCGTACCAAGAGTCGACACCTCCCGAAGAAGGACCGGAGCTTATGTGAATATCACCAACCGGGGTAGATGGGTCAACATGAAGGGCGATTATCATCTTGACACCCTGCATGGCGCCATCTTCTATCATGCGAGGCGCACCGCTGATCCCTTCTTCGTCGCCGGTTTCTTCAGACGGCTGGAATAAGAGACGGATTTTTCCAGGGAACTTCTCTTTTGCTAATAGAGATGCGACTCCTAAAAGCATAGCCGTATGCGAATCATGGCCGCAGGCGTGCATCGTTCCTTCATTTTGAGATTTATATGGAACGTCATTCGCTTCGAAGATCGGTAATGCGTCCATATCGGCGCGAATGGCAAAGCACGGACCATCATTATCGCCCAGATCAGCGACCACACCCGTCCGACCGACATTGCGGCGAACAAGATACCCGAGTTTTTCAAGTTCTTCCGCTACTCGACCAGAAGTTCGAAATTCTTGAAAACCCAACTCAGGATGCATATGAAATTCGCGGCGCCACTCGATAATTTCCTCCTGTATATGGTAAGACTCTTTTAGCATTGTCACCTCTAAGCCAGGATCGGTAATTTTGACATCCCCGCATGTATAGCCAGCTTTTGAACCATCTCCGTTAGTTCCTGTTCTTTTTCCAATGTAATTTGCGGTCGCTGGTATTGTTCTACAATCTGGGTCGTGAGAATTTTAGCACGCTCGAAAGTATCAAGGCTTCCATCCTGCTGCCATCCACGGACGGAATTCCGGTCGATGATCGCGGAGGGTAGATATTGTTCAACCGAAAACAGATCGCGCGTTGCCCTCTGTTTCAAGAAATCTCCTTTGAAATCCAGGCCGCCAAAAAACCCCGTTGCCAATGTTTCAGTACGCACTTCGATACCGGCAAGCAACCGTTTAGCCATAGCTATCGCTTCGGCGTCCACTACAAGTTTTTCGGCGCTCTGACAGGCCAAAAAATCGAGCATTCCAGCCCCGGAAATCATATTAATACCAGCTAAGGCCCCTATTATAGCGGTAACGCCGCTTTCAAGCCCTGCTTGGGCATCTATGACCTTTGAATCACTGGCGCCTAGGTAACAATGGGTAGGCAAGCCCAAGGATTTACCAACTTGCGCATAGGCAGCGTCGATCATTGCGGTTTCAACGGCACCCATAGGCGTTGTACCTTTCCGCATGTCAAAGATAGCAGGTGCGCCGCCCCAGACAATAGGTGAGCCGTGTTGAGCCGCCTGGTGGATCGTAATCCCGCTCAGACATTCAGCTGCGTGCTGAGTCACCGAGCCAAGCAATGTAACCGGGCTTGCCGCGCCTGCCAAAGGCATCGAGACTATTTCAGCGGGAATTCTGGTGCGGGCTAGGGCGATGAGATTTTCAGCACCAAACTTGCTCCAGATCAACGGCGGGGAAGGACAGACATCGAAGATAGCTTGGGGCATTTCGGTAAGGGCCGCGCGTCCTCCCGCAACCAAGGCCACCAGGTCGATCATGGCTTCAAAAGTTGTGTTTGAGAATGAACCCGTCACAATCGGCTTGATGGAATGCAGCAATACAAGATACAAACGATATAAATCACCGATTTCCTTCGGTACATCATCACAGACAACGGCCGTAGATTGAGCATCATATTGTGGGAGGATTTCGGCGACTTTGACGAGACGAATGAGATCGCAGGTGTGTGCAGGCTTGTGTTCCAAAGTCTCTGGATCCATAATATGCACAGCCGACGAACCCGGATCGAAGTGAACTTTGTCGCCACCATAGATAACCTTACGTTCGCCAAGCCTGTTAAATAAGGAAAATGTCTTGGGAACAGTATCCACGGCCGCCCGCGCTACTTTCTCGGGTATTTTGACGATGTCACTGTTCACTTCAATTTGCGCACCCGCGTCTGCCAACAAAATCCGTGCCGGCGCGGATAAAACTTTGATGCCGGGATTCATCATCAACTGATAAGCTTCATCCAGAATCCGCGAGGTCAGTTCGATGGAGAGGAGTTGTAGCTTAGGCTGCATACTCTATTCCTCCAATGACTCGATGATCTTATTAAATTCCTGGCTGATCTTCGGATCCAGTGGATCCGGCTGATGTTCCGATAAAACCGTACGCGCTTTAGACAACGCCCAATCACGCGCGCCATCTTTCTTCGATTCCCACTCGTGATAAGGGCGGCGATCCATGAACTCGGGCAAGAAGAGATCGCGCATATGCTGGCGGGTATGCTTCTGTGTGAGGAAATTGCCCGAAGGACCGACCGCAGCGATCACATCCAAAGCAAGCGACTCATCATCAACGAGAATTCCCTGCATCGTCTTGTGGATGATGGAGAAGATCTCACAATCCATCATCATTTCAGCATAAGACCATATACGGCTGCCATGCAGGAACCCTACTCCAAGCAACATATCGGACATCACAATACTTGCCATAAAAGTGGATAGGCTGTTCTCGATACCCGCCTGCCAATCAGGTTCCTTTGCGCCTGTGGCAAAAGAACCCATCGAAAGAGGAATATTATAGAAATCCGATAACACATTCGTTGCAGCACCGAAGAGAAAATCTTCCGGCCCGCCCCCCGTGTAGGCGCCCGTACGCAAATCAGAAGCGGTTTGCGCAGCAGCGTAAAATACAGGTGCACCCGGAAAAGCGAGCTGAAGAAGCGCCGTACCGGCGATGACCTCTGCGTTCCCTACCGCCAGATTACCTGCCAATGTTGCAGGGCCGGTCGTTAGACAGGCAGCCATGGTCATAAAACCGGTGGGGACGCCCGCTTCAGCGGCCAGCAAAGCTGCATCGAGGGACCCTCCATCGTGTCCAAGAGGAGGCGCTGTGCATTGCATTAGAGAAAGAACGGGTCGTTTTCGCAATGCTTCCTTGCTGCCCGCGATCACCGAAGCCATTTCTATGGCAGCTTTAGCTTCGCATTCTTTATAAATACTTTCCGTTTGTACATGCTTGGTCGAGTTCTCCCAAATGGCTTTAATCTCGTACAAGCCACGGGTCTCCACCGGCGTGTCCTGTGCAGAGACAGGCACCCAATGAAAAGCCACTTCTTCCGTCGCATCGGCGATACGGGCGATATCGCAAATATCTTGCAATTTCGAAGTTCGTTTTTGACCAGTGTGGATATCAATGACTTCGACCCCACAGCCATCCGTACCAACGAATACATGATTGCCATCCAACGGCAAATCCTGAACCGGATCACGGGCGGACAATGGATAAACGGGCGGACAATTTTTCAAGGCCGCCTCGATCAATTCGCCTTTTGCTTTGACGAGTTTGTGTTCGCGATCGACGTCAGCTCCGTTCGCTTCCCAAATATCCATCGCACGTTCGGAGGGAAACTTAATACCGACTTTCTCTATGATCCACATCGTAGCAGCGTGGATTTTCCTAACTTCATCAGGAGTCAAAATTTCGAGCTTAAGTTTGGGATTGGTAATCGACTTAATATTCTTTGTCATTCTGCCCTCCCTCCACGCCGCCTTTTGACGAAGGCCGGGATGGAGTTATTCCACTCCCATTAAATGCTTTGCGATGGTCACCGCGCCGATCGCATCTTCAGAAAACCCGTCCGCCCCAATGGCATTCACCCAATCTCGGGTTACCGGGGCACCGCCGACCATAACTTTGACCTTTTTCCGGAGGCCTTCTTTTTCAAGTTCTTCAATGACTTCCTTTTGCTTAACCATGGTCGTTGTCAACAAAGCGCTCATGGCGATAATATCCGCGTTAACTTCAAGAGCTTTGCCAATTATTTTGTCCGATGGGGAATCGACGCCGAGGTCATAGACTTGAAAACCTGAGGCGTTCAGCATGGTGGCGACCAATGACTTCCCAATTTCATGAATATCACCTTCAACGGTCGCGATGACGACTTTGCCCAGCATTTTGCGTTCCGTGCCGCGTTTCTTCAATTCCGGGTCAAGAACTGCGACCGCAGCCTTCATCGCTTCGCCTGCCATCACTAATTCCGGCAAAAATGCTTCCCCGCGCCCAAAGGCGGCTCCTACGGTGTTGACTCCGATCACGAAGCCTTTAGTGATGGCTTCCAATGGATCAACGTTTGCGGTTATTGATTCTTTAGCCAACGAGAGCGCTGCATCTGAATCGCCGTCGATAATGCTTTGGGCCATTTTCTTGAATATTTCTTCGCTCATGAGGATCTCCTTATTTATTGGATTCTATGATCTTATAAATTGTTTCAGCATTGGAAGGATGCTGGATTCTTTTGCATGAACCAAATCTTTGGGAACTTCGAGATAATCCACCAATTCCCGTCCGCGATTTGTAATATGTTTGATCGTTCTTTCGACAGCCAGTTCGGGTTGATGAGCCGCCAGAGCATCCACGATCGCTCGATGTTCTTTGTATTCATTGCTCATGCTGCTATCGAGCAATTCCGGGTGGCGAAATAAATATTCGTATAGCATCCAGTCGGGGAAAGTGTTAAGGACTGTAAGGTACATTTTGTGGAGTAGGGCATTTCCTGATGCAAAAACAATCGCACCATGGAGTTCGCGACTTAAGACACGCTCACGTGCCATGTCTTTGAGATTAACAAGTGATTTGCTTTGACCAAGGATCTTTTCCATCTGCGAGAGCTGCAGAGGTGAAACATTAAAAGCCGCTGCATAAATAGCAGAGCTCTCCAGAAGCAAGCGCATTGCGTAGGAATCGACTATCTCCTGCACGGACGGTTGCAGGACCCGTACACCTCGATAGGGGATACGTTCGGCCAGCCCGGCTGAAACCAGCAGATCCAAGGCTTCCCGAACCGGGGTCATGCTTATACCTAATTGTGAGGAAATATCCTCCTGGCGAAGCCATTCCCCAGGCGTATATTGACCTGCAATAATTCGTTCATGCAATACATCGAAGACCTCATCTTTTAAAGGTTTTCGCAGTATCGGGGTGGACTCTTGCGCAACCATACTGATTTCCTAAGTTCTTCTCAGAATTTACTTGCATTGTATATTATATATAATCAGAAAAATAGTTCCTAATGACATGTCATTTGTCACCTTCAATTTGACTATTTGCGATCAATAAGGCATAACTTTTTGGTAAATCCAACGACTGAATAACATAAATGCAGGTATGTTTAGTTATCCAATATCTTTGGAGGATCCGATGATAAAAAATGCAACCCTCATTTCAGCGGCAGTAACCACAATTGTGCTTGTAACTCTGGCAGGAGTTGCGTACGCATATAAAGAGTTGATAACGACGCCACCGTCTACACCATCAACTTCATCCATTGCTCCACAGGCAGTTGTCTTTCCGCTAATTGCTTCGGCGCCGACCAATATACCGGATATATCGCCCCAAGACGCAGCTTCCATAGCAGTTAAATTCGCAAATAGAACAGATTTATATTCTGTTGAACTTGCGGATTTCAATGGCTCCCAGACATATAAATTGACCTTCAGCTCAGGCGATGTCATTTATGTTGCCATGAACGGGCAAGTCGTTGGGTCCGCTCCCCCATCCCAATCCGTGGTTGCATCACCAACAACCCAACCTCCACCTGCGGTTATATATACAGGTCCGATCAAAAAGCAAGCCACCGCGGGTGGTGGAGGTGACAACAGTTCCGGGGGGGGTGGAGGAGGCGGTGAGCATGAGGGTGGCGGGGATTAATATCCCGGAGGCTTAAAATGCATAATAAACCTAGGAACTGGACCGACGTAAAACTAATCCTTTCCTCATTTTCCATTGCGATCACTCTCGGCGTTTGGGGCTTGTTTGCCTCCCATGAAAAATCTGGAACCGGAGTAGCGGGTGAAGCTGCGATTTCGCCCCAATCTGATACGCTTGTCCCCGCCTCTTCACCTGCGTTATTACCGGGTCAAATATTATTGTTCGGTGGGACAAATCTCCCAACCGTTTCTCAATTACAAACACAAGTACAAGCACAACCTACACAGACTGTTATCGTGAGAAAAAAGCATGGCGGCAAAGGAGGCGGGGGTGGAGGGGGCGGAGGCGCCGCAACCAGCTCCGGTTCTTCGCATTAATGTTGCACCGTCTTGAATTTCATGCCATGGGGTGTAAGATGCTGGCCATCGTAGACAGAGAACAGCGCCCAGCCAGCCTGGAGAGGGTTCCTTCATGGTTTGAAGAATGGGAAAATTCTTTGAGCCGCTTTCGTCTGGACAGTGAGTTGAGCCAGCTTAATCTGCACGCCGGTCATCCCGTTAGAGTAAGCCAGATACTTTGGGATGTATTGCAAGCGTCGGCCGAAGCAGAAAATATTACCGGTGGATTGGTCAATCCTCTAATCTTGAATGCGCTGATTAATGCGGGCTATGATCAAAGCTTCGATCATTTGCAGGAAGATCGCCTCCTGACATTTTCGGAAACCGTCGCGGTCGTACCGTATTTAGGCGATGTTTTTACCGACCCGGCAACGCAAACTATTTGCGTGCCTGAAGGGTCTCAACTTGATTTTGGTGGAGTTGCGAAGGGATGGGCTGCTCATCAGGCGATGGAACGCCTAAAAATTGACGGCCCCGCATTAGTCAACGCGGGTGGCGATATCGCCATCAGCGGCTTCAATGCCGATGGAGATTTCTGGCCGATCGGGATCGAAGATCCATTCCACCCTGAAACCAATTTTGAAATCCTATATCTTGAGCAGGGCGGCATCGCGACCTCAGGGAGAGATTATCGTCATTGGGTGCATAACGGGCAATCTCAACATCACATTATCGATCCAAGTACTGGTCGGCCTGCGGAAACAGATTTATTAACGGCGACTGTGATCGCGCCGACGGTTATGCAAGCGGAAGCGATAGCTAAAGCAGTAATGATCTCCGGCAGTGAAGCCGGGCTCTCCTGGCTGGATAGTAATGAGGCTCTTGCAGGTTTGCTTATTCTTGAAAATGGTCAACGGATCGACAGCCGGAACCTCAGCAAATATTATTAGGATTAGTTATGGAGAGGAAGTTTTATGTCCCTTAATACGGCAAACGAAGATATCCAGGATAAATCATCTCTCACCGCAGGTTCTCTAGTGAGCCTTCTAATGGCCATCGCATTAGGGGTTCTAGGCGCTCTTATTTTTTCACCCAGTGGAGTTCTTCCGCTCGCCCAATCATTAGTCGGGGCGAGTCCAAAAGCGTACTGGTATTTGTCACGCGGAGCCGCTTTTGTGGCACTTGGCCTACTATGGATCTCCATGATGCTTGGTTTATTGATTACGAATAAAATCGCCCGTTCATGGCCCGGTGCGCCCGCGGCTTTTGCCATGCATGAATATGTCAGTTTGTTAGGATTGGCTTTCGCCATATTTCACGCCTTTATCCTCATCGGAGATCGCTTTATAAATTACAAACTGGCACAGATCCTTATGCCTTTTGGGAGCATAAACTATCATCCGATTTGGGTAGGCTTAGGGCAAATTGGATTGTACGTCTGGGCAATCATTTCTGCCAGTTTTTATATCCGCCGCGGAATTGGGCCTAAAGCCTGGAAGTTAATACACTTCGCCAGCTTCTTCAATTTCCTGATCGCCATCATACACGGTCTTGCAAGCGGAACAGACACAAAGCTACCCTGGGCACAGGGCATTTATTGGTTCTTAAGCGGGAGCTTTCTGTTCCTCACTGTTTACAGAATCGTTGTGAGCCTGCTGCCACACAAAACACCGGCCGTGCAACCGAAGCCATCTGCAACGATTAAAAGTAATGGATAAAATAACCCAGGATTTTCCTTGGAGAAGAATATTAAATCCATATCAGATGTAAAATCTTATTGAAAATCGGTTAAATAAGATACCAGATTCATTAGTATTCGACGTGACCAAAGAAAGGCAGTCCGCAGACTGTCTTTTTCGTTGTAAAATTGCTGCGATGTCTGAAACCCTTAATATCCTTTTTTTGGCTGCTGAAGCCGACCCCTTTATCAAAGTGGGTGGGTTAGGTGATGTGGCCGGGTCGCTGCCACGATATTTGCGCGGCCTTCCTCTGGAAGTCACGAATGGAATTGTCGTAGACGTCCGCCTGGTCCTTCCGATGCATCCCATGATCAAGGCAGAGTCACATGGACTGCGTCCGCTTTCGATATTCCCCCTCTCACTCAAAACCGGTGATATTCAAGTGCAAGTCTTTGAGACTACTCTAGATGGCTTACCCGTATATTTTCTCGATGGAGAACCGGTTGCTTCGAGCGGTTCTGTTTATTCGTCGGATGCCTCTCTGGATGGTGAGAAGTATTCTTTTTTCTCCCTCGCGGCGCTTGAATTAACCCGGCAATTGGATTGGAGACCAACGATCGTCCACGCGAATGACTGGCATACGGCGCTGGCGTGTTATGCTTTGTTAATTAAGAGATGGGAAGGAGAATTCCCGGGCGTTAGTTCCATCCTAACATTGCACAATTTACCTTATATGGGTCCCGATATCTCTGAGAACCTGGCTGAATATAAATTGATTCAAGTACAAACAGGATTGCCTGAATGGGCCAATTCCAAACCGCTCCCGCTTGGACTATGGGCAGCCGACGCAATCGTGGCTGTTTCTCCAACGTATGCCCGTGAAGTGCTGACTCCAGAATACGGCTGCGGTTTGCAAGATTACCTGTATTCCCGGCGTGATTCCCTGAACGGCATTCTAAACGGGATCGATGTTGATTCATTCAACCCGGCCCTGGACCCGGCGATAGGAGTAAATTTTGGAGTTCCGACCCTTGAGAAGCGTTCCTTGAATAAGACCGCATTGCAGGTCCGCTTGGGATTGCCGAATGATCTCAAAGTACCGCTTTTAAGTGTCATATCGCGTATGGATCCCCAGAAGGGGATCGATCTCATCCCCAAAGCACTACGGAGATTGAAGGAATTAGGTTGGCAGGCGGTCATACTGGGCACGGGAGATCCGAAGCTTGAAGAAGCGGTCCGGCAATTGCAGGCTGAATTTCCGGACCGGATCCGCGCCGAATTCAAGTATGATCCCGGCCTTGCAAGACAAATCTATGCCGGGTCAGATATCTTTTTAATGCCATCGCGTTACGAGCCGTGCGGACTATCGCAAATGATCGCAATGCGTTATGGATGCGTGCCAATCGTCAGTGCAGTGGGCGGACTAAAGGATACCATCTATCACAAGGAAACCGGTTTTATTTTTGAAAAGCCAACAGCCGGTCGGCTGGCGACTGCCATAAAAAAAGCGTTCGCAGTTTTCTCAGACCCAGCGCGCTGGGAAGCGATGCAGAAAGCCGGGATGGCGCAGGATTTTTCGTGGGCAGTTTCAGCGCGACAGTATTTCCAACTCTATCAACGAGTAAAGGCGAGGCTTACAGTCCGCTAAGCCTTAAGCTCACAAAACATAATGAACTTCTCCCGCTCTGGCGGCATCCTGCTGCATCCATCCAGCCTGCCCGGTCCTTACGGAATTGGTGATCTTGGACCGCAGGCCTATCGATTCATAGATTGGCTTTCCGATTCAGGCTGTAAACTATGGCAAGTCCTCCCGATCGGCCCAACCGGTTACGGCGATTCGCCCTACCAATGTTTCTCCGCTTTTGCCGGCAATCCTTACTTTATCAGCCCTGACTTCCTGATCAGAGGTGGATTGCTTACAGAACCGGACCTAGATGGCAAACCCGACTTTTCCGCCCCACTTGTTAACTTTGGGCAACTTATACCGTGGAAACTGTCCCTGCTGGATCGATCTTTCAAGAAATTCCAAGAAACCGATCCCGTGGGACTACGTGAGGATTTTGCGATCTTTCGAGCCGGGAATTCTATTTGGCTTGAGGATTATGCCTTATTCATGGGTCTTAAAGAAGCGAACGGAGGTGGTTCCTGGACCGAATGGCCCGTCACGATCCGCAAAAGAGACGAAAATGCCTTGATTGCAGCACGGCAATCATTATCGCAATCCATCCTGAAGTTTGCCTTCTATCAATTCTTGTTCTTTCGTCAATGGCAAGCTCTCCGGGATTACGGGCGCCAGAAAGGTATCAAGATCATCGGGGATATACCCATATTTGTCGCCGCGGATAGCTCAGACGTTTGGTCACATCCGGAGCTGTTCTACCTTGATGAAGAACGAAAGCCAACCGTCGTGGCTGGTGTCCCACCTGATTATTTTTCGCCCACCGGTCAACTGTGGGGTAATCCTCTTTATCGCTGGGAGGCTCACAAGAATACCGGTTATGCGTGGTGGCTGGAAAGATTTCGCTCAATTTTAGAAGAGGTTGACTACGTGCGCCTCGACCATTTCCGCGGCTTTGCGGGTTATTGGGAAATACCTGCAGGGAATCCAACAGCTGAAATAGGGCGTTGGGTCGCCGGACCTGGTTCGGATATGTTGGATGTGGTGGCCAAAAGTCTAAATGCTTCTGAAAGCTATGACGCGCTGCCTATTATTGCAGAAGACCTGGGAGTTATCACAACCGATGTGATCGAACTAAGGGAAC
>JBGQIO010000010.1:0-36868 GCA_041498515.1 Anaerolineae bacterium
AGCGTATGATCGTGACCTGTGTAACTTGGCACGCGACGTGGCAAAAAAAGAGAACATAAATTTGCGGGAAGGCATTTATGCCGGACTTAGCGGCCCATCGTTCGAAGGCCCAGCCGATTTGCGATTCCTTCGGCTTGCCGGAGCAGATTCAGTGGGTATGTCAACGGTCCACGAGGTGATCGTTGCACGGCATGGAGGGATGCGCGTTCTGGGCTTATCAGGCATCAGTAACAAAGCCAACTTAGATGGCTCAAATATTACCACGCACGAGGAAGTAATCGCAGCTGGAAAGGTTATTACACCCAAGGTAGAAAAACTGGTCCGCGGCGTCCTTCAAAAGCTCTAAGTAATTTTATGGCAGCGATTTATCAATTTCTCAGCACATACGAAGTGCTGATATATATTGTGCTGGCAATCGGAGGGCTTTTTGCTTCTCGCTGGCTTTGGCGGTCATGGAGTGAATGGCGCCGGGCAGTCTACAGCCTTGAAAAGGAATTTGCTCTTCGTCGAATTGGCCGTGCAGTCGCCTTCCTAACCCTGATCCTCGTCCTTTTTTGTGGAGAATTGATCACTGCTTCATTCATTGTTCCGAGTCTTCCGGCATCATTTTTTCTTGCTACACCTACGCTGGATCTGCTTGCCACCCCCACGGGGACGATTTCTGCGGAGCTAGCCACTCAGATTGCACTGACGCCGCGTCCAATTCCTAATATATCCAGTGATAATGGCTGCGTGGCAGACAAACTGGCGATCACCTTCCCTAAGGCTGATACCGTAATAAGCGGTATAGTTGATATCCAGGGAACAGCCAATATACCGAACTTTGGTTTTTATAAGTATGAAGTTGCTCCATTCAATTCCGATACCTGGGCTACAATATCAGCTGGCCGGGATGTGGTTATCGATAGCTCACTCGGCAAATGGGATACAACAGCACTTACACCCGGTGACTACCAACTGCGGTTGGTTGTCACGGATAATCAAGGCCAATCTTTACCTCCGTGTATTATTCGCATTCGGGTGACGCCTCAATCTTAGGAGAATATGACTGCAATTCAAATCCGCCCGGTTGTAGCTTCTGATCTTCCTCGATTGATGGGAATAGATCATTCGGTAACAAGTGAATATGTCTGGCAATTAGAATTACGTCGCCAGACAGGACAAACCGTCGCGACATTTCGGGATGTGCGCCTGCCTCGGCCCATCCCGTTAACTTACCCAAACAATCCCTTTTTTTTGGCTGAAGAGTGGACTCAAAAAGCTATGATGTTTACAGCGATATCCGGCAGCGACTCTATCGGCTATATTGCCTTGACAGAGCGGCCTGCTTCCATGGCTTGGATAACCGACCTCGTAGTCGCTCCGGACTGGAGGCGTAAAGGGGTGGCGAGCGCCCTTTTAACATCAGCTCAGGAATGGGGTTTGGAGAGAAGCCATCGTACTCTCTTCTTTGAAATACAGTCAAAAAATCAACCTGCGATACGATTTGCAATGAAGCACGGGTATGAATTCTGCGGGTATAATGACCATTATTACTTGTCGCAAGACATCGCTCTATTTTTTGCGAGGGCATTGTAGAGCGTTTCTGGGAAGGTAGTATGTTTAACGGTTGGACCGACAATTTACTGGTGGGGATCCAGACACTCAACCAGATCCTGACAGCGGGGATTGCCATTACGGCTTTCTCACTATTTTTGTATTCCCTATCTTTCAATCTACGTGATCGTGTTGCCCGCTCGTTCGCCATTATTCTGCTCTGTGTCGTTGTAGTATTCACTACCGAAGCGTTGCAGAATAGAACAGCCTCCAACTGGGGAATTGACTCGCTGCTCCGATTGCAATGGATCGGTATCATTTTCCTTCCCGCTGGTTATCTTCACTTATCAGATGCTCTGCTCGTAACGGCGGGTCGACCCTCGCGGGGAAGAAGGCGATTCGCTGTTCGATTCATGTATGCCATTTCTTCATTTTTTTTACTTCTGTTGGCGTTTGGCTATCTGCTAAGTCCGCTCATTGAAAATGGAGATCCGGCACCTCACCTTCAGCGCACCTTATGGACTGAAGTCTTTACTGTTTATTACGTCGCTGCCATGGTTTGGGCTTGGATCAATTTTAGCCGTGCATTCTCTCTGATGTTAACCAGATCGGGACGGCGCCGTATGTTGTACCTTATGGCGGGCGCGACTGCACCTGCGCTGGGTTCGTATCCTTACCTGCTCTATGGTTATGCTGTTGCGGCACAATACCCCTTTTTATTTTGGGGTGTTGCAACGGGGATCAACGTGTTGGTCGGGGGGTTGGTAATAGTTATGGCTTACGCGGTTGCCTTTTTTGGAGTCTCATGGCCTGACCGCGTGATCAAAAGCAGGCTCTTCAAGTGGATCATGCGCGGCCCGGTTACTGCATCAGTGGCGCTTGGTTTAATGACGATCGTAAGGCGGGCTGGTGTGCTGGTGGGTATTGAATATTCGGCATTTGTTCCATTGACTATGGTAGCTACCGTGTTATTGTTCGAACATGCAATCACCTTGTTCGCGCCTTTGTGGGAACGCTATCTGTTTTTTGGGCGCGACCGTGCCGAATTGGAATTATTTCAAAACATCGAAGAACGGATGGTTACACAGGGAGACTTAAACCAATTCCTCGAAGCGGTGCTCGCTGCCGTCCGGGACCATTTGCAATCACCTTCTGCATTCGTCGCCGCGTTGGATGAAGATAAACTATCGTTGATCGTTATGGCGGGCAACCGGGAAATGCTGGATCAAGAGGGCTTGTCTGACGCACTCGAGATGTTCAGCAATGGGAATGGGGGGGAACATCATGAATTTGTTTGGGGAAAATATTGGGTCTTGCCGCTCCATCAACGCAAGCGCGGCGACATGGATCGTGACGAAGTCCCACCTTTTCTAGGCTTGTTGGGAGTTGCGCGTCGCGATGACCAGCGCATCGAAAATGATCAGCGCGAATCTCTATGGCTCCTGGCAGATCGTAGCGCTCTAGCCCTTGAAGATCGAAGATTGCAGCAACGTGTATTTCGCTCCCTTGAAGACTTGCGACCTCAAGTCGACATGATCCAGCGCATGCGGGCGGCCGGCCGTTATGACTCACGGGTCAGTCTTTTGAGTCACGAATTGCCGCCCGAAGCCGATTTGGCAAACTGGGTGAAGGAGGCGTTGACCCATTACTGGGGTGGCCCTAAATTGACCAATAGCCCACTCATGCGTCTGCAGGTCGTGCAAGAGGCGGCAGGTCAGTATGATGGAAATGCTGCCAACGCCTTGCGCGCCCTGCTGAGAAGGGCGGTGGATCAAGTCAAACCTAACGGGGAGCGTCGTTTTACCACCGAATGGATTTTGTATAATATTCTTGAAATGAAGTTCATCGAAGGACGAAAAGTCCGCGAGGTAGCTGGGAGGCTTGCCATGTCTGAAGCGGATTTGTATCGTAAACAGCGAGTGGCTGTTGAAGCAGTGGCGAAAGCCATACTTGAGATGGAATCACAAACGAGGTAGGGAAGGTAGGTTGTTATGGTAAATCGAAAGAACGAGATTGAAAGTCCTATGCCGGTCGTGGACGAGAGCTGGTGGGAATCTGTCCTCGCTGAAGAAGGTCGTCACGGAAACCATCCACCTATTCGGTTGCAAGCACGACCTGAGGGTCGCGCTGAATCGAAAGTAGATGAAGCTGCAAAAATTTCACCAGATTGGGTTGAAGTCAAGGATTTATTTTTACGCGACCGGATCGTCAGTCTTAATGTGACCGGTTGTAATCGTGGTGGATTGCTCGTTGAAGGGGAGAATTTGTACGGGTTCGTGCCGTTCTCGCATTTGGTTGATATGGCAGGCCAGGTAGACGCGCCGGATCGTGAAAAGTGCATGGAAGCTTACATCGGCCGGACGCTTAGGCTAAAAGTCATCGAGTGTGTCCCGGAAGACGGACGCATCGTTTTTTCAGAACGGGCTGCTCAGGCAGAACCTGGCAAGCGCGCCGAGTTATTCCATTCATTACAAGCTGGCGAACGGATTCGAGGCTCGGTTACAAACATAACAGATTTCGGTGTGTTCGTTGACCTGGGGGGCGTAGAGGGCTTGATCCATATTTCTGAACTATCGTGGGGGCGTGTGGTTCATCCGAGTCAAATCGTTAAGATGGGTCAGATGGTCGATGTGCAGGTGTTGGATCTTTCGCCGGAACGCTGTCGGGTGGCATTAAGCCTCAAGCGCTTATCCCCTAACCCATGGATCAAGATCGGTACGGATTTGTTGGTTGGGCAAATCGTGCCGGCTACGATAACCAGCGTCCTTTCCTATGGTGCATTTGCGCGATTGGATCTCGGCGTCGAAGGACTCATCCATGCCTCTGAAATGCCACTTGCGGAGGGCGAGTTCGTGAAAGAGTTTCTCCGTGAGGGGCAGCAGGTCCAGGTTTGTATATTACATGTAGATGCCTTGCATCAGCGTATGGGATTAAGCATGAAATTGAATAACTGAATCCCGGAGTACCCCTTATGCATCGCTAAATGGATGACCGGGAATTCATTGGAATATTATCCCGGATTCAATTCCCGTTATTGTGATTGAATCGATAATACATACAGAAGATGGATTTCTTGATCTAATCTTACTGATGACCGATAAACCGCCTCGCCGTTACCAACAAATGCCGCCTTCCAATGATTGGTTGGATCGTTTGACGCGATTCAACTTGCATTTTGGACGTTATCTTCGAGATGCATTTGGCATTTTTTTGATTGCATTGGCGCTTATGTCCTTGCTGGCGTTATGGAACCTTACTGGAGGTCTTTTACTGACACCATGGTCGAGCTTTTTAGCCTCCTGGTTTGGCTGGGGTAGTTATTTGCTAATTATTGGGATGGCCCTTGGGGGCTTTAAACTCATTCGTCGCGACCTAGGACAGTTAGGCTGGGGGCGTCTTATCGCTCTTGAGGTAGCCGCGCTCCTAACACTAGGTATGTTCTCTATTTTGGGAGGGAATTCTCTGGTTCGAGCCGAAGCAGGCGAAGATGGTGGGAGGTTGGGTTGGGGACTTTCGTATTTGCTCCAACATTATTTGGGACCTATTTGGGGTGGTACCATCCTGTCTGTGGGGTGGATCGTCATGGCCCTAGCCGGTTTCGGATTTTGGTCTATCCTTGAAACCTGGCTTATGAAGCTGGCAGGCGAAACATCAATTGCACCCGAACTGCAGCCAATGCGGAATGAGAAGACAGATGAACCGCAAGACAATCTTAGAAAACCGGCCCCAAAAAAGCAGGCACCAAAGCTTCCACCGGAATTTCGGCCAACATTAAAAGCACCTGATAAGAAAAGTGAAAGACCCGTTAAGCCAGTGCCTCGGGAAGAAGGCTTACCGCCTTTGAACATTTTGCTGGCTGATCAATCGGTACATGAGGATGACCGAACTATCAACCAGACGGCCGGGATGATCATGAAGACTCTTTCAGAGTTTGGTATACCCGCAACCGTGATTGGGTATCGGGTAGGCCCCACAGTGACACAATTTGCTGTAGAACCCGGGTTTATCAAGAAGGCGGGCGCATCAGAAGATGACGACGCGCAGCAGATGAAAGTGCGCGTGGCGCAGATTGCCAACCTTCAAAAAGACTTGGCCCTGGCTCTTTCAGCAGAAAGGCTGCGCATTGAGGCGCCGGTGCCTGGAAAACCCTATGTTGGGATCGAAGTGCCTAATGCACATTCATCGGTGGTACGCATCCGGTCGATTTTAGAAAGTGATGTGTTCCATCGCACCGGTGCGCCTCTGGCAATTGCCCTAGGCCGAAATGTCTCCGGTGTTCCGTTGGTGGCCGACTTATCACGAATGCCGCATCTGTTGATAGCGGGAGCGACCGGCTCGGGTAAATCCGTTTGTATAACATCCTTGGCGACCTGCCTGGCAATGAATAACTCGCCTGACGACCTGCGCATGATCATGATTGACTCGAAGATGGTGGAATTGTTGCGTTTCAACGGCCTGCCGCATCTCTTTGGAAAAGTCGAAACCAACATTGATCGTATCCTTGGCGTGTTGCGCTGGGTAGTGGTCGAAATGGAACACCGTTACCGCCTTCTTGAGGCTGGTCACGCCCGGGATCTCGAAGCTTACAACCGTAAGCAATTACGCAAAGAAGAGGGCAGGGTGCTGCCCCGCATCGTGGTGTTGATTGATGAGATGGCAGACTTGATGATGTCAGCTCCTGACCAAACGGAGCACAACCTTGTTCGCCTGGCACAGATGGCGCGCGCTACGGGAATTCATCTTGTCGTTGCAACGCAGCGTCCATCAACGGATGTGGTGACAGGCCTAATCAAGGCCAATTTTCCAGCACGATTGGCGTTTGCTGTTGCTTCCGGGATAGATAGCCGCGTTATTCTCGATACAAGCGGTGCAGAAACTTTACTTGGTCGCGGTGATATGCTTTTCCTTAACCCCGAAGTGGGGAATCCGATCCGCGCCCAGGGGGTAATTGTGACGGATATGGAAATCGAACGTGTAATTGACTATTGGCAAAAAAATAGTGACATCCCTGTCGAAGACGCAGCTCCGTGGGAGAAACTGCTCAGTGAACCCGATAACAGCGAAGATGATGGTTTGATCGAACAGGCAATATCAATTGTACGACAATCTGGTAGGGCTTCGGCCTCCCTATTACAACGGCGGTTGAGGATCGGTTATCCCCGGGCAGCCCGCTTGCTCGATCAACTTGAGGAGACGGGTGTCGTTGGTCCTTCACAAGGTGGTGGCAAAGAAAGGGAGGTTATGCCATTCGAGGAAGAGGAGGAAGGAAGTTAAACTGCTTTAGTGTCAAAATCTCTTCCTATCTAAATGTAGGAGCATTTCCTTAAATTCTAGGTGGGGCCAATACCATTTATTGAATTCGATTGTTCTCAATTATCAATTGTTCTGCTCGTCGTAGGATTTTCGAGTATCATTAGACTTCGTTGGAACCATGAATATTTCGAAGTTTCGATCATAGGATTCGAAGTGTGGTAGTTTTTTCTTACGTTTCTATCATTTATGGATAATATTCAATGAACAATGTCGTTCCGAGGACGAGTGTGAAAAAAACGTTCACCGATTTTTTACGCGTTGCATTTAAATGGTTTCTCGATCCGGTTGGCAGATTTCTCAACCGGACTGGCCTTACTCCCAATTCTGTGACTTTACTAGGGGTCGCAGGAAATATAGTTGCTGCATTTTTTGTGATACGCGGACAAATAATGCTAGGCGGGATTGTCATGTTAATCGCCTGGCCGATCGACGCGCTGGATGGAACCATGGCGCGCCTGAGAGGCGAGGCAAGTGATTGGGGTGCGTTTGTAGACTCGGTCAGTGACCGTTACTCCGAATTGATTATTCTCGGCGCGCTGTTATATCATTTCGCTATGACCAATCAGCATATCCCGGAAGTCGTTACTTTTGCGGCGGCAGCCGGTTCGATTCTTGTTTCTTACGTAAAAGCCAGGGCTGAGGCGCAAAGTTTCAGCGCCAAGGAAGGTTTGTTGACACGCGCTGAGCGTTATCTGGTACTAGGTCCTTCATTGCTCTTTAATATTCCCGTCTTGGGAGTATGGATCATCGCGATTCTTGCGAATTTCACAGCCTTGCAGCGCATCTGGTTTGTCCGCGCTCAGGCGCATACGAACATGAAGAAATTATCTGCCAAGGAGTAGATCATGATTGACGGATTTGCTGTAGGTCCATTGTATATTCGTTTTTACGGGATCATACTTATGCTCGGTGCAGTAGCAGGCGGATGGGTAGCCTCTCGCGAAGTAAAGCGCCGCGGCTTTGATCCCGAAATGGTTTGGGATTTATTGGTTTATTTAATAATTGGAGGTGTGATCGGGGCGCGTTTGTGGCATATTTTCACTCCACCACCCTCATCCATCGCTCAGGGGTTTACAACTCAATATTACCTGACACATCCACTTGATGCGCTTGCCATATGGAAGGGGGGGCTTGGGATTCCAGGGTCTATCATCGGGGGCTTGATCGCACTATATTTCTTCGTCCGGAATAATAAGGCGATCAGCTTTTTCGAGTGGACAGATATCGCCGCTCCGAGCCTTGCGTTAGGACAGGCGATTGGTCGCTGGGGAAATTTCTTTAATCAAGAACTTTATGGCGCACCTACCAACCTGCCCTGGAAACTTTATATTGACCCGGCTCATCGTCTAGCCGGATTCGAAAATATCTCCTACTATCACCCGCTCTTTGCCTATGAGTCGCTACTCAACCTGGCTAACATGCTTTTTCTCATGTGGGTCACGCGCCAATATACGGATAAACTCAAGAAAGGCGATGTGTTTAACCTATATCTTATATTTTATCCAGTAGCCCGATTCTGTCTGGACTTTTTACGTTTGGATGCTTCAAGGGTCTTTAGTATTAATATCAATCAGACTCTCATGGCGGTTGTTGCAATTGGCGCAATAGTTGTGCTGGTTTGGCGCCATCGTCCTGGAGTAACTGAAGACCGGGTTTCCCAAATGACGCCTATGATGTCGATGTTGGCTGAAACATCCTCCGTCGTGGAAGAGCCTTCCACGAAGATGACCGTTCGCAGGGCGGCGACCCGCAAATCTGTCGGCAAAACCAGTAAGAAACCTGTGGCAAGAAAGTCGAATGGCAAGAAACAGACAGGGAAGAAAAACACACATTAAACTTTGTTCCGCTTTTCCAAAATAATATAAAATTGGCAACCCCCACTCGCTTTCAGAGGACTGTTGTCTTATTGACACCATCCACCGAGACTTTTATGCTGGTTAGGATATGATCGAAACACATGATTTAAGTAAACAATTCAACGATTTTTGGGCTGTGGAAGGAGTCAGCCTATCGGTGAAACCCGGTCAGATCCTTTCACTTCTCGGACAGAACGGCGCGGGTAAAACAACTACAGTGCGGATGTTAACAGCATTACTTACCCCTACTCGGGGATCAGCGCGTGTGGCCGGTTATGATGTGACCTGTCAGAGTGCAAAGGTGCGCGCATCTGTGGGTGTCCTGACGGAACAGCATGGCTTATATATGCGGATGACAGGTATTGAATACCTCGATTTCTTTGGCCAGATCTATCGCCTCGATAGCAGTGGTCGTAAGGTGCGCAGTGATTACTTATTGGAATATTTTGGATTGGCTCAGGCCTCTTCACGCCGGATTGGGGAGTATTCTAAAGGAATGCGCCAGAAATTAGCATTAGCTCGCGCGCTGATGCATGAACCCCCGGTTCTATTGTTAGACGAACCTACTTCAGCGATGGATCCCGAGTCGGCGCGGCTCGTGCGAGACGAAATTGCCCGTTTGAGATCATCACAGCGAACTATTATTATCTGCACTCATAACCTCGCGGAGGCTGAAGCCCTGTCAGATATTATCGCCGTTATTTACAAGGGGCGCATCTTGATGGCTGGCACGCTCGAAGAGTTAAAGCAGAAAATTTTAGGGATTCCTGAGTACGAAGTCAAATTCTCTTCCGCTTGGAACGGGGAAGGATTGAAAATTCCACCCGGTGTGGTTTTAATCGAACGAGGTATATCTAGTATGCGATTCAGTATTGAGAATCCCAAGGAAGCTAATCCAATATTGTTGAACCAGCTGGCATCCATGCAAGCGCCGCTTATTACCTTTCAAGAGGTATCGCGCAGCCTCGAACAAGTCTACCTTAAGGTGATGGCAGATGCGCAAGCAACTTCAGGGGATCGGGTTTATGCTGGTTGATTTGCAGATGATCTGGCTCATCTCAAGACGTGAATTGCGCGACCAATTCCGTGATTGGCGAATACTATTTCCATTATTAATATTAACATTGTCCTTTCCCTTTCTCATGAATGAAGTTGCAGGGCAAGCCGTCTCTTTTTTCTCACGGTACGGCACAAATTTGATTGCAGATCGATTGGTACCTTTCTCAATATTGATCATCGGTTTCTTTCCTATCACGATATCGCTCGTTGTAGCCTTGGAATCGTTCGTTGGCGAAAAGGAACGCGGTACCATTGAACCGCTTCTGAGCGCGCCCCTGGAAAATTGGCACCTCTATTTTGGCAAACTTCTTATCGGAGTTATTACGCCATTGGTTGCCAGCTTTGTCTCTATTGCTTTTTACCTGGGTATGGTCTCCCACCAGAAATTACAAATGCCCGGATACTTTACCTTGTCGCTGCTCCTCATGTTGACGATCGCTCATGCGTTTTTGATGGTAAGCGCCGCGATCGTGATCTCAGTGCAATCAACATCTGTACGGGCTGCGAATCTTCTGGCGTCGTTCATAGTCATTCCCGTAGCAGTTTTGATGCAAGGCGAAAGCGTATTGATGTTTTGGGGGAATGACCAGTCATTGTGGCTGGCTGCTGTAGCCGTAGTTATCATGGCCGGATTACTGGTTCGGTTGGGCCTGGCGCATTTCCAGCGTGAATATCTGCTGGGCCGGGAATTCGATTCCCTTAATCTATCCTGGATGTGGCACACATTTTGGAAGGAATTCCGAGGTGAGGCAAAATCAATATCTGGCTGGTATAAGCATGAAGTTTCAAACGTAATTCGTCAGTTGGCAATTCCTATGTTGATCATTGTGGTAATAGCCGTTATGGGATATTGGGTCAGCTATCATTGGGCATTAGTCGCTATCCCGAAGATGCTTTCAAGTGCATCTACAAAGGATATTACAAGTTTGGTGAAGGACGCCAGACAAACTATTGGATTAGCTCAGGTCAATCAGCACTTATCGGCGGTTTTTATTTTTACGAACAACGTGCGTGCTACCCTCTTAATTCTTCTGGGTGGGATCGTATCTTTTAGCGTACTCGGTATGATCGCTTATCTTATAAATGTTGGTCTGGTTGGAGTGGTGTTGGGAGTGTTTAAGCTAATTGGGTTTTCACCCTTGTTATTATTTGCAGCGGGGCTTCTTCCTCACGGTATATTCGAAATTCCGGCGCTTATGCTTTCCAGTGCAATGGTGTTGCGGATGGGTGCAATGTTGGTGACGCCGCAAATCGGCAAATCGATGGGACAGGTGATTTTTGAGTTATTGGCTGATTGGCTCAAGGTTTTTTTGGGCGTGGTCGTTCCATTATTGGCTTTGGCTGCATTGATCGAAACATACGTGACACCCTTTATTTTGATTACTGTAATGAAATAGGTGCGTTATGCCGAAGGTCATCATTCTCGGATCGTCCAATGCAATCCCGACTACTGATCACGAGAACACACATATGGTCGTTGTCGGAGAAGAAAGAATGGTGATGGTAGATTGCGTCAGCAATCCGATGTTGAGATTGGAGAAGGCTGGGCTCGACTATAATGACTTGACCGATTTGATCCTGACTCACTTCCATCCAGACCATGTCTCAGGCGTGCCGCTTCTCCTAATGGACATGTGGCTTATGGGGCGCAGCAAGCCACTCAACATCTATGGCCTTCACCATACGTTGGACCGCATAGAAAATTTGATGGGTTCCTACGGCTGGGACGAATGGCCTAATTTCTTTCCAGTGGCATTTTATCGTCTACCTGCCCAGGAAATGACACCCGTAATAGATTGCCGGGATTTCAGGATCTTCTCATCACCCGTTCGACATTTACTCCCTACAATTGGTTTACGGTTCGAATTTAACCATACAAAAAAAATCATGGCTTATTCGTGTGATACTGAGCCATGTGCTCAAGTTATTCGACTGGCGGAGGGTGCTGACACATTAATTCATGAGGCGGCCGGTGCAACGCGAGGACACTCGTCAGCGGCACAGGCGGGCGAGATCGCAAGTCAGGCGGAGGTCGGAAAGCTTTTTTTGATCCATTATCCCACCGGGAAGTTTGCGAATGCTGACCTTGTTACCGAAGCTCGTTTGCGTTACCAGGGATCTGTAAGCCTTGCTGAGGATTTCATGGTGCTGGATTTTAGTTAATTCTTCCGGTCGTCCAGTTAAAAAGAGATGCCAAGAAAAGCGTCGATTCTGATAAATGTTTACCAACCCTTAATGTAATCTGACCATTCGGCGTTATCTGCCAAATGTCTTCCAAAGATATACGTTGCATTCGCTGGCGGTTCCTTCGGAATATGCGTGAGTGTCATGCGCGCTTCTTCGGGGCTTCGACCGCCTTTCCTGTGATTGCATGACGGGCAGGCAGCTACGACATTTGTCCAAAGATGAAGCCCTCCCTGATATCGGGGAAGAACGTGATCCACGGTGAGACTGCCGTCTCGCCGCCCACAATACTGGCAGGTATAATTATCACGACGGAAGACTTCGCGACGTGTCAACTTGACGCGCGGACGCGGGCGATGGATTTGCATTTCAAGGCGGATGACAGATGGGCGAGGAATCAACTCCTTGATAGTGTGAATGTAACCTCGGCCGTTTGTCACCATTGCCGCTTTGCCCCCCAGAAGAAGACCGACCGCTCTGCGCGTAGTGCAAATGTTTATTGGTTCAAAATTCGCGTTTAATACAAGTACAGGCTCCTGCATAGAGCCCTCCGCAATAGGCACGATTATAGCATAAGGAAGAATTTGCCATGAAAGTCTTGGTTGCTGGCGGGTCGGGTTTCATGGGATCTGCTTTTGCAAATTCAATGCGCTTAGAAGGGCATCAGGTTTGGATTTTAACTCGAAAAAATTCGAACCATCCGAATGAAATCCACTGGGATGGTAGATCAATAAATGGGTGGACCGAATGCCTTGCCGATATGGATGCGATTGTGAATATGACCGGTTTTGGATTGGAACATTGGCCGTGGACGAAATCTCAGAAACAGCGGTTCCACGACTCCCGCGTTACACCCGGAAGCGCATTGGTCTCGGCAATCAAACTGTCTCAACATCGTCCAGAGGTATTCCTGCAAATTTCTGGTATTAATTACTATGGAACACACGGTGACGCAATAGCCGATGAATGGACGTCCCCCGCCAATGATTACCTCGCGCAGCTTACTGTTCAATGGGAAGCTGCCACTATGCCGGTCGAAGAGCTGGGCATACGCCGAATAATAGCTCGCACCGCAGTCGTGCTCGATTCAAAGGGCGGCTTGTATCCATTAATGGCCCTTCCGGTGCGACTTTTCGTAGGCGGTCCCCTGGGTGGAGGCAAGCAAGCTGTTCCTTGGATTCACCTGGCCGATCAGACCGGCGCGCTACGTTTCTTACTCGAGAATGAAAAAGCAAGTGGGGTTTTTAATTTAATTTCGCCTACCCCGACGTCAAACGCGAAGTTTATGCATGCTATAGCCGTAGCCCTGCATCGTCCATATTGGCTTCCGACGCCTGCCTTATTGATCAAAGCAGTATTGGGCGATATGAGTACACTGGTGGTTGAGGGCCGGTATTGTATGCCAATCCGACTTTCGGAACTCGGTTACAAATTCCGATTTCCGTCAATTGAGAGCGCCCTCCAGGATTTATCCACATAAGAAAAATCTTACCTTTTTTTGCTTCTCTACCTGAGAGATAAGTGAGTCGTACAAATATGGACCGCCGATTGTGGTATGTTATAGTGTGTATTAATGCCCCTCGGTAACAATCGACAATATTCTAATTGAAAAGGAATTTACTCCCATTCTCGTTCGCCGTGGAACTAAAATGGCTTTTGGTTCGTCAGGTTGTAAAATGTCACAGGAGAAATAAAATGTCACGACTATTCTATTTTGTTAGTTTGATCGCATTACTGGCGTTGACGGGTTGCGGCTCTGCCTCTTCGACGCCAGTCATCCTGCCCACTTTTTTGTCTCCTCAGGGTCAGGTTACCCCTGCGATTAATCAAGCCTATCCGACCGAACAGTCCGTCTTGACTAATTCAAGTCAAACTGTAAGCGGATTTACAGTCAACCTCCAACGCGCCTGGCGCGATGGAAAACAAGTCTATGCAGATATATGCTTTACGCTTCCAGATGCTTCTGATTGGACGATCTGGAACGCCCACATTGAATATGGTGGGCAGGCGGTTTCTCAGTTTAGTTCGACGATGTTAAGTAGACAGGAGGCGGCTCAAGGGCAGCCGGGCCAGCGCTGTGATGATCTTGGCTTCTATATTCCCCCAGACGCTGATCTTTCCTCGGCCTCGCTAACGATCGATTCCTTAGGTGCATATCCCAGTCAGGATGAGTATTGTTCATTGTATATGCCAAAAATACAACAAGCACTTAATGATCGAGGCATCGCCATTACCTTAAGTTGTACGGATGTCAATGGGGCAATGACCATGCAGATCACGCACAAACCAGATAATATGTCACAGGATGAGGTCGACCAAATGGTTTATAGCGATGAGTTCTATACGGTCAACGGCCCTTGGACGTTTCCGGTGGCACTGGGTCAGTAAAGCGAGAATGTTGTATAATATTCTCATGTTCGATCTATCTTCGGTAAAATATTTATATCCCAGCGCATAATGATTGCGAGGGAACATTAACGCGCCCTCGCGGGCGCGTTTTTTGTTAATTAAATTCTATAGATCACGATTTCTTTGACTTTCCGATTTTTAGGAGTGCAGCGTGGAAGGACTGCACAGCAAAAAATTGGCCCTCTTCACACAATTCTGCGGTTCCCTGAATTTAATCAGTGAGTTATCTTAAGGAGATCCATGAATATTGACGAGCAGGTCGGGTTATTAATGCAGGGGACGGAATACGGCGATGAGGATTTGAAAAAGGCCATGACCGTTGAACTCCGTGTTCGCCTCTCCGAGTCGCAGAAGGAAGGGCGGCCTTTGCGCGTCTATTGCGGTTATGACCCCACCTCAATCGATTTACACCTTGGCCATACGATCACAATGCGTAAACTACGACAGTTTCAGGAATTAGGTCATGATGTAACTTTTCTGATCGGAAGTTACACCGCACTGGTCGGGGATCCATCGGATAAAAATAAAGCACGCCCGATCCTCACGGAAGAACAGGTCACAGAAAATGCAAAGACTTATTCTGAACAGGCATTTCGGATTCTTGATCCCAACAAAACCAAGGTTCGTTATAACGGCGAATGGTTGAGTAAGCTCTCGCTGGTGGATTTGATCCGGCTTGGGCAGAACTTCACCGTGCAGCAGTTTTTAGCCCGCGAAAATTTTTCCAAACGTCTGGAAAAGGAGGAACCCATCTATTTGCATGAGACATTTTATGCATTAATGCAGGGATATGATGCGGTTGCGCAGCAGACGGATGTCCAGGTTGGCGGTACGGATCAATTGTTCAATATTATTGTTGCCGGTCGTAAACTTCAAGAGGCATTGGGGCAGAAACCTCTGGTGGGAGTGATCACCGGCATCCTGCCCGGTACGGATGGTGTCCAGCGCATGTCCAAGTCTATGGGAAATATCATACCGATCAACACAGGCGCCGAGGATATGTACGGCAAACTGATGTCAGTGCCTGATTTTGTTATGGAAAAATATATGCGGCTCGTGACGCGCTGGTCACCGAAGGAGATCGATATCATGCTGAACGACATGAACTCCGGCAATATAAATCCACGGGATGTAAAAATGAAGGTGGCGCGTGAGATTGTCAGTATCTTTTACGGTGATGCTGAGGCAGCGTCAGCGGAACAAACGTTTGTTCGTGTCTTCCAACATAAGGAATTACCGGAGGAAATGCCGGAGTTCAAGCTAAAGGCAGGGGTTACCGTCATGGATGTATTAATCGGAACCGGTTTCGTGTCAAGCAGGAGTGAAGCGAAACGGCTGCTGGCTCAAATGGGGGTACGCCTTGACGGGGAACTCCTGGAACGAAGCGATGTGCTTTTTCCCCATCCCGGCGTTCTACAGGTCGGAAAGCGGCACTTTGTACGAGTCAAGTGAATTTTGTAACGGATAGCGCTCCGCCTCTTAATTATTATCATGGTCTATCATTTTAAGAAAGATATCTGCGATCTCCGGGTCAAAGTGAATACCTGCCTCATCACGAATGTGTTTCATGACTCGTTTTCTTGGCCATGCCTTCCGATAGGAGCGGTTTGACGTCAATGCATCCCAGACATCAACGACCGAAAAAATACGCGCCGCGAGCGGGATTTCTTCGCCTCGAAGGCCTCGGGGATAACCGCTCCCATCCCAGCGTTCATGATGGCAATAAGCGATGTCGAGCGAGGGACGTAAATAAGTAATCGGATAAAGAAGATCAAATGCATATCTGGGGTGTTCGTGCATGGCGGCCCACTCCTTTTTTGTAAGGGGGGTCTTCTTATGCAGGATGTGATCTGGTACTCCCATTTTTCCGATATCATGGACCTGCACACCGCGCCGAACTTGAGTCAATTCGGGTTCGCGCAGACCTATTTGCCGTGCAAGTCGTAATGTCAATTCAGTAACCCGCATGGTATGGCCCTGCGTTTCCTTATCGCGCAATTCAAGAGCCTTGCCCCAACCTTCCAGTGTCGTATCGTAAGCTTTCGAAAGTTCCTCATTGGTTTCCTGCAATCGAGTGAACAGATGGGCATTATCGATCGCGACAGCCGCTTGATGAGCGAAGGTCTGAGCTAATGCGGCGTCATTTTCGTTGAAAGCGCCTACCCGGTAGCTGTCTAAAGTGATATACCCGATTATTTGACCACGTGTGATCAGTGGAACACCCAGCCATCCATGGATATTATCAGCAGCCATCCAACTCTCAAATCGGGCATCCTTTTGCGCATCTTCCAGGATAACTGCCGTACCGCTTTTTTGGATCTCCCGTAATAGAGGATTGTTAGCCGGGAAGAGTTGGTCTATAGCTTGAGACGGTTTTGGCAATCCCTTCGCAGCTCTGATATGTACTTGATTACCTTCCAGGAGCAGCACGGACGTACTATCGTATGGAGTTACTTCTTTGAGAGCTATCAAAATGGTCTGCAGGACTTCTTCCACATCCAGCGACGACGTTACGGCGGTTGCTGCAACCTGAAGGTTTTCCGCTTCATTGCGGCGCTTCGTTTCCGACTGAAAACGGTGTGCGTTTTGAATGGCAGTCGCGGCTTGATTGGCAAATATTTGCACAAGGTCAGCTTGTGCTTCGGTGTAGAAATCGACTTGATCACTATCAAGATTTAAGAATCCAATCAGATTGTCCTGCGCGATCATCGGAACACCCATCCAGCCGCGGATATATTCAGCACCCTCATATTTTTCGAAACGATCATCTGCCTGGACATCCGGTATGATGATCGGCCTAACAATGTCTATGCCCCATTTCCCAGGGCGAAATCTATATTTTTTGCCAATATATTCATGACGTTCCGGTAAGCCTCTGGATGCTACGATTTCTGCCTGTTCCAAATCAACGACTTCGATGGAAGCGCTTGTATACGACACGAGTTTGGCCAGGGATTCAAGAATGATGTCGAATAGTTCATCGAGTTCGATTGTCCTGGTTAATGCGGAGGTCGCCTCACGCAGGTTTTCCGCCTCTTGCCGTCGTTTCTGTTCGGTGTTGAGCAATCGAATTCGTGCGATGGCAGTGCCTAACGTCCCCGCAATTGTATTCAATACGCGCTCATCTTCTTCCGCGAAGGCGTTAATTTTCCTGCTTTCCACATTGAAGACGCCAATGATCCTGTCATTCACACGAATGGGTACACATAATTCCGACTTTATACCTGATGTTGTTTCGACATAGGCTGTGTGATGCGCAACGTCATTAATACGAATCGGCTGCCCGGTGGCTGCGACCTGACCAATGATCCCCCTCGACAAAGGAAGCTCATCCGTAGCGCCATCCAAGATTTTACCCCAATATGACGGGTGTACTTTTAGCGAGGTACCTGCCTCATTGAGCAATAGAACACCACAATTATCTGGATATAACATTCCACTGACAATTTGTGCTGTACGTTTTATGACTTCGTCTGTGCTGTAACTTTGTGAGCCAGCCATGGCTACTGCTTGTAGCACGGTTAATTCAGCGAGACGGCGCTCGAGATTCTCTTCCCCTTTTTTCCGATCCGTGATGTCCGTGAGAGCGCCTACTACTGATACGGGTTTATTTTCCCGGACTACGGGTGTCTCGCGCACCTCGACCCATACGTGCTTTCCATCTTTGGCTCTAAGTTCAATGGCATATGGCTCCTGAGCGATGCCTGTTGCTGAAGCTTTTTGAGCCAATTCGATGCCCCTTTGGTTGATGGGGTGATCGGTCAGGTAATCCCGCCAATTACCAAGCATGTTCTCAGGCTCATAACCCAGAATATTCCGCGCTTGGGCACTAATATAAGTTAAGACTCCATCTATCGTCCTTGAAAAATAAATATTTTGCGTGTGATCAATAATTCCTTGCAGCTTTTCCTCGTTTGCTCGAAGTGCCTCCTCCGCTTGTTTCTGTGCTGTCAAATCTCGAATAACAACTTGTACCGCGGGTGTATTTTGGTAGACGAATGGATAGGCTGTGACCTCAACATTGATGGGAGACCCATCCCTGCGGACAAATTTTTCTTCCAAGGCTGGTGCTTCAATGCCTTTTTGAAGATCCTGCAACCTTTTTGATACACTAGGTCTCGAATCTGGGTGGACAAATTCCATGATCGAAATTCCTACCAGCTCCTCGGCACTCATCGCGCCAATAAGTTTTACCCCGGCTTCGTTGACGTACACAAGATTTCCCTGGCTATGAACAGCTATCGCAAACGGGGAATGTTCCACCAGACGCCTGTATTGAACTTCACTTTCCTGCAGCACCTTTTCTGTTAGTTTCCGTTTCGTGATATCGACGACGAACCCTTCAAAATACAACAGTGTCTTCTTATCATCCAGGACACCGCGTGCACTAGTGGAAGTCCAGATCATCGTTCCATCTTTACGATAATTCCTTGATTCGAACTTCTCAACAGACCCGTTCCTTATTAGATTTTCTGTAAATAATTCGTGAATCCTGGATATTACATGGATTTGTTTACCAATGTCAGTGATCGCCGAGAGCATTTCTTCAGGTGTATCGTACCCGTAAATACGAGCCATGGCTGGGTTGATTCTGATATAGTGTCCATCCAGGGTGGACTGAAAGATACCCTCCGGTGCTTGTTCGAAAATATTACTAAAATCTTGATGGCCCGCCTTATGTGTAAGGTTCTCGCGTCTGAGATAATAGAACAATACCAAACCGGTGATAAAAGTAAAAAGCCATCCTTTATATGTTTTGATCAATGCCAATTCTGTTGGATTTTTAAATATCATCTCCGCAAGGAGATCGGACAAAAAAACAAATATTCCTCCGATGAGGAAATATAAGATAGCGACCCTTGCGGCCAGGCTCAGTCTGGAATTTTTCATGATAACGCGGAATCCCTCATTGCTTTAACGCTTAGATTATAGGTCTTTTTTTATCCAAAATGAAGTGTAAAAATAGCCGCATAAGCCGTTAAATCTGCAAGGTCGATTTCTAACCCGACCTAGTCCAGAAGTCAACTGGCTGCATCAAAGGCTGGATTGGATCTTAGGATTAAATACAGAAGCAAATCGAATGATTTGCTTCTGTATCAACGGCAGTGATTTTATTAATCTCTGACGAATAAAATCGTGTTTTTATAAACAAAACCCAAGGTTGGTTCCTCCGAGAGTTTGGCGGGGAATCGCTAGGTCTCCCTGAGGGGTGACATATGTGGTCCTAAATTAAAAACGAGTCACATTGCTGGCTCGTCCGAGAGGCGTCGACGGGATTCGAACCCGTGATGAGGGTTTTGCAGACCCTTGCCTTACCACTTGGCCACGACGCCGAAAAAAAGAGCGGGCGATGGGATTCGAACCCACGACCTTCTCCTTGGCAAGGAGACGTTCTACCACTGAACCACGCCCGCAAGAAAAGCCCTAAAGTGTAGCCAATAATCTGATTTTATGCATTCTCAGCGCCACCAGTAGGGGTTATTTTTTTATTCTAAGATTGCACAGCTCCTTGATTATCTACGTGCTATCGGAACAATTGCTGCCCACTGCTCCTGCCCGGAGACGTGCAATAAAGCGTCTCAAGGATAACCGAACAAAAATCATCTGTCAAGCAGACCTAGACCAGTATACCAAGTCATATAACTGATCGCTCTGGGCAACGCTAGCAATCTACGTTCAATTCTTTATTGGATATTATATCGAAACGGACGCAACAATTAGCTAATCCTCGAACTCAGTAACAAGAGCTTTGAAACGTGGATCTTTACGAATATTTTCAAGATCAGGGTCGAGTAGTATCCACCCTTTCTTCTCTTGCCTTTTTTCTAAACCAACCTTGAGAAGTTCCAATGCTTTATCTTTGTTTCCACATATTGCTTCAAGACAAGCTTGATCATACTCGGTTTCATTACGAATTATTTCACGAGCGACTTGTTCTTGTTTTTTTGCTTCCTCAATATAGCTTACGGCATAAAGAACTCGAATTAACGATACTCTATACCTGCCATTATCTGGCTTCAGTTCACTTGCTTTTTGAAAATCGTGTAATGCGCTTAGATTATCCCCTTTGAATGATAATGCAACCCCGCGGCCATAATAAGCATCGACATAATCTAGTTTGATGCGGATGGCTTTAGCGTAATTCTTGATTGCACTTTCAAATTCGCCAATAGCTCCATACGTAACACCGAGGTTATTATAGGTCTTGGCATCATCTGGCTTAAGGCGAATGGCTTCATCGAAATCCTTGATTGCACCGTCATAATCGCCTTTGCGTCCACGCAAAGCGCCGCGATTATTATAGGCATCGGCATAATCTGGTTTCAGGCGAATGGCTTCACCGAAATCCTTGATTGCACTGTCATAATCGTCAAGCTCTCCGTACGCAACACCGCGGTTATTATAAGATATGACAAAATCTGGCTTTAGCCGGATAGCTTCATCGTAATCTTTGATTTCACTGTCGTGATCGCCTAGTTCGCCATATGTAAGACCGCGGTTTATATAGGCATCAGCATAATCTGGTTTTAGGTAGATGGCTTCAGAATAGCAGCGCATGGCATCATCTAGGTTATTCGCTTCGGTAAATAAATAACCACGTTCAAACCATTGTTGCGCCGTAAGTTGTTTTTCATCAACTTGTGGAGCCTTATTAGCAGCTGTTTTCTGGGTTTCAGTTGCTTCTTTCGCATTTCTGTTCAATGGGTAAAGGTGTATATCGCTCAATGCCACGTCCAAGTATTTCCCACGCAGGCGATCCATTGCTTCAAAAAAATATTCCGCCGGGACGCTCAATCCATTAAAGCCTATTAGCAAAGCAAGTTTTCCAGTCAATGCTTTGACGGTATTGGACGCGCCAAAATCAAACCCCTCCAGCATTAGCGGTACAATATTTCGGTGTTCCTCTAGTGCAGTTTCAATTTCGCGTCTTAGCCAATCCCCAGGTTCGTTACAACGTTCCAGAGCCGAAGGTGTCAGAATGACGAGGAAATGAGCTCGTGCTTTTATATTTCCCAAAATAACCTGTTCAAAATCCCCACTCTTGATGCTTTGATAGTCAAAAAAAACATCATAGCCATGTATAGTGAGATCTTGGTAAATTGCCAACGCCCAAGGCACATTTGTTCGACGATAACTAATGAACACGGTCTTTTCGATGCGCCCCATACAGTTCTCCTCTTCGGCGTTTTTTTCAGGTTTTCTCAATTATACAATACCCTTGAGCATGCGCATCTGTAAGGGGATTGCTCTTTACTCATACTGGCAGGTTATCAACGGCTCTGGGCAAAAAAGCAAAGGTAATTTCAATCTGATAATGTCACAAATAATAACTGGCGTTCATCATTGTTATGAGTTTAGGAGGATAAGCGCCGTTTGTGGGCATTGCCCACAAACGGCTAGAGACCACCATATATGGACATACACAAGAGTGTGCAATGATTGCTGGTTTGAAAAATCAATCAAAAAGATGAGACGTAAATTTTTTAAGACAATAATAAAAACACCCCAATAGATGGGGTGTTTTTATTATCTTGGGCTTATCATCGTACCAGTGGTGGTTCAAACGAACGAACCCACGACCTTCTCCTTGGCAAGGAGACGTTCTACCACTGAACCACGCCCGCAAAGGTCTTGGCCTATCTTGCTAGCCGAGAGTGCCGAGACCCAGGATCGAACTGGGGACACCGCGATTTTCAGTCGCGTGCTCTACCAACTGAGCTATCTCGGCTAGTTATTTGATTGTTAAGCGTGGGTGATTTTAATAGCAGTGAAGGAGATTGTCAAGCAACGTTCTCGGATTAGTGTTGAATCTGATCGCAGATCACACCTATCAAAATAAAGCCAATGCCAAGAGGAAGGCTGAAGGAGAAAATACACCTTTGTCGCGTAGTGTAAATCGCGGGTGAGCAACCGGATATTAAGATGTCTTTTAATAGTGAATTTTAGCCAACCATACCAGACCAGGTATCTTCCCTTGACCCGAGCTTACTTAGGCACTACAATCCCGAACCGCTCTTAAGGTAACCATGTTCGAGACCCTAACAGGAAGACTCAACCAGGTATTTGACCAGCTTCGTCGGCGCGGTAAGTTAACTGAAGCGGATGTCGATTCTGCGTTGCGCGAAGTGCGCCTTGCTTTGCTCGAAGCCGATGTTCATTTTAGCGTCGTTAAGACTTTTGTTGCACAGGTGCGCGAACGCGCAATCGGTACCGAGGTCTCAAGAGCTCTAAACCCGGGTCAGCAAGTTATCAAGATCGTCAATGATGAATTGATTGCAACTCTCGGAGAACCCGTAAAGCTAAATCTATCAGGGCCGAAACCGCGGGTGATCATGCTGGTGGGTCTGCAAGGCTCTGGTAAGACAACTACAGCAGGCAAATTAGCCCTATTTCTCCGGTCAAAAGGGGAGCGCGTGATGTTGGTAGCCGGTGATCCGTATCGTCCAGCCGCTGTACAACAATTACAACAATTAGGCGAAAAAATAGACCTGCCGGTTGAGGCGGATTTGAATCTCAAACCACCCGATCTTGCCAGCCGTGCCTTTGAAAAAGCTGAAAAGGGTGGATTCGGTGTCATGATTTTGGACACAGCGGGGCGGTCGCAAGTGGATGCGGAATTGATGGCTGAGTTGAGATCTATTGCTGCGAGAGTCCCGCCTGTTGATACTTTGCTCGTGATCGATTCCATGATCGGTCAGGAAGCATTGAATGTTGCGCAAGGATTTCGAGATAATATCCCGATAACCGGTTTGATCCTGACCAAGATGGATGGTGACTCGCGCGGTGGCGCAGCCATTTCTATCCGTTCGGTAACCGGAATACCGATCAAATTTGTCGGTACGGGTGAAAAACTCGATGCACTTGAAGCATATGACCCTGCGCGCTTATCGTCGCGTATATTGGGGATGGGCGACATGATCGGCTTGATTGAGAAAGCCGAAGCCACATTTGACCGGCAGACCGCGGAAAAATCGGCAGACCGAATGTTGAAAGGTCAGTTTACTTTGGAAGATTGGCTTGATCAAATGGCTCAAATGAAAAAAATGGGCCCGCTTAGCCAGATCATGGATATGCTGCCGGGTCAAATGGGGCAGGCCGCGCGCCAGGCTAACCCGCAAGAACTTGAAAAGGGAATGAAACAGTCAGAAGCCATACTCCATTCGATGACTGTTAAAGAACGCCGCAATCCCGATATTCTGAATGCGTCTCGCCGACGCCGCATCGCGGCAGGGTCTGGCAGAAACGTTCAGGACGTCAATCGCCTCATCAAGCAATTCCGCGAATTACAGAAACTCATGAAGTCGGTGCAAAAGACCGGCGGTCGAGGATTGCCAAAGCTTTTTGGCTAAGAACGGAATCACCGATATATTTTTGTCAATAACACAAGAAAATCGTCGAGAATAAGATAAGAACCGAAACAGAGGGAATCCTGAAGTAAATGGGTGTTAACCGCCAACAACCCAAACACTTTCTCCCTGCCCTCTTCACACTCAATTCACAACCTAATCCTATACTTCCGTTTAGATTTCAAAAGAAATCACATTACAAAGGAGTGAAAATGAACGGAAGAATTGTTTTTCGGTTCCTGGCTGGACTGGTCTTACTCGCTGCGATCGCGGGCATAGCCTTCTTCGCCTTCAACTTAGGCGCAGCGCAGCATGTGCAGCTGCCTGCGAATAACACCGGGCAGGTTCCTTACCCGTATTTCGGATATGGTTATTGGGGCCCCTTCCCATTTTTCGGGTTTGGCTGTTTCGCACCCTTGATTGCCATATTACTATTTTTCCTAGCCTTGCGCGCCTTCAGCTTCCTCTTCTGGGGCCCGCGTTGGGGTCGCTGGGGCCATATGCATCATGGCTGGCGCAAGGATGAGTCGGATAATACCGGTGTCCCGCCGATGTTCCAGGAATGGCACCGCCGGTCGCATGGCGAACCGGAGGCCGATAAGAAAGAATAAAATTGAATCGTTAAGAGGCAGGCACCTGACATCAAGGTGACCTGCCTCGTGATTCATTTCTTCCTGGCTTGTCTCAGATTAAAGAATAAAGAAAAAGTAAACCCATCAATTTGTTAGAACGGATCGTCATGAAACGAAATAATATTCTACCCCCAACATACTTAATGATCTCTATCTTCGTAATGGTGCTTCTTAATATCTTGCTGCCCTGGACCAGGATCATTCCTGCTCCTTGGAACCTTATGGGAGCTACTCTGCTGATTTTGGGGATACTAATTAATGTCATTACTGATAATGCATTTCGGCTTGCCGGAACCACGGTGAAGCCGTTTGAGAAATCAACACTCCTGGTCACAAGTGGGTTGTATCGCTTTACTAGGAATCCAATGTATCTGGGCTTTGTGTCGGTGCTAACCGGCTTAGCGATTCTACTGGGATCCGTGACACCCTTTTTAATAATCCCTTTATTTATCATTTTAATAGATCGGAGGTTTATTACTGCCGAAGAACGAATGCTGGCAGCGAGGTTTGGCGGAACATGGCAAGAATATGAAACCCGAACCAGACGATGGGTATGAACCTCAGGAAATTTCAGCGACGTATGTTTCGAAGATATTCTTGTGAATGAGGAATTTGTGGGACTGAAAGTGTGTGATAATCCAGAATATGACTAAGAAAATCCTGGTTGTGGATGATGAACCCAAGATCACTCAACTTGTGCGTGACTATTTAGAGCGCGCCGCGTATGAAGTACACGTGGCGCATGATGGCAAGACGGCTCTATCACTTGCGAAAACTCAAAAGCCGGATATGGTAATCCTTGATCTTGGATTGCCGCAATTGGATGGGCTGGATTTCACACGCGAATACCGCAAATCGTCAAATACGCCCATCATCATGTTGACAGCACGATCTGAAGAATCAGATAAATTGATTGGCCTGGAAATGGGGGCGGATGATTATATAACCAAACCTTTCAGTCCGAAGGAATTAATAGCTCGCGTAAGGGTTGTATTTCGGCGGATGGAAAATACCCTGAAATCCGGCGATGTGCTGATCCATGCTGCGGATTTGACTCTGGATATGCCCCGGCTTCGCGTAACCACAGTTGGACGCGAGATCGAGGAACTAACCCCGACCGAATTCGAGCTTTTAGCTGCCTTGGCTGGTCAACCCGGACGTGTGTTCACGCGGTCTCATTTGTTGGATGCAATCCACGGCGTAGCTTTCGAATCCTATGAACGCGCCATCGACGCTCACATAAAGAATATTCGGCGTAAGATAGAAATCAAATCAAGTGAGCCAAAATATATCCTCACTATTTACGGCGTCGGATATAAATTTACGGACAGGTAGATATTATGCCTTGGCCCGATTATTCCAGATCAGATCCACCCGCTTGGCATCAGTATTTTAAGAGCCAAAGACCTCCGCCCTGGTGGCCCGAGAATGAACCCTGGCCTCCAAGACGCCGTCCCTGGAGGAGGATGGGCCGTCATTATCCTTTCTTTCGGAGGCTTGGTTGTCTGTTTGCTGCATTTAGTTTTTTGGGTCTGGCTGTTTTTGCCTCCGTAATTATCTTTGTTATAAATGGGTTTGGCATAATTCATGTGCCGGTAGGTATGTTTCAAAGCCTTATACCGGTTGCCGGCGTTGTCCTTGCTATTATGATCGTTATGATTGTTTTAGCCGGGACAAATCTCCGTCGTATATCTGTACCCTTGGACGAGTTGTTAACAGCCTCGAACCGCGTGGCAGAAGGTGACTACTCTACCCGTGTAGCCGAGAAAGGACCACCTGAAGTATTGTCTTTGACCAGAGCGTTCAATTCAATGGCTTCCCGACTGCAGGTAAGCGAACAACAACGACGCGCCCTGCTGGCGGATATTAGTCACGAACTTCGCACTCCCCTCACGATCATTCAAGGCAACCTAGAAGGAGTATTGGATGGCTTATATCCGGCCGATGAAACGAGGCTTCGTTCAATCCTAGAAGAAACCCAAATACTTTCGCGTTTGATCGATGATTTGCGGACCCAGGCTCTGGCCGAAGGTGGTGCCCTGCAATTAAGACGCGAGCCCACTGATCTGAGTGCTCTTATTCGTGATACTGCTGCATTTTATAGATCTCAAGCGGATTCGGCTGGAGTGCAGATAAAGTTATCCTTAACTGGACTCGAATTGCCGTTAGAGGTAGACTCAGAACGCATTCGCCAGGTTATCTCAAATTTGATGGCTAACGCTTTGCGTTATACACCCCGGGGGGGGTTGGTACAAGTCAGTTTATCCATATCTCAATCGAGCACTACTCTTCGATCGACGGGAGAGCCAAACGGCTCGGACAAAAGCGCTGTGATAACCGTCGCGGATAGCGGTCCAGGAATCTCCTCTGATGATTTGCCGCACATATTCGACAGGTTTTATAAATCGAACGATTCGCATGGGATGGGGTTGGGTTTATCCATTGCGAAATATATCGTCGAAGCCCACGGCGGGGAGATAATTGCCAGCAATGGAACTGGTAATGGGACGACCATTTCTTTCTCACTCCCTTTTTGATTATCTGGTAAAATAAACGCTTGTGGGTTTTAGGCTTGCGAACGCGTGTCCTATCACGCAACCCCTCTCTCGCCCGCTTGAGCCAACTAAAATTGATGATAATTTGAAGGAGAACGTTTCAATGGTTCGTATTCGTTTACGTCGCATTGGTTTAAAAGGACAGCCATCCTACCGGCTCGTAGCAGCTGACAAGGAATTTCCTCGTGATGGACGTTTCTTGGAAATCCTGGGCTTTTATAATCCACGTACAGATCCTGCGACTTTGAATATTAAAGAAGATCGTATCTACTACTGGATGCAGAACGGCGCGCTGCCAACTGAGTCGGTTGGACAGATATTCAAAAGCGCAGGTGTGCTCGATCGTTTTGAGCGGTTCAAAAAAGGCGAAAATGTTGAAACTCTTTTAGGGGAAGCTGCGGAATCTGCCTCGAAGCACATGGCCCCTGTCAAGACTCGCAAAGATTAGTAAATTCATCCAACCATTCCCTAGTTTAAGGGAATGGTTAGTAATTGATTATGAGAGATCTCATCGAATTCATTGCCAAATCGCTGGTTGACCATCCTGAACAAGTGGAGGTTCGGGAGTTTGGAAGCGGAGAACATATTCGCATTGAATTAAGCGTGGCTAAAGAGGATATGGGGCGCGTCATCGGCAAGAGCGGCAAGGTAGCAAATTCGATACGCACGCTCTTGCGCGTAGCCGCTGAACGCGAAGGCAAGCAGGCAACTCTCGATGTGGTAGAGCCCGAGTAATGGCTGCAAGAAAAACCACCGGTAATTCCGTTTCAGGCTCGCCTCTTGACGGCGAGCCTGAATATTTAGTGGTGGGTTATTTGCGTCGACCCCACGGCGTGGACGGCGAAATGGTGATGGAGGTCTACACTGATTTTCCCGAACGATTAAAACCTGCTACGGCAGTGTTTATCGGCGATATGCACAGACAGTTGATAATTACTGGTGCCCGGTTTCATAATGAGGGTCTGATCATCAAATTCCAGGACCTTAATACTCCGGAAGAGGCAGGACGCTTTAGGAATCAATCGGTTTATGTTAGATCAGCAGATCGACCGGTGTTGCCGGAAGGTCAATATTATCATCATGAATTGATCGGTTTCGCTGTCGTGGATGAGAAAGGTGAATTAATCGGCACTCTAACGGAGATTATGCAAACAGGCGCGAATGATGTATATGTTGTGATGCAGGCTGGAGGAAAAGAGATACTGCTGCCCGTCATTTCATCTGTCGTTCTCGCCGTGGATATGGCTAGCCGTCAGATTCGTGTTAGACTTATTCCGGGTCTGCTTGACGAAATGAGGGAATAGGTTCATCATACCGGGGAATGGACGACAAACGTTATTGGGTTGGTTTCAATCTTGTACGTGGCATAGGCGCCGTTCGTTTGCAGGCGCTGATTGATCATTTTGGAGATGCTGCCTCTGCCTGGCAGGGCACACCCGGAGAATTGCGCGCCGCCGGATTGGGATCAAAAGTCATTGAGCGATTACTCGAGGTCAGAAAAGATGTAGACCTTGATAATTTGTGGGATAAGATCAACGCACAAGGGATTCAAATCCTTACCTGGAATGATGAAACCTATCCACCGCGGTTGAAAGATATTGAACATCCCCCGCCCATTTTGTATATACGAGGCGAGTTTCTTCCGGAAGACCATTTTGCTGTTGCTATTGTTGGAACTCGTAAAGTTACTTCTTACGGGCGGCAGGTTACGGAAGAACTGTCAACGTTTCTGGCTGCAAATGGCGTAACCGTTATAAGTGGTCTGGCGCGTGGGGTGGATGCGATAGCCCATTCGACGACTTTAAGGTCTGGTGGAAGAACAGTCGCAGTATTGGGATGCGGCGTAGATCGAATTTACCCGCCCGAAAATCGCGGTCTGGCTGAACAAATGATGACGCGCGGCGCGCTCATAAGTGATTATCCTGTCGGTACCGCTCCCGAGAGCAGCAACTTTCCTCCGCGCAATCGTATAATTTCTGGGTTATCATTGGCGGTTATTGTCATCGAAGCCGGTGAAACAAGCGGCGCGTTGATCACTGCCGAATTCGCTGCAGAACAAGGAAGAGAAGTGTTTGCAGTTCCAGGCAACATCCTGGCGCCGCAAAGCAAAGGTACCAACAAATTGATACAAAATGGTGCTCAACCTTTGCTCACAGCTCAAGATTTGTTGCAGGCCCTTAATCTAACTCGAGTGGTCGAACAAAAAGCGGCTCGAAAGATTTTGCCCGTTGACGAAGTCGAAGCACAGGTTTTGAACGCGCTCGGGAACGAGCCTTTGCACGTAGATGAGCTCCGCAACCAAACTGGTTTGCCGGTTGAGAAGGTCTCCGCGGCTTTGGTCATGATGGAACTTAAGGGTATGGTGCGACAAGTCGGTGGAATGCAATACGTTGCAGTACGTGAGGTACAATCGGGCTACTCTACGTAAGGAATAAATATGAACGAACATGATTTTGCCGTTATTATGGCCGGCGGAGGTGGGACTCGCCTTTGGCCTATCTCGAGAAAGGGTCGTCCCAAACAGCTGCTGCCACTGCTTGGTGAAGAGACCTTATTTCAGAGCACAGTGGCGAGGCTGGTCGATGTGTTCCCTCCGCAACGCATTCTTGTCGTAACGGTCCAGGAGCAAGCCGGCGAGATGCAGACGCAATTTCCCGAGATCCCTGCGGAGAATTATTTGATCGAGCCCTCACCGCGGGGCACAGCCTCAGTGGTAGGCCTGGCGGCAACGGTATTGCAACACCGCGACCCGGAGGCCGCTATGGCTGTTTTACCATCGGACCATTTCATCCGGAATCGCGATCTATTCCATTATCTGCTGCGCGCAGGCCTTGATATAGCCAGACAGAATTATCTTGTGACCTTGGGTATTACGCCTTTATACCCCTCAACCGCGTATGGATACATTCAACAGGGTGAACCGCTAATCGGAGAATTCAAGTATCCAGTTTACCGAGTCCACCGCTTTACTGAAAAGCCGGACGAAAAAACCGCACAAGGATTTTTGCGTTCAAGGGATCATTCTTGGAATAGTGGTATGTTCATCTGGAAGGCAGATTGTATTTTGGCCGAAATCCAGAAACAGATGCCTGACCTTGGTTCCGCCCTTAATAGAATTTCATCTGCCTGGGGAAAGGGCGACCAGGAAGAAGTGTTGAAGTCTAATTGGTTGGATTTGAAAAACGAAACAGTTGATTATGGTGTGATGGAGCGCGCTGAACAGGTAGTGGTTCTGCCAGCCAGTGGCTTGGGATGGAATGATGTCGGTTCATGGGACACGTTATTCGACGTTCTCTTCCCTGATATGGATGGCAATGTTTCAACGACTGCGCAGCACCTAGCATTGGAAACACACAATACACTGGTTTATGGTAAAAACGACGCACGTCTGATCGTAACCATCGGTTTGGACGATACGGTAATAGTGGACAGTGATGACGTCCTGCTTATATGCAAATCTGACCAGGCGCAGAAGGTTCGGGACGTGGTCGAACATTTAAAAAAGCACAGGCAAGAGAAATACCTTTGAGGTTTGGAGCGTACATGGAAGCTTACTGCATGAAATGCAAAACTAAACGGGAGATTAAAGATCCGGTCGCAACTTATAACGCGAAAGGATCTCCGGTAACGATCGGTATATGCCCAGTGTGTGGAACCAAGCTCTATCGCATGGGAAAAACACCCGCCCACGAAGGACAGACTCCACCTCCCAAACCGGAGAAAATAGAAAAACGGGAAGGCAAGTTGGTAATCGTTGAGTCTCCGGCCAAAGCCAGGACTGTTGGACGATTCCTGGGCAAGGGCTATACGGTCAAGGCCTCTATTGGACATGTGCGCGATTTATTGCGTTCGCAGCTATCGGTAGATGTTGAAAATAATTTTGAGCCTAAATACCGAGTTCCGAATGAGAAAAAAGAAGTGGTTAAAGAGCTCAAAAAATTGGCAGGGACAGCCGAAGAAGTCTATCTCGCAACAGATCCGGATCGGGAGGGCGAGTCTATTTCGTGGCATCTTATGGAAGCTGCTGGGATTGACCCGGAAGTCGCCAAGAGGGTCACGTTCCATGAAATAACCGAACCGGCCATCAAAGAGGCCTTTTCTCATGCACGACAGATTAATATGGATCTGGTCAATGCTCAACAGGCAAGGCGTGTATTAGATCGTCTCGTCGGCTACAGCATCAGTCCAATTTTGTGGGAGAAGGTGCGAAGCCGGCTTTCGGCCGGCCGCGTTCAATCCGTTGCTCTTCGGCTCATTGTTGAGCGAGAGAGTGAGATAGAAGCATTTATCCCAGTTGAATATTGGACAATCCACGCGGAGTTCAAACCGGATGGACTTAAATCATCCTTTCTGGCAAAGTTGGCGAAAATTGACGATAATGAACCCGAACTGTCCAATGAACCGGCGACCAAGCCGGTTCTGATTGATTTGGAAACTGCCGCCTTCGAAATTACGAAAGTCAAACGAGGAGAACGTAGACGGAAGCCTTCACCTCCTTTCACTACTTCCACGATACAGCAAGAGGCGTCGCGCAAGCTCGGATTCACTGCTAAACGTACAATGGCCCTGGCACAGGGACTTTATGAAGGTCAGGATGTTGGCAATGGCGGCGCGACCGGCCTGATAACTTATATGCGTACTGATTCGACGAACATATCGGAATTATCTCAAAAGGAAGCGCGCGAATTTATCGCCGGTAAATATGGAGCTGATTTTCTGCCCGCAGAGCCTCCACAATATAAAACCAAAACGATTGGTGCGCAGGAAGCCCATGAGGCTATTCGGCCGACGTCTGTATTACGAGAACCGGAAAAAATCAAAGAATTCCTCGAGCCGCCGATGTTCAAACTTTATAATCTGATTTGGCAACGGTTCGTCGCTTCGCAAATGGAAGCAGCGGTATACGATACCTTACAAGTCGAAGTGGTGGGAAAGACGGTCGGGCATGAGTACCTTTTGCGAGCTACCGGGTCTGCTGTAAAGTTCCCTGGTTACCTGGTAGTTTATGAAGAAGCTAAAAATGAAGATGTGAAGCCCGAAGAGGAAGAGAATGTAAAGATCCCGGCAGGCGTGTTTGAAGGACAAAAACAGAAATTGGTTCGGTTAATTCCGGAACAGCATTACACTCAACCGCCGCCGCGCTTTTCGGAAGCTTCTCTCGTACAAATCCTCGAAGAAAACGGGATCGGTCGTCCATCTACATATGCGCCGATCATCTCAACTATCCAACAACGTGGTTATGTGGAGCGTTTAGATAAACGCCTTACGCCCACGGAGACCGGTATACATGTCAATGATTTGATGGTGGAGTATTTTCCCGAGATCGTTGACGTCAGCTTCACTGCTCATATGGAGGACGATCTCGATAAAGTCGCATCGGGTGAGATGCAGTGGACAGCGGCCATGCGTGAGTTCTACGAGCCGTTCAAAGAACAAGTATTAAAAGCCCAGGCTGAGATGCCTGTGACCAAATCCGGACCGGAGCCTATCGGGCGGAAATGCCCTGAAGATGGAGGCGAGCTGGTTATCAGGTATGGGAGATATGGAAAATTCATATCCTGTTCCAATTTCCCCTCCTGCCGTTACACGGAGCCTTGGTTGGAAAAAATCGGTGTGAAGTGTCCAAAGGATGGCGGCGAGATCGTGGAACGAAAAACACGCAAGGGACGCACGTTTTATGGTTGTGCGAATTACCCGACCTGTGATTTTACTTCGTGGAAAAAGCCGTTGGCCCAACCCTGTCCCAAGTGTGGGGGCTTGCTTGTAATTGCAAACAAGCGTGAGGCCCAATGTGTCAATTGCCAGGAGACTTTTTTACTGGAAGATATCGTCCCCGAAACTGCCCGCGAGTGATTGCAAATTGAACAAGAGCCTGTATAATTGAAGAAGATTCTGGGAAAGGACATCCAAGGGAGCCTCCATGAGTTCTTCTCTTGATTTTTTGAAAAGGCCGTTGGTCTTGGCGATTCTGGCGGCGATTGTTGGTCTTGCCGTAGGTATTCCTTTAGGCTGGGCAACCGTGAAGGTAGTCAATACCACTCCGGCGGTCATGCGTCCAGATTTGCAAGAGGACTATCTGCGCATGGCGATTGATTCTTTCCGTGTCAATCGGGATCCGAATTTGGCCGTGCAACGTTGGGATGATCTCGGCCCTGCAGCCGCTCCTATGTTCGTCATAGTTCAAAAGAATCCGGAGGGGATTGACCCCGCGGTAATTACTGCCTACGGCCAGGTTATTCAAGCTGTAAAAGGCGCGAATCCATCGAATACAACCCCGGCAGCAACGCCAGGAGGTTTATCCGGAACGGCAATATTGATCGGAGCCGTCCTGGTTCTTCTCCTGGTTGGAGGGACTGCTGGCCTTATATTCCTTCGCCGCATATTGAAGAATCCAATAAGCAGCGAGGTCACCCCGGGTATGCAGGCGACCGAGATAAATCGCGAAGCTGCAAAGAACAAGACAAACTTTGAATCGCTCGGTGTCGCGCCCCCCATAACGCAAAACATGACAACCTACGTACTCGGGGATGATTTGTACGATGAGTCTTTCAGTATTGACACCCCGAGTGGTGATTTCCTAGGCGAATATGGCGTTGGGGTTTCCGAAACGATCGGTGTCGGTGAACCCAAAAAGGTCACTGCCCTGGAAATCTGGCTATTCGATAAAAATGATATAAAAACCGCTACTAAAGTGTTAATGAGTGCTCATGCCTTTGCGGATGCCAGCATACGAGGTCGACTGGAAGCGAAAGGCGAGTTAATACAGGTCGAACCGCAGAAGCAGATCGTCCTGGAGACCGAAACCTTACAGCTTCTTGCAACAGTTGTGGATTTACAGTTTGGGGACGGGGCGATGCCCGATAAGAGCTATTTTGAACGGGTAACCCTCGAACTAGCCATTTTGCGGAAGGCAGATCAAGCGTAAACCGAAAACAGGCTGGGCGTTAAGCCCAGCCTGTTCATATAATGAATTTATTCGATCTTCAAGATCTTAAGTTGGATCTTGCCGCCGGGTGTTTCGGCCTCTACCACATCACCGACTTTATGATCCATGAGCGCTCGTCCGATGGGGGACTCGTTTGAAATCCTGCCGTTAGGTGGATCAGCTTCCTTCGCGCCGACAACGTGATATGTTTCAGAAGGGAAATCTCCTTCCTGGATCGTTACGTGGTTTCCAATGCTGACAAAATCGCTGTTCACGTTCTTCTCGATGATCACGACATTCCGCAGCACGTATTCGATCTCTTGGATTCGGCCCTCCAAAAAACCCTGGTCTTCCTTTGCCTTATGGTAGTCTGCGTTCTCAGAGAGATCGCCCATCTGAATAGCTGAGCGAAGGCGCCTTGCGATTTCCTCGCGTTTTGGACCTTTTAGCTGCTCCAATTCGGCTCTAAGCTTGGCTTCACCTTCTACGGTTAAATAAGCTGGTTCGGACATATCGATTCCTCATCGGTGGGTCAATTATGGCAGGGTACTAGCCTGCCGCTCTTTGTTCAGTTGCTAGGGTTTTTCGAGGGGATTGAATAATTTCTGATGCTCTTCGATTGCGAATCGATCGGTCATTCCAGCAACGTAATCACATATCGTTCGTTCCAAACCGCGTTTTTCGACGAATTTCTGCATTGTATCTGGTAGGATGGCCGGCTCGGATTTATATGCAACGAATAGGTCTGTGATCACACGTTCCGCTTTTACCGCCATGCGGACAACTCGGTAGTGACTGTACATGTTCTTATACAGAAAATCTTTGATCTCGCGGTTGCGACGTTGCATATCTTCACTATAACCAATAACATTCGTATTAAGCTTTTGAATATCCAAGGGTGACTGGACCGCACTGTCTTTTAATCTCTTATCAGTCGCCTCGACCATGTCAGTAACCATCAAGCCAACCAATTGTCGTATCATCCGGTGACGTTCGAGGTCTTCCAATTCGGGACCGTGCCAGTGATAGGTCTCCTTGAGGATTTCCCAAAGCGCCACTCCCGCCAACATTTGTGGAGTAAGCATACCTGATCGCAAACCATCATCCAGGTCGTGCGTTGTGTAAGCCAGTTCATCGGCAACGTTAGCGATCTGTGTTTCTAGATTGCCGCGCAAGCCGGGATCGTAATTACGGGCATCTGATATGTCGTATTCTGATTCATGCTTTACCATGCCTTCGCGCACTTCCCAGGTCAGGTTCAAACCGGGGAACTCGGGATACCGCTGTTCAAGCTCGGTCACGATGCGCAAAGACTGCCTGTTGTGGTCGAATCCGCCAAAATCCTTCATCAAGCGCGCGAGGGAGATCTCACCCGAATGACCAAAAGGAGAATGACCGAGATCGTGAGCGAGGCAAACAGCCTCTACCAGGTCCTCGTTCGCTCCAAGAGTGCGGGCGATCGTGCGGCCGATCTGCGCCACCTCCAGGGTATGGGTGAGACGGGTCCGGAAGTAATCACCTTCATAGGTGATGAAAACCTGTGTCTTGTATTCCAGGCGGCGGAAAGCGGTGGTATGGATAACTCGGTCGCGGTCGCGTTGAAAAGAAGTGCGGTATTCCGGCTCGTCATCCAGGAAGGCACGCCCTTTCGTGTCCTTGGATCGAACGCCGTAGGCGGCAAGTGCTCTATCTTCCAATTCTTCCAGTTTTTGACGGTCGTAAAACAAATTTGACCTTTCTACGACAACTTGAATTCATGCATCCGCCATCTCGGGCAAATACGTAAATTTGATTTTAACAGATATTGAGCAGGAAGGAAAATTTCAGTAAATCATGATCTCGAGGAATTTCATTTTTTGAAACGTGCGGCCTAAACCGAACATCCCAGAAACCGATCCTCTAATCACTATCCCGTGATTTTCTGAATTTTTGATTAGATATAGATTAGAACCCGGTGAAATTGGAGGGAGTATTTATCCTGAATTGGTGGCCTCCCAATCCAATAATAGACCCGCGACAATAAAGAAATGTGTGGGGCGAGTGGGGGTTGAACCCACAAGGTGTTTCCACCGGCGGATTTTAAGTCCGCTGCGTCTGCCGATTCCGCCATCGCCCCGGCAGTCCTGCTGAATAACTGTTGTCTGATGGAGTTTTCACTCAGCAAGTTTCCGTAATTGTAACGCATGGTGATTTAACGTCAAGGCGACGATGTTCAAGCTCGTCCAGAACCATACGTTATTCTCCGACGATCAGGCTGGCACACTTCAGCTCAACATTCTTGGGCTGGAAGAAATGCTGGATCGTGGCTATGGCCACGAAGACTAAAAACGAAATATTTTGTGATTTACCCAGAGTATTAGCTCTGTGCCACTTTTATTATTTGATCAGCTATACCTTCAGTAACCCCTGCACCGACGAGTTGCGACTTGACTTCTGTCAGTGAAGTCCCGTGGAGTAGCGAATACCTTGTGCTGGCTACTACTTTGAGCATCCCTTGCGAATTAGGTTCTAATATTTTCGGGTCATATCCACTTTTGCAAACTTGGCATTCGACAAATTCCCCTAAATTCTTTGTTTCAAATAAAGGAATAAAGTAAAAAGTAAAATACTTTGAGACCCGTTTTTGCTTATAAGATCTGTCGGTTCTGCATTTTGGACAGAAAAATAGCCCTTCTGATAATAATTTCTCTTTTCCTTTTGAACCCCAAATTATCATCTTAAGCCTCCTCTTTGTTTTGCCATTTTAGCATCTTGGGCATCGGATTGTCCTTACATCTACATAACAGCCAAGCAAGAGGCGACAAAGATTGCTTTGCGTTTTTGTAGGCAGGCTGGAATTGTTCTTTTACCTCCAGATCAAGGCTGAATGACGCTAAGAGAAGATGGCGGACGTCCATCAAATAACTTATCTCACTGTGGGACGAGTTATCAAATAATTTTGGACGAGGGCGGAATATCACCAGCAACTGCCATATAAAATAAACATTAAGTCTTTAGTTGGCGTCTCCGAGAGAGAAAGGATAATTCCTTAATTAGGTCTTTTTGTTCTTTC
>JBGQIO010000011.1:0-33331 GCA_041498515.1 Anaerolineae bacterium
CAGGATGAAATCCGATTGCGTCGCCGCCGACCAGTTCGAGGTCCGTTGTTTCGGGCTGGTCTGGCCCAGGGCCGTATTCTGCGCAATGTCGTACTGGGCCTGCACCGTCGCCAGAGCCGCATCCGCCGTGGCTGCCGTTTGCTTCGCCGTGTTTAGCGCCGAAGCTGCCACATTGCGTTGCGCCTGCAGCAGAGTTTCATCCAGTTTGAACAGCGGCGCTCCTTTTTTGACCGGGTCGCCTTCCTGCACCAGCACTTCTCCCACTTTCCCTCCGATCTCCGGCCCCACCGAGATATCCGTCGTTTCGATCGTGCCCGAAGCCGCCAGCGCACTTTGATTCCCGCCCGTGAAGGCGCGCAATCCGTAATAGCCGCCAATCAGAACGGCTAACACGATCACCACAATTACAACTGCTCGTCTATTTTTCATGTTTGAATCTCCTTGAGTGAATTATTAATCCAATGTCTTGCGGAAGCGCCAGATGGCAAGTCCCAGCAGAGCAATTCCAAAAAGGCCCAAAGCTATCGTTTGAGGGATGATCAAATCCAGGCCGACTCCCTTAATGACCACAGCTCGCATAATATAGATGAAATAAGTCGTGGGCAATAGATATCCCACATATTGAAGGAACACGGGAAGGGATGCGATGGGAAAAATGTAACCTGATAACATCATCGCCGGCAGCATAACAGGCATGACCATTAATTGGGCTTGCTGCTGGGTCTGGGCGACCGTTGAGATCACAAGTCCATAGCCAAGTGTGGGCAGCAGGTACAGACCTGTTAGAGCGAATAGCAGCATCAAGCTGCCCCGTATGGGAACACCGAATAAAATTGTTCCGACAACCAGGATCAAAATAGTATCGGCAAAGGAGACCAGGATATAGGGGATGATCTTTGCCAATATCAGCTCCCAGCTGCGGATGGGCGTCACGATCAACTGCTCGATGGTGCCGCGTTCACGTTCCTTGACAATGGCCAGCGCTGTCAGGCTGGTTGCCGTCTGAAATAAGATCATGGCGACCAGACCAGGTACGATGTTGTAGCTCGACTGCAGATCGGGGTTGTATAAGACGGTTGTATGAATATTTATAGGAACACTTCCGCTGACAACAGGGCCATTGTGGGATAATTGCTCAGTACGGATGCTTGTCCCGTGAGCCTGCCCCGCCAGTTGAGCCGCTGAAAGCACGAAACTTGCGACCGTCGGATCCGAACCATCCACCAGCACCAACACATTGGCCGTTTGTCCGGAAGCAAGATTGGTATCGTAATCGGGCGGGATGACGATGCCCACCTTGGCCTTTCCGCCGGCGATCAATGTGTCGACCTCCGCCTGGCTGTGCACGGAATAGTCAAAAGAGAAGTAACCGGTTGCATGGAACGAGTCAAGCAAAGCCCGGCTTCCCTGGCTGTTATTCTGGTCGAATACCACGGTTGAGACATTCTTGATGTCCGTATTATTGGCATAGCCGAGCAAAACCAACTGCAGGATCGGCATGATAAAAATAAATATCAACGTGCGCGGGTCGCGAATCATGTGGGTCATTTCTTTTTTGATCAAAGCTCTAAAGCGTCTCATTTCGTTGCTCCATTTCTGTTTTGGTCTCTAATTCAGGGATGGATACGATATTCATCTTTCCGCTTCCATGGATTTGAATAATTTCGTCACCAGTTGTAATAGTTGTTCCTGTTCAGCCGCAGAAAAATTGTCGAGCAGGCTGCGGATGTGTTGTTTAATGTGATCCTTTGCGGTTTGTGAGAATTGCTTCCCGTACTCCGACATCTGTATTCGCACCACTCGCCGGTCGAGGGGATCGTTGATGCGCTCCATAAGGTTTGCGTTCACCAGCCCTTCAACGATCCTCGTAGTGGAGCTGAGGGGGATGCCTAGTTCGCTGCTTAATTCTCCCATCGTGGGAGGAGTTTTGCTGCGCGATAGCAGGATCAAGAGCCGGAACAGTATTGGACGGTCTTCGAAGTTGACCATGCCGCTGTTCTTCAAACTTTCCATTTGCTGTCTAAATAGCGGGGAATGTTCTGCGGCGATCAACCTTGGACGTAATTGTACGAAACCCTGCAGAAGTTCTACAAATTGATCAGCGAATTCTTGAGTAGTTGACATCGGTTTTATTTCCATATCGGTTTATTTCTGTTTTTGTATATTTCCAAAACGGAAGGATTTTACTCTCTTCCCCATTTTTGTCAAGGATAGAAGAAGAGAAAGATTAAAAAATGACCTTATTTGGTTTTTCTACCAAATAAGGTCGAATAGCTTTTGATTAGTCGTGACCGGGTTTAATCAGGCGGTTTGCAAAATGATCCGCCCGCGGCCATGACGGGTTTGACATAGCTCTTGAGCCTGGCGCGCCTCTGCCAGTGGAAATACCTTGCCGGCAACAGCCACGATTTTTTTAGAGGCAAGCAGTTCCGAGACCTGGCTCAGCTTTTCGTTCGGGGTTCGTGCACCGTTCATTGCCCTGACACCCTGAGCTTTTCCTGCATCCGGAGCCAGCCGAGCAGCGACTGTTACAAATATCCCATCGGGACGAAGTACTTGCCATGAGCGGTCGGGGATATCTCCACCAACGGTATCCACCACCACATCCAGGTCGTGAACGACCGTTTCAAAGGGAGCGGCATTGTAGTCGATCGCCGACTCTGCGCCGAGTGATCGAACGAACTCGAGATTCCCAGCCGAGGCAGTCCCGATCACGTGCGCGCCTCTCCAGCGCGCCAGCTGAACTGCAAATCCTCCAACCCCGCCGGCCGCTCCATGGACCAGGACACGCTGGCCAGCCTGCACATTGGCTGCCTCAATGACTGCACCCCAGGCTGTTAGAGCTCCCAACGGTACGGCCGCGGCTTGTTCAAAAGTCAGATTGGATGATTTGGGCTGAAGGTCTGCCGCAAGGGCTGCAGCATATTCAGCATAAGCGCCGGCGAAGCGGCCATAGACTTCCTGACCCAGCCGGAATGTGGAGACCGCTTCTCCCAAGGCTTCGATCACACCTGCGCCATCCAGACCGGGTATCCACGGAAACTGCAGAGGCATGAATTGTTTATAAGCACCCGAGCGCATTGCCAAGTCGGCAGGGTTGACCCCCGCCGCCTTAACGCGGATCAAAACTTCGTCAGCTTTCGGCTGAGGACGCGGTGCCTGCTCGAATATAAGTACTTCTGGACCGCCATAATCGTGAATACGTACTGCCTGCATTATTAATTCTGACATTTCTTCATCTCCCTGGTATCAAAATTTTTATTTAACTATAGCCATTCGTAAAGTACCCAAATAACTGGATCTTCGACTGTGCGGGATCTTCGACCGCAAAGAGCAGCGGATCTCCGACTTTCAGCCTGGGAAGAAGGTGTGATGCGAAGCATAGCGGAGCGTATCCTGTGGACGCGAAGCGGAATCACTACCAGTATCACCACCAATACATAAAACCATTAATCTGCATGGGAGGTCAATATCACGCCATTCTGCGATGGATCGCGAACCAGGATGCCTGCCTCGGTTTGCTCGGTTGGGACGCCTGCTTTTTGAACGCGCGACGCTACCCGTTCCAACTCGGTCTTGTTCGGCAGCAGGATGCTAAACTCGCGTAAGCCGAGCGCATCCTGCGGAGGCGGAGGCGCGCCCTCACCCTGCCAGGTATTCAAACCCAGATGGTGGTGGTAGCCGCCCGCGGATACGAAGGCCATGCGGAAAGACCGGGCCACACCCATCACATCGAAACCAATCACGCCGTGATAAAAATCCACAGCCTCATCGATGTCGCGCACATGTAAATGCACATGACCGATGCGAGTCTCGCCAGGCATGCCCACATCCAAACGGTCATCCTTCTTCAGATGGCCGAACAATGCCTCCACATCCAATGGCTCGCGTCCATCGCTTAAGGAACCGTCTACCCGGCGCGTGATGTATTCCCCATCCGCCAAACTCCAGCCCCCATCTTCGGGTGACTCGGTATACAGCTCGATGCCGTTGCCTTCCGCGTCATCCAGATAGGTGGTCTTGGTCATGATATGGTCGGTCGGATAATTGCGGTACTTCAGGGCAAACAGGCGTGCGATGGCGCGCGCCAGTTCACGACGGTTTGGAAGCAGGATGGCAAGGTGATAGAGCCCCGTTGTCCCGCGCACTCTTTTCGCGCCGCTTACCTCGGTCAGCCTTAATAAGTCCTGGCCGCCAACGCCCATTCCGGCGGCAGCCTCTTTTTGCCAATGCAGCTTGAGGCCGATGACTTCCTTGTAAAACTCGATCTGGCGCTCCAAGTTGGCAACTGTTAAATGTACATATCCCGGCCGGGTGTCCGGGTGAATGCTTGCAGATTCGGTTTTAATAAGGTGCTGAGTTTGTGTATTCATTTTTAATCTTCTCCGCAAAATTTGTACGTCAGACTTCTGAAGTCTTTACAGGAATATTTTGTTACAGCATCGGCAGGGCCAGCGCGATCAAGGTCAAGGGGAAGGCGGCCAACAGAGCTTTGAACTGCACACGGCGCGCCTGAAGCTGCACTTGTGCCAGCACAGCCGGATCTTCTATTTTCTCTTCTTTATCATACAGGTTGCGCGAACCTCGCGCGGCAAGACCCACTCAGGTCTTATCGTGCCATTGAAAGAAGCCGGAGGCCGCGCCCATGAACAACGGCAAAAGAGCAATTCGCCACCAGCGGGTTACGCCGGTGAGCATTAGAGTCCCCAATATGGCCAGAGCGATCAGGAACGCAACCACGCCGCCGAGCAGCCTCTTGCGCCGTTCGGCCGGGCTGATGTTGGGTATGCAGGTGTCATTGGTGTCAATGATGGAGGACATTGCCTAATTTCCGCGCTTGGAAGCCGCACGCCGGTTGGCAAACACCAGCAACCCAATCCCTATCAGGACAGCCAGCCCGCCGTATACTGCCCACTGGGTTTGGCCGCTCATAACACTTCCCGGCAAAACATTAATACCCTGCAGGAACCAGGCCCCTCCTTCAAGGATCAATAAGACACCGATAATGCTCAATGCAATTTTCATGATTCTCCATTCTGTGAATCCAAGGTGCTCAACTTCGCCAACATCGTAACGCCAATTGCCCAGGCAGTCACATGCATGACCATCAAGGCGATCGCATTCGGCCAGTTCGCGCCGGGCATGGAAGACTGCGCAAATCCAATATCCGGGAGGAAACTGAGCAGCAGAAAAACGAGAGCAATGATTTGATATAAGCGGATCGGGTTCTTCGCAAAGCGCGCGACCAGTGCAAATACCAACACTGCTCCCGTAACAAGGACAAGGGTGAAAAGCACCGGCAAGACCCAACCCAGACTCATCGGAACCGGGTCAGGGTGTAATATCGCGACAGCGAGCACGCGCACGATCAATACGCCAAGGATGGATGCCAGGATGGTGAGCGGGCCCAACCAAAAGAGCCGGCCAAGCTGTACCTTTGGTACGGATTTGGACTTCATCTCTAATATCCCAATTCTTCCTTCACGATGATCATCGTAATGCGGTTAGGGCGGAATTCGCCGTTCACGATCAACACCTTGTTCACATTCGTGTGAAGCTTATAGAGCTGCTGCAAATGTGCGTCCTCGAGTGGGTAACAATACTCCTGAATGCGCCTGAACCCCTCGTCCAGGTTTTTAACAAGCTTCTGAGCGCCCACCACCCAGATCACCTTTCCTGCGCCCGAGACATACGGACCCAGTTGGCTGCCTGTCAGCGACGCGACCATCACCTGGCCGGCCTCCGTCACAGCGTGGACACTGCCGGCGGCGAAATCGGGAGTCCCACCCAGCTTACGGATCTCTCTGCCTTGAGTCTCACGGTTCATTGCAAACATCTTTGGCCTCAGGGAATCGAAACGGCCGGATTTATCTATCTCATCCTTGATGCCCAGTTTTTCAAGCGTTACAGACGCACCGAGAAAAACTTCCGATCCATCTGGAACCAGTTCGAAAAACAACCGCTTTGCTTCGATGCCATTTTCAGCGATCAACGCGTGGATGCCGTTCGCTTCCAGCGCCTGGGCAGTACGGGCAATTTGTTCATCCGAGGCAAGCTGGGCGAAGGTCTGATTGGGAATGAGGACATTTTCTACCATGGGTTGACCTCGCAACTCATTGCTTAGTAACCGAGTTCTTCCTTTACGATGATCGCGGTAGTACGCCCGGGCCGGGGTTCACGGTTGAAAATCAGCACTTTGCCTATTGCGCTGGGTACTCCAAGTGCGGCGCGCAGCCGTGCATCTTCCAATGGGTAACTGTATTCCTCGATCCGGCGAAACCCTTCGTTCAGGTCCTTGACGATCTTTTGTGCACCGATCACCCAGATCACCTTCCCTGCGCCGGAGGCATAAGGCCCAAGCTGGCTTCCGCCGAAGGAGGCGGTTAATACCTGCCCCTCTTCGGTCACGGCATGAACGCTGCCGACAATGATCGCCGGCCGCGCCCTAAGGACACGGATCTCATCGGCCTGGGTCTTCCGGTCAAGCGCCAACACTTTAGGACGGACCGCATCATAGCGTCCGGATTTGTCAATTTCTGCGGTGAGGCCCAATGTTTCCAGGGTCTTCGATATATTGGCATAAACTTCCGCGCCTTCAGGCAAAAGTTCCAAGACCCGTTTCCGCGCTTCTGCTGCGCTATCGACCACAATGGTATGGACGTTATTGGCCTCCAATGCTCGCGCGGCGCGTTCGATCTGCTCATCGCTTGCAATCCTGGTAAATTCTTTATTGGGGATTAAAGCTGTGTCCATATTTACTTTTAACATGATCTCTTTGCTTTCTAGCTCAGGAACTTGATGGAGCTCATCCAGGGTTTGTCCAGTTTTGACTGTAAACCAGCGTTGATCAGATGCAGACCTTCCAATTGCCGCGAGCGCTGTAGTGGCCCGACGTCCAAAGGACGAAGACCGCCTGCTTCCACTATTTTTGCAACCGCCGCTTTGGCCCCCGCATTGTCACCTGCCAGGAACACGTCGAGCGGTTGGCCGGCGACCTGGCCGGCAACGAGCGTACCTGCAAAGTTGGTATTAAAGGCTTTAACGACCTTTGCGCCAACCGGTGCCGCTTTTGCCACTTCTTCAGCTGCGGACGAATCAGCCGGTGTTACGAACCCATCATAAGCAGCATTAAAAGGTGTGCTGATGCTGATAATGATCTTTCCGCCCAGCTTGGCGCCGTATTCTTTGACGATCGACACATCTGCGGAATATGGCGCGGCCAGCACAACCACTTCACTGTCGATCGTGCTTCCATAACTTGCCGTATCCACGGTGGTGCCTTTCTTGGCTGCGCCGCGCAGGGTTGCCGCCAGATCACCGACTTTCTCCGGGTTGCGGCCGACGATGGTAACGCTATTTCCACCTGCAAGAATTCTCGTGGCGATGGCGCGAGCCATATTGCCTGAACCGATGATTGTTATATTCATAGTAGTTTTCAACTTGACTCTCATTCTGTGTTGTGGTATCTTTCGAACATCTGTAGCATAAGCAACAGATGTCGGGTAATTTATCATTCTTACTTTATACCGGTCAACCATCAAAACCTAACTTCTGTTGTCTAAGCAACACTGGAGTGAAAATGTTGCCTATTGAGCTGGACCAAAAACTCGATCCCCGCGTCAAGCGCACCCGTTTATTGCTGGAACAAGCTTTTATGGATGTCCTGAAGGAAAAAGGGTTCCAAACTGTTACCGTTCAGGATATTACAGCGAGGGCGGGGGTAAATCGCGCCACGTTTTATGCCCATTTTCAAGACAAATATGCCCTGCTCGATTACAGTATCCGCCAGGGATTTCTTCAGGAGATCGAAAAGCGCATGCTGCACGCCTGCCATTTCACCATGGATAATTTGCGTAATTTGATCGTGGCGGTTTGTGAATTTACAAGGAATATCAACTCTCATTGCAAGCCGCCTCTTACCCAGTTCGAATCGCTGGTCGAAACCCAGGTCAAGGCTGTGCTCTATGAAATTCTGCTGAAATGGCTCGAACAGAGGGAAATGGACGTCTCTCCCGAAACTGCCGCGACCGCCGCCAGTTGGGCTATTTACGGTCTGGCTGCCCAGTGGGGTCACAGCAAAGGACCCAAACCTGTAGACGAATTCGCGGCAGAAGTCCTACCGCTGGTGGCTGCCAACCTGAAGCTGACGGAGCCAGCGTAAGCGGCGTTTTGGACGTCAAAAAAGGGGTAAAGATATTGTTTCCAAGCTCATTCTGGAATACTGACAATTAGCATGGTCTGGCTAGGTCATTCGTCGGTTGTAATATTCGGACAAAGCATGTAAGATAAAAAACGCCATGATTGAGGGTTTGGCAATACGTGTCAAAGACTTAATTATGCCTTGAGTCAGAAGTAAAGGCCTGACGGTAGCAACCTACCTGTCAGGCCTTTTATATTTTTTTCCAAAGGAGAATGAGTGCAGACACCCTGGGAATACCGTTACGCTCACCGCATGCAGAAAATGGGAAGCTCGGTCATTCGTGAGCTGCTCAAATTCACCGAACAACCCGACATCATATCGTTCGCTGGAGGTTTGCCCGGTCCGGATGTATTTCCTCTCAAGGAATTCCAGGCGGCTTGCAATGCCGTCATTGAGCAGCAGGGCGCTCAGGCCTTGCAATACAGCACCACTGAAGGTTATCGCCCTCTGCGCGAGATGATCTCCCGCCACGCCACCCGTTATATGCACGTAGACGTTTCACCCGATAACATTCTCATCACGTCCGGTTCGCAGCAGGCGCTGGACTTTGCCGGCCGGCTCTTTATCAACCGGGGCGACTATATCGTCGTCGAATCGCCGTCCTATCTCGGCGCGTTGCAAGCCTGGAACGCCTACGGCGCGCAATATATCGCGGTCCGCACCGACGAAAACGGGATGATCGTGGACGAGCTGGAGGCCGCTCTGCGTATCGGTCCAAAGTTCATTTATGTGCTTCCCAATTTTCAAAACCCGAGCGGCGTGACGCTCAACCTGGAACGGCGTATAAAGCTGATCGAGCTGGCAGATAAGTACGGTGTCCCGATCATTGAGGACGACCCTTATGGTCAGCTCCGATATGAAGGTGAGCATATCCCTTCCCTGGTCTCGCTGGACAGTCAATTCCGCGGCAAGAACGGCGGCTGCTACAGCGGCAATGTCATCTACTTGAGCACCTTCTCAAAGCTGCTGGCACCCGGACTGCGCCTGGCCTGGGTCATCGCGCCCGAACAGGTCATCCGCAAACTGGTCATGACCAAGCAGGCCGCGGACCTGCATACCGCTTCCTTCAACCAGTACGTGGCTTATGAAGTGGGCAAAGGCGGCTTCCTTGACGAGCATGTTAAAGTCATCCGCTCGGTATACAAGGAACGCCGCGATGTCATGCTTGAAATGATGGACGAAATGTTCCCGCGTGAAGTCCACTGGACGCGGCCGCAGGGCGGCATGTTCCTGTGGGGCGTTCTGCCAGAGGGCATGGATGCCGCGGATGTGCTCAAGGTTGCCATCGATCGCAAAGTCGCTTTCGTCCCGGGCGCAGCCTTCCACGCCTGCGGCGGCGGTGCGAATACCATGCGCATCAACTTCTCCTATCCAACTCCGGACAGCATACGCGAGGGGATAACCCGTTTGGGATTGACATTGAAAGAATTGCTTCACGAGAAAGTAAGCCAGAATTAAGGAAAAGGGCGACCGTACGGTCGCCCTTTTGTTTGGTAGTTTGTCGGGGAATTGATTAAGGAATAGATTAGGCCTATACTTATAATAATTTTTTATTGATCAAGCCGCAGAAAAGCGGCTAAACATCCAATAAAACTTTTAAATATAGATCCTGATGAACAGTCGACTCTTTACATTTATCGGTGGAGACAAGGGAATATGGCGTGTGACCGGGATGGAAACCATTGTCGGAGATCCTCTACCCGGAGCGGCGAGACTCGAGATTGTTTCAGGCAGGGCCCTTCACGAACCCCACAGAGCTGGTTGGGTCCTGCGTGGGATAACCAGCAACGAGCGGTATACGGTGCGTGATGAGAAGGATCAGCTTATTGCGAAACAGGCTGGGTTGGACCGCAGAGAGGCGACCTGCGCCGCCCTCATCCCCATTCGAAAGAACGCCTCCTGGTGGAGTCTGTCTCAAGACGAACGGCGCAAGGTTTTTGAGGAACAATCCGGGCATATTGAAATCGGGCTTCAATATTTACCTGCCATAGCCCGGCGGCTCCATCACTGTCGCGATTTGGGAGAGAACGAGCCGTTTGATTTCTTGACTTGGTTCGAATACGCCCCATCCGACGAGGCGGCCTTTAATAAATTGGTGGCCGAACTCCGTTCATCCCCAGAGTGGACTTACGTAGACAGGGAAATTGATATTCGCCTGGTCCGTGGAACGGACTAACAGGTGCTCTTCATTTCACACTCGCCCAACTTTTGATTTGAACTGAGTAACTGGTCGCCCGCAGAAAGTCAACCCCCCAGCTGATAAAGCATCTCCTTGAACAATTCGAAGAGGGATTTAAGTCGTTCGACATCCTTGATCACACCTTGTACTTCAAAGCGCAGCTCATTGTCTCTGACCCCCAATCTTATAGACTTCTGTCCCTGGATCAGCTGGCGGATTCTCAGATTCGCCAACAAAGCCCGCACCTTTGGTTCATTATTCCCCTGGATGACAAACTCGCGGTCAAAATCCGGGTCTCCAATGTCGATATCCTGGGCCCCCAATGCCTTGTCCAATTTACTGATAAAACCTATTCGAAAAATCGTGAACTGAAACCCATCCCTGCTCTGCAGGGGTGCTCTCATCCGAGTGTAAACAGTGCTGGAGTCCCCGGATGGCACCGAAAAGGTATCCAGGGTGACGATCCATTCCCTGACTTTCGCTTGAACTTTGTTGGATCGGAAGAATCCGCCTTTGACGAATTCGGCGCCAATTTCACTGGCGAGCTGCTCCCATGCGGCATCCTGTTTCTGTCTGGCTGCCACTGCCCAAATAATACCGCCGATCAATAGCACGCCCAGAAAAATAAATGGAATAAAAGGTGTGAGCATTCTGATTCTCCTCTCCTATGAAAATATTTTAAAAGATCGATTTTTATTGAATATATCACTCTTTACCGGGGATAACCTGGAGCAAGATAACCACCACCAAATAACATCTTTATTTGGATGTTTATTTTAAGGAATGCTAGACTTAAGAGTGGCCGCTCGGTTTCCATTGCTGCCCGCTACGCTCTAAATAGAATTCCAACAGGTCAGTGCTATCGGGTTCGTGGCCCAGCTCACTCAGTATGGCGGCTGCTTCGCTGCGGTGATGTGTCGAGTGGTTGGCGCAGTGAAGGATCACCTGCCAACGCGGCAGCGCATACGGCTGTCCGCGCATGTTCGTCCAATGCACAGTCACAGCCAGTTGAGCTTCATCCAGGCCCGCGAGGTTTGCGCGTCTCTCGTCAATCAGTTCCGCCCAACGCTCGCGGATCGCTGTCACGGTCGGCAGATCGACTGGCGAGAGCACCGTCTTGGGAGATAGCTCCTGCCAGCGTGCCAACCATAACACTTCCGCACCCAGGGTGTGGACCAGCGTGAGATGCAGGGACCCGAAGCCCGGCAAAACCTTTCGGGTGAACTGCTCCGGTGTCACGGCCGCGGCAGAATCCAACAGACGTTGATTCACCCATGCACCGTACTCATACAACGAGGCTATTTGCTCTTTCATATGCTTATTGCTCCAATAAACAAAGTAACGTTTTTTGGTCAAATTGCTTTCTTAATTCATGAATGGAAGATTCTCCCATTATATTCTTGTAAGTTTAAGAGTCACCAGTTTGTGCTACACTTTGAAAGAGTATTTATCTTATCCCAATCTAAATCGGTCTAATACCGATATTAATTACGGGGATTAGGCGATATAGAACCCATGAGCCATTTGGTTATCTCAATTTAATAATAAGGAAATCAAAATCTTTAAAGATATTAATCCTTTTCAGCACCGATCTGCTCCTTCTTACACTATCGACCATGTCAATATAATGCATAAAACAATTTCCATTATCAAGCGCATCAACAGTACCAAGTGTATAAAGGCGATTGTCTTTTGTACAGTATTTATTCACTTTATCATGGTTTTGTTCGTTGTTATTTCACGGATCAATTACCGTTACGAGCTCGAATGGATGGAAGGGGCTTCTTTAATCCAAGCCTATCGTATTTACACTGGACACGCCCTCTATGTCCAACCATCCCTGGAATACATACCCATGATTTACCCGCCTTTGTATTTCTATCTAGGCGCAGCTCTCTTCAAATTCTCTGGTATAAGCTTCCTGCCACTAAGAATCGTTTCCTTTGCATCCACGCTTGGATGCCTGATCGTTATTTTTTCTGCGGTTAAAGATAAAACGAAATCAGCCTTGATCGGCTTACTGGCTGCCGGCTCATTTGTTGCAACATTCATGGTGGGTGGCGCGTGGTTCGACATCGCCCGGGTGGATATGTTGTTCATATTCCTCTGCATCGCAGGTGTGTATTTTCTGGGAAAACAGACCACCCAAACCTCGATCATTGCGGGTATCTTGTTCTCGCTCGCTTTCCTGACCAAACAAACTGCCCTATCTATTTCCACCCTGATGGCCTTGTCCATTTTGCTATTGTTCAGAAAACAGACGCTCCCGTTTGTTTGCAGCTTTGCAATCCTAACTTTGATGACCTATGTTTACCTGAACTCCTCCACAAAAGGCTGGTACCAATATTACATTTTATTCCTTCCAGCAAGCCACCATATCAAATGGTCTTTCATACCCATCGCCATCGAGGCAGGCTTTAAGATTGTAGCGGTGTTTCTCATAATTGGTTTTTCTCCATTATTGCTCGGGTTCCGCAAAGTCATTCAAGATAAGTTGCACCTATACTATTATTTTGCTTCGGCCGGTTTTATCGCTACCTCCATTCTCGCGCGAATTAACGATGGGGCGTACAACAATACGTTTTTGCCCGCCTATGCGGGCTTGGCCATTATCTTTGGGATGGGGATTGGATGGTTGGCAACTTACCTTGAACTTCAGAGGATCAACAAGAACATTATCTTAACGATTTTGTGGCTAGCTATCGGCTTACAATTTAGCCGGCTTTTTTATAATCCAATTCAACAAATTCCAACTCAAGCAGACCGCAGAGTTGGCGACGCTCTCGTGGCTGAATTACAGAGTGTCCCGGGAAATGTATTTATACCCTATCATAATTATTTGTCATTATTCGCCGGAAAGAAAGTATATTTCCATATGATGACTTTGGAAGAGGTTCGAGGTCGCTTCTCGATAAAACAAGCCGAGGTGGTGGATATAGCAAAGCAATTCAACTCGACACCTTTCAGCCTGATCATCACGGATTTGCCTGATTATCTCATCCAAGGCAGGCAATGTACCGACACCCAAAATATCAATTATGAATCGGCTGCCACATTTTATCCGGTGACAGGCTATCACGTTCGACCCACTTATCGATCCTCGGGATGTCACTAGTCCAAATATCAAAGGCAAAATTGAAATAATTCCATTTTGTTAATTATCATGAACCAAATCTGAGCGCCAGAAATCATGAATTTGGCGCATCGATCCCAACAACAAATGCTTTAGCTTTTTGTGCCTAAAGGCTAATTCAAACGGTATTTTATGCATTGTGTCCATCGAACAAATGGTAGATAAACACCGGGTTGGTCTGCTTTCTAGTAAAGAGGTCCGGGCAGGAATCGCTTCGTGTCCAAAAGTAACAGACAAACGCATATGCCAACAGCCCAAAAAAAACAGGCTTGACGTATGGATATGAAAGGAGAATTAAAATAACATGGAAACACAGTTGAAAAAGGCGATAGATAAGGCTAATGACCTTCTTGACCGTTATATCCTGCCTTTACCGGTACGTTTTCTAACATTTCGATTTGTAATCCTTATTACCATCGCGTTGCTCATCCCCTTGATTGTGTATGCGAATAATACCGTGTTGGTGTTGGCCGTGAACAGTTATCTTAACACTATGAGCGTAGCCGTGAGTTCGATCGTGCTGCTCTATGCGACGATCTCCGAAGCCCGGCAGAAGCAGATCGCGGAGCTGCAGGAAAAGCGGGCGTTGGAAGATCATATGCATGTGACGGAAATGCATAACCTGGTTATGCAGACTTTGCAGAACCAGAATGAAGAGATGGCGGAATTGAAGCGCGTGTTGGCGGCGCTGGCAGGGAAGGAAGTGGCCGCGGTGGAGCGGGCGGAGCTGCCGGATGTAAAGTCACTGCATCCGCGCGGGAAGGAGCGTTTTGCGGAGGCCGATCTGAGTCGGCGTTGGCAGGCGAACTTGCATCACAATGCGTTCGTATCCACGATCCGGAAAGGACTCTCGGCACCTGTGAATGAAGAGCAGGATCCTATTGACCGCCCTACGCCGGATGAATCTGACAAGGCCTCTTGACTTTTCAGAATTTGTCCGCCGTTAGGACGCCAAATGGCTGCTAAACTCTGGTTGGATTACTTATCGTAGTCACAAGGGTTCGTCAAGTCCGCGTTCTTATCGTTATCAACCGGAAGCCGGGTAAAATCAGGGAATGGAAATCGCCAAGTCTTTATTTTATTTCGGGTTAGCGGGGCTGTGTGAAATAGGCGGCGGATACCTGATATGGCTATGGTTACGAGAAGGGAAAAGCATTTGGTTGGCAGCCTTGGGAGCAATTGTACTTATCCTTTATGGTATTGTCCCTACTCTTCAACCTTCAAACTTTGGGCGTGTATACGCCGCTTATGGTGGCGTTTTCATCGCCTTATCGATATTGTGGGGTTGGAAGGTTGATAAAACCCCGCCCGATAAGTTCGACCTGCTGGGCGGACTGGTCGCTTTGCTAGGTGTCCTTATTATCATGTACTGGCCGAGACACTGACGGCACTTCACAACAGCGTAATCCATATGACAATGAATAAACAACCCTCAAAAGCAAAACCGCCCGTTGTATTCGTTCCCGGTGGAGTAATGCCGTCTGAACTTTCATATGGTCCGCTCCTGAACGTGATAAAGGAGCAAATCCAACCCATCGTCAAGGAGCTGGAGGTCTACGCTACCGAGGCGCCGGCGCCCGACTACGGGCTGGGGGTGGAGGTCGAGGGCATTCGACGCGCGGCGGACGCCGCTGGCGTAATTAGCTTTCACCTTGTTGGATACTCCGCCGGAGGCGCATCCTGTCTGGCGTTCACCGCGAAATACCCTGAGCGGCTCAGAAGCCTCGCCCTGATCGAGCCCGCCTGGATCGGCAGCTTGACTCCCGACGATACAGCAGATTGGGCTGAACTCAGACGTGTGATGACTCTTCCATCCAATGAGCGGATGACTGCCTTCATGCGCTGGCAAATGCGCCCTGGCTTGCAGCCTCCTGTCCTGCCGCAGCCTCCCGGACCTTCCCCAGCGTGGATGGCAAAGCGGCCGGCGGGCCTGGAAGCAATATCCCGAGCTTTCAACACCTACCACCTCGACCAGAATCCTTTCCGTCAATTCGATCGGCCGGTCTACTATACACTCGGCAGTTTGAGCACCCGCTTCTATGAGCGCGAAGCAAAGACCCTTGCCGGGCTATTCCCCGACATGCAAGTTGAAGAATATGAAGGCCGCAGTCACTTCGATCCGCCGCACAGGGCGGAACCGGAGCGATTTGCACGATCCTTACGAGAGTTATGGGCACGCGGTGATGCCGCTGCAGCAGTTAAGGAGTAAATTCTGTATCTGCACCTGTGAGCAACCTCCCTTAACATCACCTCGATTAAATTCACCCAGAAAAAGCTGTCCGGTACGTTAGTGCCGGAGGGCTTTTCATAATATTAATGTAGATCGACGATCAATTGGGGTGAATGCGCGCCTGATTCACGCGAGGCTAAGCTGATCGCTGTCGAGCCGGAGGTCGAAAGCCCAAAACTGAAGGTGCCATCAACGGTGATGTAGGAAGTTACATCGAAGGTGATCCAGGTTCCGGTGGCAACCGCTGGAGAGGTCGCCAGGGTGCTGCCCATGGCAGGGGCGTTGTTGGCAGTAATGGTGGATTCTCCCCAAGTATTGTTTGCCACTGTTTTGGCGGCGATCCCCGAGGAGGAAGCACTGTTGGCATAGATCAACAAACGAACCCGGCTGATCAAATGTCCACTCGTACCTAGCACGTTAAAGCGCAAGTAGCTGTTCACCACCGGCGAATTATCCACACGAATTTGAGTCGATGTACCGAAGTTGGTGCTCGCATTGGACGTGTCTACATAGGAGTCTGCGACAGGAGTAAAGGTCAAAGAGAAGGGAGCTGATGTTGTTGGCGTAGGCGTTCGCGTTGGTGTGGGGGTGGGTGTCGATGTAGCTGTCGGCGTATTTGTCGGAGTAGAGGTAGGTGTCAGCGTTGGCGTAGAGGTGGGAGTCGATGTAGGTGTCGGCGTATCTGTCGGAGTAGAGGTAGGCGTCAGCGTTGGGGTAGAGGTGGGAGTCGATGTAGCTGTCTGTGTATCTGTTGGAGTAAATGTGGGGGTCAGCGTTGGGGTAGAGGTGGGAGTCGATGTAGCTGTCGGTGTATCCGTCGGAGTAAGGGTGGGTGTCATCGTTGAGGTAGAGGTGGAAGTCGGTGTGGCTGTCGGTGTATCTGTTGGAGTAGAGGTTGGCGTATCTGTCGGCGTAGGGATAGGTGTATCGGTTGGAGTATCAGTTGGAGTAGAGGTAGGTGTCAGAGTTGGCGTGAAGGTGGGAGTCGCTGTAGCCGTTGGCGTATCTGTCGGAGTAGAGATAGGTGTATCAGTTGGAGTAGGAGTAGACGTCAGCGTTGATGTGGGTGTAGGAGTTAGCGTAGCGGGTGAGGATGCGACAAATAGATCGGAAAGGTCGCTTGCGCTTGCCGCATTTCGAAGGAGCGGCGACACCCCAAAGATCTCCTGTAGTGTCCTTAATAATGAACTGTGATCGTACCGAATGCCGTTATGATATCCGTTGCCTTTGGCGGATGGCGATAGAACGATCATGCCAATCGGCCCGTCCCCGGAAACACCTTCGTCCCAGGTAATAAATATCGCTCCAGCCTGTTGATAGGTCTGAGAATTTAGAATTGTGGGAAGGTTATTCTGCAGCCACTGATCGCCTTGAAGGATTCTGTTATTGACCGGTGCGCAAACATTGTGCATGTCGTTACACAAATCCGGGATGATAAAGGCATATTTCGAAACAGTACCGTTCTGAAGATCGGTCCCCAGTTGGGTAAATGGGGCCATATGGGAAATGCAATTTGTGTTGGCGGTTGAGGGTGGGTTGCCGGAAACATCGGTGAAAAATACAAAAGGATTATGACGTGGGACATAGGAATTAACGCTGTTTATCGGACAGGTGCCAGCAGTAATACCTTGCATATACCCCTTCCATGAAATGCCTTTATTTTGCAAATAGGTCACCAGATGATCGGTGGTCGTGGTCATATTCGTGGCTGAAGCGTTTCCGTCGGACGGGAAATTATTCACGCCGGGTAAGTTCTTACTATCCCCGGCCTCCATCCAAATATAGTTGGGTTCCGAAGGGTGGATGCCTGCCGGATTGTAGTATTGCGTCGCATACGACGCATCCGGGCGTGAGAGCAAACTGTTAAGATACGGTGCACTGGAAGTATTTCCCTGGATACTTGACCAATTGGTATTTTCCATGACAATGACAAATACATTTTGAATATTTGCCAAAAAAGGTGGGGGAGTCGGTGTAGGGCTGGGTGTTGGCGAAGAAGTTGGTGTAGGTGTCGCTGTATCCGTTGGAGTTTGAGTAGGAGTCGCTGTATCTGTCGGGGTTGGAGTAGGAATCGGAGTATCCGTCGGGGTTGGAGTAGGAGTCGCTGTATCGGTCGGAGTGGGAGTCAGAGTCGGTGTATTGGTCGGTGTCAGGGTAGGAGTAGATGTAGAGGTCGGAGTTAGAGTAGGAGTAGACGTAGCGGTTGGGGTTGAAGTGAGAGTTGGTGTAGGAGTCGGTGTACCTGTTGCAGCCTTTAATGCAATGAGCTGAGCGAGGTTGGATACTGATAGGTTACCTTCTTTTCCCGTACCAACTGTAGTTAATCCGACCGTTGCCTTAAGCGATTGGGACATCTCCGCTGTTTTGCCATTCCCGGAGGCTGTGTTATTGACATCATAGCCTTCTGCAAAGCCGGATGGCGGGGTGACTGTTGTATTCCCTGAGACTCCGACAAAGGCCAATAACATGTCATTGGCAGCCGTGGTTGTAATTTGGGTAAATGTGACCGTAGCTGTGGAGCTATTGTACCTTCCACTCTTGGCATCGATCGGGCTGGTTGTATTAACTCCTGTAAAGCTGGTCATGGCTCCGGTTGCCGGCTGGCTCGACCCAAAGGTCCAGGTGTATGTAGCTGGTTCTGAGGCTGTAGCTGCTTTGTAATAAGTAGCTTCCTCAACACCCACACTTGATTTTGTATTAAGGATCAAGTTCCACCCGGAGGGTGCAGTAATCACAGTGTTGGCTGAGTTAACAACAACGTGAGCGATCAGCACGTCCCCCGCTTGGGTACCAGCGGGAGTAGTTAAAACCAGACTGGTCGAACCAGTACCGTTTTTGCCGGTTGTTATAGAACGGAGGGATATTGTAGAGGCAGCTTTAACAACTGATCCCGGGGTTGGAAAAAACAAGGTCGAGGCGAGGATCAGATAAAAAGCTTTCTTTATCAAATTGAAGATGAAGATTTTTCTTTTCAATTCCAATACATCACTACTAAAACACATCGTATCCGGTAAATGAATAACCACTAACATGAAGCTTTCCGCGGTCTGCGGCTGCGCCCCCATCTGGTATTGGTTTTTCCTTTGGAGACCAAAAATGGGCTGATTTAGTCTGATTTCAATTATATGATTTTGCGAGCCTGAATACAAGAGGTAGACAGGGGGATCGCTTTATTCGGCAAGTTCCACAAAAACTTCGGAAGTCTTGTAAAAAGACTTCCGAAGTCTGTTGTGCTTGCTGTGTATAACTTGTGCAGTTTAAGGCACTAACGCGATCAAGTCCGGGAGCAGGTGGGCGGCGTTGGGCGTACCCAGACCCGTCACCGGATCCCAACCGGTCGTGGCTGGGTAGCCTGGAATCGATGCGTCAACCTGGTTGGTGTTATTGGTCGCCACATCGAAGAAGTCATTGGCGTATGTCACCGGATTTGCGGCCAGCTTATAGAGCGCCGGGTTGATCAACCCAAGCCCGTGGCCTTTCATCTGAGCTCCAATGGCTGCCAGGCCGGCCCATTGCGGAGTGCTCAGAGATGTGCCGCCGATGTCATACCAGCCCTCGCTACTGATACCGACGTTAGAGCCGTTGCCATCGGGTGGCAAGCTGAGGTACACCAGCGCACCTGTGGCGGAGCTCGCTTGGAACGCGATGTCGGGCACGCCGCGCATCGTGCCAATGGCGGTTGAGCCGGCCGGCAATGTATTCTGGTACGTCGGCTTCGAGAAGACGCGGCTGAAGCCGCCGCCCGAAAACGTCCAGGCCACCTCGTCCAGGTTATGGCCCGGATTATACGTATTGCTTCCACACTTCGCTCCAACTCCCAGGACGAAGTAGGGCGTTCGCGGGTCATTCGTGCCGGCGAGCGGATTGGTGCAGAGGTACGTGCCGCCGACGCCAGTGACGAGCGGGTCAGAGGCCGGCCACTCAACGGTTGGGTACGGGATCAGGCTCCCGCCCTTGCTAACCGGCTGCTTAGTCGTGTTGGCCGTGCCGTTGTCTCCGGACGCACCGAACACTGTCACGCCCTTGGCCGCGGCGGCCTTGAATGCATCCCGCAGGTTTTCGAGCGACGCGCTTGAGCCGAAGGCATCCTCCGCAGACGCGAAGCTCTGCGAGATCACCTGTGCCATGTTGTTGTCGATAACAAACTTCTCAGCCTTCATCATGTTGGGGAAGCCCTGTACGCCGAGCGTTTCGGAACCCGTCGTGGCGACGAGCAGGATGTTCGCTCCCGGCGCGATGGCGTGCGCCGTCTCGACGTCAAGTGCGACCTCGAGCGCCCAGAGGGCCTTGTTCTCCAAATTTGGGTCCTTGCCGGGCGAGTTCTTCGTCGCCGGAGAGCCGTTTGGATGCAAGACTGTGAAGGTCGGCATACCGGATGTGCAGGTCACGCCTTCCTCTCCGCACATGTGCGGAAGTCCGAATGCATTGTTGAAGACGTGAAGATCGTGAGCCATCGTGTCGCTGCCCCACGAGTCGACGATGGCGATCGTGACCCCGGTTCCGTCCTTGCCGGCCGCGTAGAGCGGGCCGACGTTATAGGCGGACTGGATCGCCTGGGGCGTGAAGCACGTGCGGCCGACCGCCTCGCAATCTGCATTGGTTGGCGGCGTTGTGCCGCTCGAGATGAACTGGTAGTCGCTCACGGTCGGGTGCGGCATGGGCATCGCCGAGGGCGCTGTGAAATTGGCAAAGCTGAATAACATTGCCAATATAGCCAAAACCGAGATCATAGAAGATATATTTTTAGTCGGTAACATGGATTAATTCTCCTTATGAAAAATTGAAGTAGGAGTGGACCGCAGATGCAGGTATTCGTTTTAGCGCTGCTTTACATAATAGTGTGCATTACTTGATCGTAAAAAGTAGGACCTGGATTTAGGTATTTGGCATACAAAAACATGAACCGGTACAAAGGTCCGATTCATGCCAGGTAAAAAGAAATCGACTGGTATGCACCCTTCGCGCAGCGATAGAGGGTCGATACGTTTAGTATGGAAGGCCGCTGCCGAGGCGGCAAGATTAGCAGAGCCAAATGTTATACCGCTAAATGGGATGGCCGCGATGGCCATCATTCCAATCACTCGCTGCATAAGATACTCCTTGTTCTATTTAAGCTCTACGAGTAAACGACTAGCGCTCTTGCGCTGAACAAGGACAGTAGACAACACTTTGATTAGAATCGCCTCCTTCCCGGCCAATGAATGACCGCCAATATGAAACTTTCGGCGGTCTGCGGCTGCAGGTCCAGGCTTCACGCCCCCATCTTAAGGCAGGCTTGCCTGTTCAATACCAAAAACGGACTGATTAAGCCTGATTATAATTATATGCTCTAGCGGGACTGATTTCAATAGGACTGCATGGGGATTGATTCATTCGACAATTAGTAGGTCCGGCTCGGGAAAAACTGGAAACGGCTGTACCAGACCATTTATTTATTTGAACATCGCGCTAATTCTGCTCCATGGATTTCTGTGTTTCGCCGGCGGCACACACGCGATTCTTGCCTAGGCGCTTGGCAGCCAGTTCGGCATTGTCTGCCGCAATCAGGAGATCGCTGGCAGTTTTGCCGTTTTCAGGGAGGGTGGCCACTCCCAAACTGATCGTATAACCGGGGATGAATCCATCAGATGCGATGATATCCACAGCCTGGGCCTCGGCGGCCTTACGTAATCTTTCCGCCATAGTTACGGCGCCTGTCCTGGAAGTATAAGGCAGGATGATGGCAAACTCTTCTCCGCCGTAGCGAGCCGCAACATCCGGTCTTCGGATATTCGAATCCAGGAGTTTTGCCACCTCTATCAATCGTTTGTCCCCGGCGGGATGGCCCCAACGGTCGTTATAGGCCTTGAAGTTGTCGAGATCTATAATGATCAATGCCAGCTGATATTCGTAACGCTCCGCGCGGGCGATCTCGGTCGCGAAGGTTTCGTCAAAAGCGCGGCGGTTCAGGAGGTTGGTCAAGGCATCGGTCAGAGCTAATGATTTGACTTCAGCGTGCAAGCGTGCATTGTCGACCGCGATGGCGACGGTCCCGGCAAGAGCAGTGATCAAATCCTTATCATTATCGCTGAGTGGATGTCCGGGAGCCGCTTCGACATTGATGACCCCCAGCACACTGCCTTCTTTGAGAAGAGGCACGCAGATCTCACTTTCTACTTCGTAGGAAGCTCGCAGGAAATCCGGGTCTTGAGTGACATCGGATATGAATTGAGTTTGCTTGGTCAGAACAGCGCGGCCAACTACGCCGGAGGTCACGGGGATCTCATGGAAAATCAGTTCGACGGGATAACCTACCTGTGCACCCAGTTGCAGGACCTCATTCTCGAGCAGGTAGATGCTTATGTAAGAGTAGTCGAACGTGTCCTTTAGCAATTGCACGACCGTTTGAAAGATCTTATGAAGGTCGAGTGAGGAGCTCACCGTCTGCGAAATGGATTGCAAGGTGGTGATGGCGCGCAAATGCTCCTGGGCTCGCGCATAGAGGCGCGCTTTTTGGATGGCTGTTACCACATGGCTGGTCAATGTTTGAAGCGTCTGGATATCATCCTGCTTGAAGGCGTCCAATCGGGCGCTCTCGACATAAAGCACGCCCAGCAATTGACCTTCGTCGAGCATGGGGACTCCCACGGCGGAGCCGCTTCGTTTCCCGATTGTGTAATAGTAAGGATCGTGTTCGATATCGCCTGTAAAATAAGCCAGGCGTGTTTCAGCAGTGTGCCCAATGATGCCCTCCCCAACCTTTTGCCGGTATCCGGGCTTGTAACCGATATCTTCAGTTCCGGTAATTGCCGCTATCTCCAGATCATCATGATCAACGAGCAGGCAGATGGCGGCCTCAGCATAACCGAAACGATTGATCACCGCCTCGACGGTGCGCAGCAGGATCTCCTTTTCATCCAGGCTGTCCGCCACATTCTTGCTCACTTCATCGAGTAATGCAAGTTGTGATATACGGTGATAGCCGTCATCGAGAAGCCGGGCCTTGTAGATGGCCAGTGCGATCTGCGGCCCCACCTGTTCAAATACGGCAATCTCGTCCGCGGTGAAATGATGTGGTTGATCGAAGGCGATCAGCGCCGCCCCCAGTTTTTCTTCGTTTGCGATCAGTGGCAGGGCGAGGATCGACCTCGATGGGAATCGCAGTGCGAGACTCGGGCTCAAATATTCGGTATTGAATACATCTTCGATGGCCAGTGGATGGCCCTCTGTTAGAACAGACTCGGTCAATGTATGCTCGTTGGGATCAAATCGTGTGGATGGAAAGATATCCCTGACCTTCCCGTATGCCGCGGCCGGAATGGCCCTGCGTGCCGATTTGTCCCATAAAGTGATATAGGCCCCGTCTGCCTCCAGGATACGGCCCGTCTGGTCGGCCAGCGTTTGGAGTATTTCATGGAAATTTGTGCGCTCGAGCGCCGCACTCGTAATGGAGTTCAGCAGCTCCATTTGTCGTACATGACGGCGTTCTGCTTGCAGGCTCTCCTTTTCCCGGGTTGTATCGCGTGCGACGATCACGCGGCCCTGGTTTTTGCCGTCTTGATCGCGAAGCCAGGAGATCATCAATTGGAACCAGCGTCGTCCTTCTCCCTCGCCGAGTTCAAACTCGAATTGGTCTTCCGGCGCATCCCGATGCTCCCAGATGACCTCCATTCCCTTTAATACTTCATGGGCATCCTGGCCGATGGCTTCTTCACCTGTTTTTAACAATTTATAAGCAGCCGGGTTCAAATTCACGATCCGTTCGAGGTTGTCTATAACGACCACGGCATCCGGCAGGTTTTCAATGACCAGCGGCGCGGCAAGCGGGAGCAGGTTGAGCAGATCGTACCGGAAAAAACCTACGGTCAGCAGGATGCCTGAAAGCGCGAATGTAAATGGAGTCTGGTCAAAACCATGCTTTTGAGATTGATTAGTTAGGTAGATGGCGTTGATGACCAACGGTATCAGGGAACCGATGACCATAATACCGATCTGTTGTTTAAAAACACGGGTTGACTTTAGATAAGCGATGACGTAAAGCGCAATGCCTGCCAAAACGAAGACATAGGAAATTACCACGAATGTCCAGAACGTCGGTCCAAAACCCTCGAAAATCAAACCGGGTAATCCGCTGGGGTCGAGCCTGTCTGACCTCCACATCAAATGGTGAAAGTCATTGGTCAATGTTGTGCAGAATACAGCCAGCGTCCATGCCGCGAGCAGTATTTTTGTCCTGCCTGTCAGCCATTTGGTATTGCCGGTATATTCCAGGGCGAACACGAGCCAGAGGACCGGCGTGGCTGCGATTCCCAGGTATGTAAGCTGGTCTGCAAAGTTTTTGGCTTGTATGGTAGGAGCTGCTATTTCAACGGCATAGGACGCCACCCATTCGGTGATGGCGACCATCAACCAGCCGAAGGAGTTGGCGCCCGCCCGTCTTGTGCGTCGGAATGCATAAAGTGAAATTCCCCCCGTTATGACAGCAACTGTTAAAAGCGAGAGTGCGTACGGCAAAGAGCCGGGATACATGGTCAGGTGCTTTCACCCTGTTGCGTTCCCGCGTGTAGATGACCAGGGATCTTCGATTTCTGTCAATAAAGTGTTCGTTTAATATCGATCTAATCATAGCATTTAACGCTGGACCATTTGTTACATTTACATTGCTTGCCGGGGGATAATTCCTGTCATGTTTGCCGTGTGGTTTGGAGGTTGGGCCATATTGTTCAGGCTAATTATTTTTGTTCCACTGAGCTTTCCCTGTGGGCATTCCTGATTCTTGATTTTCATAAGCCGTGCAATGGTCGTCAGATTGACATTTGGTCCCCCCGACCCTCTCGAGGATGGCAAGTTCAATATCCTTATTTAAGTCTTAAGCAATTTTCATCTTAATACGAGGACAACAACTATAATATGAATAATCCCTGTAATCTTGAGGGAAATTCAAACGAAAGGAGAAAATAATGCCATGTTATTCGCCCCAAAGGAGAAAGGTCAAGGCTTGGTCGAGTACGCGCTCATCCTCGTTTTAGTTGCCATTGTTGTTATCGCGGCCCTGATGGTCCTCGGCCCGGTCATCGGCAACATCTTCAGCACGATCAACGCCAGCCTGAACAGTACAGGCTGATCTCAAAATGAAGTTCAACGAGCTGCGGGACTCTGTCGAATTGGCAGAGTCCCGCTTTTTTTTAAATTGATCTCTTATAGCCTGGAATGGGTATAGACCCTTGAAACGCCAGGTTCATTACCGCATCTTTATTGACAGCTTCGATTCAATTTCATAAGACCACTTACCCCTATTGTCACTTGTATTTCCCGGTGGGAAGTCGGTTACAGACTCATCGATTCCCCCAATTCTTAAAAGGGATTTCCTATAATATCTCTTTCAATTCCTAAAAGGCATATTTCAAAATATTCCCCTCAGGAACAACAACAAACCGACGATCGCCATCGGGATGCCGACGATCGCGCCGATCAAGGTGAGACTGACAATCACGCCGACTAGCACGAAAACAAGGCCGAGCACCATTGCCACGAAGCGGCCTGTCAGACCGACGATGGTCGCGATGAGTTTCCAGATAGCCACGAACGGCCACAAGTACCAGGGAATTGCATGTCTATGAGTCATGATTATTTTTTATCTCCACCAGGATATACGTCCCAATTGACATTTCGTTCCACATGTTATAATGCCCAGCATGCCAACCAGGAAAAAATCAATTATAGTTGAGGCATTACCCCCTGAACCCCCGGCTCCCCCCGAACCCATTGTAAAACAGGAAGAAACCTTCACCTTCAAAGTCACTCATTTTTACCGAGTGCTGGTGGTGCTGGCCTTCTTCATAGGCATCCTTATCGGTTACTTCGTCTGGGGACGCACAACCGTTTCACAAAGCGTGTCAGCCGCCCAGCCTTCGGGTGCGGTCGTAGAGGCGCCTGTCAATACACCCGCACCGCAGTTTGTCCGTTACTCCATCCCCACCGCAGGCTTCCCAAGCTTTGGCCCGGCCAATGCGCCGATCACCATCGTTGAATTCAGCGATTTTGAATGCCCGTTCTGCCGTCAATGGCAGCAGCAGACCTATCAACCTTTGATGGCAGCTTATCCCGGCAAGATCCGTCTTGTGTATCGTGATTTCCCACTGACCAGCATCCATCCGGATGCCTTTGGGGCTGCCGAGGCCGCCCAATGTGCGAATGCGCAAAACGCATTCTGGCCTTATCACGATAAATTATTCGGCAGCGAAACCCTAGGCGACAGCGTTTACCGACAGTATGCCCAGGACCTCAACCTCGACATGACCAAGTTCAACGACTGCCTGACGAACCATACCTACCAGGCCTATGTTCAAGCCAACAGCGATTTTGCGGTCAAGACGGGTGTCAACTCCACGCCGACCTTCTTTATCGACGGTCTGGCCGTGATCGGCGCACAGCCGCTGGACACGTTCAAGCAGGTGATCGACAAGGAACTAGCCGGACAAATTCCATAAGCATCTGTGGGGCGGCCGGTGAGCCTCCCCATTGTGACGGAGAGAAGATGAAGAAATTTATAGCCGTCGCTGGTAATATCGGTGTAGGCAAATCCACGTTAGTGAGCAAGTTGTGCGAAAGGCTCGGCTGGCAGCCCTTCTATGAACCCGTATCTGAAAATCCCTATCTTGCCGATTTTTATGCGGATATGGCGGCCTGGTCCTTCCATTCACAGATCTTTTTCTTAACGCGGCGCCTGCGCTCGCATTATGAACTGTCGCAGCACCCAGGGTCGGTCGTGCAGGACCGCAGCGTATATGAAGATGCCGATATCTTTGCCAAGAACCTGTTCATGCAGGGATTTATTCAACCGCGCGATTATCTCACCTACCGCGAATTATACGAGACGGCCGTGCAGCTGCTCCCGCCTCCCGACCTGATGATCTTCGTGCGGGCCTCGATCCCCACATTGCAGAAACGGATCTCGAATCGAGGGCGAGACTACGAGCGCACCATCACGCCGGAATATCTTCAGAGCCTGAACGACCTTTACGAAACGTGGATCTCGGACTTCGTGCTTTGCCCCGTGCTGACGATCCCTGCCGATGACATGGACTACGTGGCGCATTCAGGTCACCTGAATTTAATTATTGAAAAAGTGGAAGAGAAGCTGACCGGCAATGAAGAGGTGCTGTTCGAGGCCGAGGAAGTGGCCCGGGCCGGACAGGACTAGGTTGAAATTCCTAAACTAAATGATGGTCACTTTTAGAGTGACCATCATTTTTATTCTATGATCGTCTGCAACTTATTATAGATATCCTGCACGGGGAATTCATCCTGACCGGCCGATCCATCCCAATAGCCGCCGTTCAGGATATCGGTGCCGAAGGCATTGCACACTGCCTCGCGAAAGGCATCCGGCACGGTATCGGGCAGCAAACAGGCGGGAGGCTGGTTGGCCACAGCCGGCGGCAGGGCCGGGACGGTACCCGTGAGCGCATTCTCGGTGCCCGGTGTTGGGAAGCAGGGAGTCCTCCAGTAGCCGTCGCCATCCGGGATGCGGCAGTACGACTGGTCAGGGACCGTGGCTATGCCGTAACCGCGCGCGTCCATCACAATGCCCCTCGAATTGATCAGGCGCACCGTGCCGCCGCTGTCGTAAAGCGGAATATGAGTGATCGAACCATAGTAGAGGGCGCGTTCTCCGGGTTTAAGCGTCCTGGCTGGCAGGCTGTAAAAATGCGAGCCGCCCGAGACATTGTCCAATTTCCAACCGCTCAAATTAACATTGATCGGTCCGAGGTTCTCGATCTCGATGAATTCATCATAGACATTGATCGCGCCGTCGCTGTTCCAGTCGAAGCCGGGGCGCGGCAGGAACTCGTTGATGACCACGTGCGCAAAGGGCGTGGGCGGCCTGGGCGTCGGTTTTTTCGTGGGGGTATAAAAGGGGGAGGGCGTAATGGTCACGGTGGTAGCCCAATTTGCCCTCCCAGGTGTGCCGCGCACAAAATTATTTCCACTATCCGTTATGTTCGTTGTCGGCCCGGCATAGGTGACCCAGGAGGTGCGGACATCTTGAACGACTCCACTGCGCTCCATACTGGCGTGAGTAGATGTTGACCCTGCAGGCCACGAATCACCGTTAATGTTCGCATGGTCTACAAGTTCATGGGCTGGACCGAATAACAGCAGGGATTCTCCCGGTGTAGAGAAATTACTCAAGAGATTTAAGAGGCTGCTCTCCTGATTAATGAGAACGTTTTGTTTGAACACATTTTTAGTTACGGCAAGCACAAAGTAACCGCCGCCTTGAATGGAGTCTGTTGTCGGGTCGAGTGAGTCAGCTAAATAGATGGTGAATTTGATCGACCCTGAGATCTGGCCCTGAAGGTACCAGTTGGTGAGATTAATCGGACAAGAGCTGGGATTGTATATTTCGATCCATTGATCTGCTGCGGAAGATAACGTACCCGCCCAGCCAACTTCGTTGATGACAAGGGCGAGTGAAGGGTAAGCTGGTGGAGGCGTTAGCGAGCAGGCAGGATTAGGTGTATTGGTGGGAGTGGGGGTTAGTGTTCTGGTAGGTGTGGAGGTCGGTGTCGACGTAAATGTAGGTGCAGGAGCTACACGGCAAATTCCTAAGGGACTGGACATATTCTGAGGATCGCCGGGAGTAATTGTGATTAACGAAAAGTCGGAGGCATTATTATCCGTATCAGTACAACCACCTTGAGTACTGCCGGGCAATCGTTCGTAGCTTTGATCTATTCCGGGTGATAACGGGGTTAATATTCCCGAGCCGTTAGCCGGTTCTTTATAGGAAGAACCAGCGTTCATACCGACTTGATCCGAGATCGTTATGCCATCTAATTCGAGGAGCGCAATGCCTCCATTATCGGGAATATCTTGTGCATAAGGTAAATTAGGCGATACTGTTCCGCTATATCCACCTGAATTCACTATCAGATAATATTGACCGCTCAGGAGCAAAGTAGAACTGGGGATCGTCTTTATCAAGCTCGTAGTACCGAAACTGGTCGAATCATTGATCTTCCAGCCGCTTATATCAACCTGATTCGTACTCCGATTATATAGCTCGATAAATTCGTCATTTATCCCAGTTGGCCCGCTGGTTCTAAATTCGCTAATGACCACATCCCCTCGAGAGGCGGCCTGATGCGGTGCGGCTTGCACAAACAACACCGCCGGTGTTAGAGAAGTGGCTATTAACACTACCAGGATGAACAGGCCGGTCAGGAGGCGGATAAATGCCTTGCGATGAGTCATCGAAACAATTGTAGCAGAAAGAAAGTACCCCTGAGTTTCTGAAATGTATATCTACCCCGGCTTATCAGAAGGCTTTGGCTAGGTTTTAAGCCAACGAACGACGCTGCCTCCGGTACAGGTGAATCTACGAGTTTACTTTTTGCGAAAACGAATAATAACGAACAATGCTTTTATATCAAAGATAAGGAAATTCTGGCAATTTTCATGATTGTAGGCTTCTTTCCTACCATTATGATAGGTGCACGTCCTACCAAAACTCTGTACTCCCTGCTGCAAGATGATACGCCAGGGACTCGTCTTTGCTTGACTCTAGAACGCATGTTCTGTATAATCAGAGTCACCCCACTCGCACCCATTTTCCTCCCTTCCCGATGCCTAACCCTGATTCTCGAATACCGATGATCGATCTTCAATATCGAAAATCCTATCTCAAGTCAGTTGTGATAAGCAGTAGAGTCGTTCCGCGCGCAACTCCACTTCCTTTTTGGGATGCGAAGCAAAGCCACTACCAAGACGAACGCGGGGAGGGTTGAACCTGAATTGAACCGGATTCTTAAAATTATTGGTTTTTCCAACCGCCTGGCAGTTTGCTGAGCGCAGCGACGCGCACGTACTATCCCCATAAAATGGCCATCGGATCCCTAAAGGAGCGGATCAGCGCGGCGCGATATTGAGTTTGATGGCCGTGCGGACTTTGTCCTCGATCTCCACATCCACAAATTCGGGGACGCAGACCACATCGATGCCGTCATCCTTGAGATAACCGGTGGCCAGCACGAGAGCCTTGACGGCCTGGTTGACCGCGCCGGCCCCGATCGCCTGGACCTCGGCATGCTTTTGCTCGCGGATGACACCTGCAATCGCCCCAGCGACAGCAGAGGTGCGGGAGTTGGCGGAAACCTTGATTATGTCCATGTGTGCCTCCCACGCAAGGTAACGAGGGGCTTGTTCATACAAGATTGTACAAGATTTGGGAGGGAGTTACAAGGAGTACCGCGGCTGGATAAGAGCGCCCAAAGATTCAAAACATCTTTTGTCTATTTGGTATACTTGCCGCATTTCATTCAAGGAGAACAGCATGTCCACACCTCCCCGCTGGGATATGAGCAACGTTTATCCATCGCTTGTATCAAAAGAATTCAAAGAGGCGGTCAAAGATTATAAAAAGCAGGTCGCCGGCCTGGAAAAATTCTTCGACAAAAAGTTAAGTAAAGCCGGCGCAAAGACGCGGGCCAAGGACCTGGCCGCGCTGGCAGGCGAGACGGTCGACCGCCTCAACAAAATACAAACGCTTTCAGACACCATCGGGCCGTTCATCTACGCGTACGTCACGACGGACTCGCGGGATAAAGCCGCCATGCGGGCGCTCTCCGAGTTCGAGCAGGCCAGCCTGCCGACGGACAAACTCATCGTGAGGTTCAGGAGCTGGCTGGGCAGGTTCGAGGCCAGGCTCGATAAAGTCATATCAAAGAACAAAGCGGCAAGAGCGCACGCCTTCCTGCTCCATGAATGGGCCGAGCAAAGCAAGTATCAGATGAACGACGACCAGGAAGGGCTTGCTGCGGAACTCAGCCTGAGCGGGGGTAATGCCTTCGGTAAACTTCAGGGGACGGTGACCTCTCAGCTCTCGGTGGATTTTGAGCTGGACGGCAAGACCCAGAAACTGTCCATGCCGGCGCTGATCAACCTGCACTCGCACCCTGACGAGAACACGCGGCACCGCGCCTATGACGCGGAGGACCAGGCCTGGGAGACGGTCAAGGAAACACTGGCGGCCTGCTTGAACGGGGTGAAGGGCGAGGCGAACACCTTAAACAAACGGCGAGGCCGCAAGGACGCCGTCCATTCCGCGCTGGTCTCGGCACGTATCGACCGCAAGACGCTGGAGGCCATGCTGGAGGCGATGGAAGGTTCCTTGCCGATGTTCCGCAAATATTTCAACGACAAGGCAAAAAAGCTGGGGAAGGAAAAGCTGGCCTGGTGGGACATCTTCGCGCCGCTCGGCAAGACGGATAAAACCTATTCCTTCGAGGAGGCGCGGGATTTCATCCTCGAGAACTTCGGCAAGTTCTCGCCCGACCTAAGCGGATTCGCCCAGCGCGCCTTCGATCACCACTGGATCGACGCCGAACAGCGGGACGGAAAACGCGGCGGCGCGTTCTGTATGGCCATCGCAAGGGTGAAGGAAAGCCGCGTGCTGTGCAACTTCGACGGCTCGTTCGACCAAGTGAGCACGATCGCGCACGAACTGGGGCACGGCTTCCATAACTACTGCGCTTTTACGGCGGGCAAGACCGAACTGCAGCAGTTCACGCCCATGACACTGGCCGAGACGGCCTCCACGATGTGCGAGACAATCGTGACCGAGGCGGTGCTGGCCCATACGAAAGACCCGCAGGAGGAACTGGCGGTGCTCGAAGCCCAGATCCAGGGCGCCGCCCAGACCTGCGTGGATATTTATTCGCGCTATCTTTTCGAGAAGGAGGTCTTCGAGCGCCGCGAACAGGCCGAGCTATCGGCCGATGATTTCAACGAGATCATGATACGGGCCCAGAAGACCGCCTATGGGGACGGGCTGGACGAGCGTTATTTGCAGAAGTTCATGTGGACATGGAAGCCGCACTACTACTCCCCGGGTCTGTCGTTCTATAACTTCCCCTACGCGTTCGGCCTGTTGTTCGCCACCGGCCTGTATGCCATCTATAAGCAGCGCGGCGCGGCCTTTGTGGAAGATTACAAGGATCTGCTGGCTGCCACCGGCGAGGCCAGGGCGGCGGAGCTGGCCAAACGATTTGGCATCGATATCCGCAAGCGCAAGTTCTGGGAAGACAGCCTGGCTATCGTAGGCAAGAGGATCGACAGGTTCTGTGAAATTCAGTAAATCACAAATTCAAGATGTCATTGCGAGTCTTCGAGGCAATCTCCGACCCTGGAAAACACAGGGTCTTCGAAAACACTTACCATCTACGAGAAGCAATCCCCGTCTAAATGGCAGGTATTACCCAACAAAATCCTGTCCGTTTTATTAGAGATTGCCACACTCGCTTCGCTCGTTCGCAATGACATCTAAAAGGAGAACAGCATGGTAACAGATCAGGAATTCCACGACCTGCGAGGGCGCGTCATTCGGCTCGAAGGCCAGGTTGCATTCTTATATGAACATCTCGGCATCACATTCGTTCCGGAGACTCAATTGACTGACGACCCCAGGATCATCGAACAGCTCAAAAAGGGAAACCTGCTCGAGGCGATCAAGATCCATCGCGAACTCAACAATACGAGCCTGGTGGAGGCAAAGAAGGCGGTGGAAGAAATGCAGGGCAGGCTCGGACTCTAGAACACGTACCCGCGGCAAACTCATGGTCCGCTCCTGAGAGATCTGGCGCAGACGATTTCAGGTTTAAACAATTCGTTGAACACTTTCCGCGTCACTCCATGGCCCGCAAGCGAGCCTCCCACACAGCAAACTCTTTTTCAATTGATGTCAGACGAAGGTTTGAGTCCGTATTCCTGGTCGAATGGTCCGGGCGATGTTTATAACGCACATTCTCACGGCTACGACAAGGTCGTCTACGTGGTCCGCGGTTCCATCACTTTCGGCCTGCCAACAGAGAATCACACGATGGTGCTCAATGCAGGAGACAGATTGGATTTGCCCGCAGGGATCGTCCACAATGCAGTGGTGGGCAGTGAGGGAGTTTTCTGCCTCGAAGCGCATAAATAAAAGCATTGCATGATGTTCATAAAAACACCTCCGAGGTCAAATAAGGCCTCTGAGGTGTTTTAACACTTGCCATCTTCGCGTTTCAAATCCTTTTGACATACAATTTTCATCGCCCTCCTCATTATCAAGCGCGATCAGGATCCTTTTCGCGGTCCGCGCAACCGCATCAGCAGATCCCAAGCATTGCGGCTGGCTGCCACAAGCAGCAAGATCATCACGGGCACGAGCCAGTACAACCCGCCAGTGCGACCGAGCAGCACCGAGGCAGCAATGATCATCAACGTACCAAAACAAAAGATCGGGATGGCAAAGCTACGAGCGAACCCGCCTATGCCCCAGACCCGCGGCTGCTTATGCCGCGTCTCCAACAAATGCCTGACTGTGTTGTACAAACCCAACCCACCGATGCCCAACAGTGGCAGCCCAAGCCCCAGAGGCACCTGGTTCGGGATCAGAAAGATCACGGCAAACATGAGCACAGACATGAAGTTGCCAAACGTATGAGAGGCCAGCACGCGCAGGTCAGCGTTCGCTTTGCGAGTGATCACTTCATCGTTCAGCGACAAGCTCACAAAGAGCAGGCCTATCAGTGTGGCCGCCGCCGTGCCGACCATCAGGTAGAAATC
>JBGQIO010000012.1:0-32555 GCA_041498515.1 Anaerolineae bacterium
CGACCCATTTTCAAGCTGCGGCTTGTCTACTTTCAGAACAAAGCCGCGCGAGTCCCCGTCCGTCCCCGGACACGGCAGATTCCCCTGGATACTGTACCAAGTGGCCGAACAATAATTTGAAGCAAAGTCGTAGGCTATCCCAGCCGTACTGCCTGATACGTTGATCTCCACCCACCACGATCTGTTCGCTGCCGATCCGATCCCAAACAATACACCCGAGGCATTCCGAAACTTCCAAAAACCAATATAATGACCGGCGCTGCCCGGTGCCGTGAGATTTACCGAAATATCCACGGTTTGCCCCGGCGCAACATTGCTCGGTAAATTGACGGAAGAAGGCCCACCCATTATGGTTCCCGAATCAAAAACCAGGGCATACGAGGTTGTCCACGTGCAGCTGCCGATGTTCCTTAGGCGCCAGGTCTTGGTAAACGTCGCACCCGGTGCAAAATTGGTGCCGTCCGGCACCGTCACATCCGCTATGAATTGAGCCGAATCACAGATTGACCATGCCGCGGCCGGCTGTGTGGTGAGTGCAGCCGCCGGTATGAAGGACAGCAATAAGGCAGCCAGCATTATGATGATTCCCGCAGATATTCTCGATTTCATGTCATTCTCCTCGATCAATTCATTAGCCTATTGTGAACCTTATTGAGGACGTTAATATCTATTATAAGTTCCAAATTGACTATACGCTATTCATAAGTATATCTTTACTTAAGTCTTTATTCAATATATTTCTCTCGTTTTTTCATGACCGAATTTCCGGGATTTTTGATGAAAACTGGACTGCAAATCGATTTTGCAGTCCAGTCTTTTGTATAGTTCATAAACCTTAGGGAGTATTGGCAGGTGTTGGTGTATCGGAGGGGTTCGGTGGAATTGGAGTCGGAGTATTTGTCGGAATTGGAACCGATGTGGGAGTAAAAGTCGGAATCGGAACTGACATTTCAGTCGCAGGGATTTGCGTTTGAGTAGGGGCCGATAACAAACTGCCTCCGATTGCAAGAGTATGAACGATCTTTGCGCCCACCCACATGGCTCGATCACCAGTTGCGGGACCGTTCGCAAGCACAGTTAGCATGAAATTAACACTCTTGCCTGCCAGTGAACTAAGGTCAATATTCAACGGGGTATAAAGACCATCATATCTTTCGGCAAATGTACCTAGATTCTGTATAACGCCTCCGGCCATCAGAGCATCCAGGCGGAAGATGACAAAGCAATCTGCCGCGCTGAACTGACAATCAATCGTAGCCTGGAAATGATCTCCCGGCTGTACTGTTAGTGTCGGATAGGTACCTGCGATTTGGCCGTTAAAAACGTTTTGCGGTGCAGTAAGCAAACCGGGCCGCGAATCGGTCACGCCATTTTCAAGAACAGGATTTGTAACACTAAAAACAAAACCACGCGAATCACCGTCGGTCCCGGGGCAAGGAAGTATGACCGAGCCGTTGAACCATTGAGCGGAGCACACGTTGCTTACAAAATCATAGCTTGTTGTTCCACCGGTCCCTGAACCGGAGACTTGGATAGCCACGAAGAAGGGTTGGTTTGCAGTTGTGCCAATACCGAACAAACCACCGCTGGCATTCTTTAATTGCCAGTAACCGCGATAGGATCCGGCAAGATTGGGAGCGGTTAGATTAATCCCGAGGTCTACTGTCTGGCCAGGGACTACCGTCGTAGGTATCAATGAATCTGAGCCGCCCATCCTATCACCACTAACAAAAACGAGACTATACGCTGTTGTCCAGGTACAGGTACCGACATTTTTCAATCGCCAAATTTTTGTAAAGGGGGCATTTGGCGCAAAAATGGTTCCATCGGGTACCGAAATATCCGTTATGAATTGGGCGCGATCACAACCTGAAGTAGACGTTGGGGTAGGTGAAGTGGTGGGTACAACAGACGTAGGTGAGATCGGTGTTGGAGTGGTCACTGGAACAGCTGAAGAACGCACGATGCGCGGATTAACCCAGAAAGCCTGGTCGCCCTCGAAGGGACCATCAGATAAAACCGTCAGGACGAGCTTGGCCTTCAGATTAGCTATTCGGGTCAGATCTACATCGACTTGAGTGACCAGGCCGTCATATCTCTCTGTTGTTTTCCAAAGAGTGAACAACGAATCACCTACCTGATAACCAAGTGTAAAGGTGACAAAACAATTCACTGCATTAAATTGACAACCTATCAGAGCCTGGAAGTGATCGCCGCGAAAGATATCCGTCACCGGGAAAGAGCCGCGTATCAAGCCGTTAAACTTGCTTTGAGTTATGGTCAACAAACCTGGAGTATTATAGGTAACACCATTCTCAAGTACAGGATGATCGATCTCTTTAACAAATCCGAACAACAACTTATTCGTATTGATCGGACAGGGGATCGGACCGCCATCGTACGACCATTGAGCAGAACACATATTAGACGAAAAATCATAGGCTGTGATCGTTTGTACCGGCGAGGTAACCTTGATATCCACCCAGAATGGATTCATATGAGTAATGCCGATACCAAATAGACCGCCTGATGCATTCCTTAATTGCCAAAATCCACGAAAGGATCCCGGAGTAGCGGGAGCAATCAGGGTGACCGTCAGATCTACCGTTTGACCCGGGAGAACAACTTTCGGAAAGGCTACCGAGTCAGGGCCACCCATTTTCTGGCCGCTTGCAAAGACGAGGTTATAAGAGGTATTCCATTGACAGACCCCCGTGTTTTTGAGTCGCCATGTTTTAACAAACGTCGCTCCAGGGTTTATGAAGGTACCATCCGGAACGGTCACGTCCGCAATGAACTGGGCTGAGTCGCAAGTCCCCAAGGCAAGCGCAGTATTAACGCTTGCCGTAAGTGATGAGACCATCACTAATAGTAAAATAGCTAAGGCATACGACCATTTTAGTTTCATGATTTCTCCTAGCGAATTCAGCCTAATTGTATTGACAATTAGCCTTAAAAAGTATAGCTTTTCCCTTACAAATCATCAATGCTAAAAATGACCAAATATAGTGACCTTTATACTCAAGATTACAAATGTCTCCGCTAATTCTTCATCTGGATTTGGATGCCTTTTTTTGTGCGGTTGAGGAAACACGCGATCCTGAATTGCGTGGAAAAGCTTTTGCCGTAGGAGGCAAGCCAAACGAACGTGGGGTCATCGCCTCTTGTTCCTATGCTGCACGACAATTCGGTGTCCATTCAGCTATGCCGATGTCGCGCGCTTTGCGTCTTTGCCCCCAATTGATCATCGTTTCCGCCCGACATGGAGTTTATAGCGAGGTTTCCAAACAAGTCATGGCCAAGCTTCATGATCTGACCGCCTTAGTAGAACAGATTTCGATCGACGAAGCTTTTTTGGACATAACAGATCTGGAAGAAACATCTGAGCGTATCGCACGCCAGCTTCAGACGGACATTCGTGATGATTTGGGCTTACCCTGCTCGATCGGGATTGCTTCGAATAAGCTGGTTGCAAAAATCGCAACTGAAGTTGGGAAGAAAGCCGCAAAAGGAGCCGTTCCGCCTTTTGGACTCACAATCGTTCCGATAGGCGAGGAGGCGGCATTCCTCGCGCCGCTTCCTATAGAAATGCTATGGGGAGTAGGGCCTAAGACCGCTGCCAGGCTCACTGAACTTGGCATTTATAAAATCGGTGATATCGCCAAATGGCCGGAAAATGAGATGTTCCGCTTGTTTGGGGAGAATGGCCGCGACCTGGCCCGGCATGCACGCGGCCAAGATGACAGGCAGATTGTGACTGAACGTGAAACCAAGTCCATCAGCCAGGAAACAACTTTTTCCCGGGATGTTCGAGACGATAAGGTCCTCGAAAAAACGCTGCGCGAACATTCGGCTCAAGTCGGTGGCAGGTTGAGAGAATCGAACTTGGCAGGCATGACCATTAAACTTAAAATCCGATGGCCTGATTTCACTACATTAACGAGGCAAACATCCCTGGAACACTCAACCGATCAAGCCGAAGAGATCGGGAAAGTCGCCATAGGTTTAATGAAATCCGTGCGAAAGTCCGGCCAGGCTGTGCGGCTGATCGGCGTCGGGGTCAGCGGTCTCGGACCGCCGGTTCGTCAATTGACGTTTTGGGATGCAGGGTCAGAGAAGTCACGGCGTCTTCAGGAAGCTGTGGATGAACTACGCGAAAAGTACGGCGATAAAGTTATCCACCAGGGCGAGGTCCCATAAAACAGGAAAAGTAACCCTGTGAGAATCCCTTAATGAAGGCCAATCATCTATTTTTTCCATTTCCAAGAAGGCTTATTTTCATGACATTTCTCACTAGCACAATTAGAACATGTGTCCTACAATGAAGTAAATCCGCTCACAGTCGAAAAGAGTTTCCAAGATCCTATTCGAACCTCATTCGAACCTCATGTTTTTCAATCTCCGAATACCCTTAGTTTAGGGGAAAGATGTTGCATTCGAACCTTTTTTTAAAATCGTTCTATTCTTCCAGGTCCGCTTCTGGAAGCCGTGCGTTCTCCCCGGAAGCTGATTCTACTTTCCTGGAATTACCCGTCGTGCCCAGCCAGATGAAATCGTTATATCCAGTAAAGAAACTTTCAAATAGATTTCATGGTCTATTTAAAAAATTAGGTTATTTCGCAATTATCATTATGAAAGTGAAGCAAGACAATGGTTGACCAATAAAGGTTCTGTTGTCGAACTAAATGTATAAATGAAATTCGGGTGAAAATCATGAAAATGCTGGAATTGAAAAAGGACTTGAAATATTTGTATGGCGGCTCAGCCAGGAAAGTCGAAGTCGTGCAAGTGCCTTGCTTGCAGTTCGCGATGATTGACGGCGCCATTGAAAAAGGACACATCCCCGGTTCCTCTCCAGGTTTTCAGGAAGCAACACAGGCCCTATACGGGATTTCTTACACACTCAAATTCATGTTAAAAAAGCGAAAGACGAATGCTATTGATTATCCGGTAATAGCTCTTGAAGGCCTGTGGTGGGTTGAGGATGGAGTGTTCGATATTACGGTCAAGGATAACTGGTTCTATACACTTATGATATTGCAGCCTGAGGTCATTAAAGAGAACGACTTTGAAGAAGGATTGTTCGAAGTCCGCCGAAGGCACGGAGATAACCCTGCACTATCAAAGATAAGGTTGAAGTCCGTCGAAGAAGGTTTATGCATGCAAATTATGCACATCGGTTCATATGCGAATGAGCCAGCTACAGTGGAAAGGATGGGTACCTTCGTAATAGAGAACGGATATCAGGACTGCGTCGGTCTTGGAGGCAAACATCATGAAATTTATCTCGGTGATCCTCGACGAGCTGATCCTTCAAAATTAAAAACCATATTACGACATCCGATCGAAAAGATAGGTTGATATAATATTTATTCGTGGCTGATTCAGGACGAGGATTTATTGGTACAGTTCCAGGATTCCATGCTTATTAAATTAATCAATTCTTTTCGAGGGCTTTAATGGTTTGTTATTATCATCCTGATAAACCCGCAGTTGGAATATGTAAGCATTGTCAGCGCGGTCTATGTAGTGATTGTGCTGTCATCGTAAATGATGCACTTGCATGCAAAAACCGTCATGAAGAAGAAGTGCGGGGTTTGATTTTGCTGGCTGATCGCGGTGTCCTTCAGGCGAGGCGTGTAGGCTCCGGTTATATTCGAAATGCAATATTTTACGTTCTTGTCGGCTTGGTGTTCACCGGTTTTGGGTTGTTTCAATATCGCTTCCTAGGTTTACAGGCAATCTTCTTTATGTTGATCGGTCTTTTCCTGCTGTATGCCGGGGTTGCCAATTATGTAGAGGGCAGGAAATACAAATAGACTTTGCGACTTTTTTATAAATACTGCGTATGTCTGGTAGAAATAAAGAGGAGCAAAGCAATGAACATAAACTACAAACAACTCACTCGCAGCAATACCAACCGCATGATCGCAGGTGTATGCGCCGGGCTGGGTACTTATTCCAATATTGATCCCACCGTTGTTCGCCTGGCGGCTGTCCTTCTCCTTTTCATTACCGGCCCCGGGATTGTTGCTGCCTATTTGATTATGGCCCTCATCATCCCTGAAGAGCCTGCGGGACAAACACAATAATTCCCACCAGATTGTATTTTTATATGTACAAATAGTGTCTTAAGAAAAACTTACACGAATTCGGAACTCCCCGGCAGGTTGAACACTTGCCATCTCGGTTGATGCACCGTCAAGTAATGGATCAATCCGGGTCCATTGATTATCGGGCCAATGCCAGGAAAACGTCCTCCAGTGTCGGTTCTCCTTGATCGATGTTTGTGATGTGTATATCTTTCGCTTTGAGCCCTTTTAGCAAATCCGCTTTTTTCAAACCACGGTCCGTGATCGTCCTGATATGATCGCCCGTGAGACCGACCCTTAGAACACCGTTCACTTCTTGAAGAGCGGACAAGCCGGCTTCCAATGGCTCGCCGAAGACCTCCCAAACGTCACCGGGGACAAAACGCTTCTTCAAATTCAATGGCGTATCCATCGCTAATAATTTGCCATCACGCATGATGCCGACCCGCTCGCAATATTCAGCTTCGTCCATGTAATGCGTCGTGACCAGGATTGTCACACCGCCTTCCGCCATATCATAGATCAAATCCCAGAAGGCTCGGCGTGCGGTGGGGTCAACACCACTAGTGGGTTCATCGAGGAATAATAATTTGGGATGATGCACCAAGGCAATTGCCAGGGCAAGTCGCTGGCGCCAGCCAGCGGAAAGCGAACCGCATAATGTGGAATCATGACCAGTCAAGCCAACCAGTTCCAGGGTCGCTCTTATACGCACCTTATCTCGGATACCATAGACGCCGCCATAAAAAGTCAAATTTTCTAATACGGTTAAATCATCATAGAGGGCAAACTTCTGAGACATATATCCGGCCCGGGCGCGCACTTCTTCCGATTGGCGAAAGGCGTCAAAACCCAGGACAGTCGCTTTGCCATCGCTAGGCTCAAGTAATCCCAGCAACATGCGGATGGTCGTCGTCTTTCCCGAACCGTTCGGGCCTAGGTAACCAACCACCTCGCCTTCACCAATCTGGAAATTGATATGGTCCACTGCAACAAATTCACCGAAGCGGCGGGTGAGATTTTCGACCAGGATAACAGGATCACTCATAAGTCTGCTCTGAAAGTTCTATGAAGACATCTTCGAGTACCGGAGGAATTTTGCGGAGACTATCCACTTTGCCGCCCTCGGTTCTTATCATGGACGGTAGGCGGCTGACTATTAGATCAGCCTTATTTTCCACAACACGCAAATGCAGACGGTCGCCGAAAGCACGCACATCCTCGACATCTGGATCCTTTTGTGCAATATGACGCAGAAGCTTAAGCGGCGAACCACGCAGTTCGAGGACTCGCTCGGCTAACCGCGCTCGTAATTGTGAGGGGGTGCCTTCGGCGATTATTTGTCCATGTCGCATAAAACCCACCCGATGACACCGGGCCGCTTCATCCATGTAAGGCGTTGATATCAAAACTGCAACTGTACCTGCGTCATCCGATTCACCCATATTCTCCACGGATGAGGGTAAATCAAAGGGGCCAGAAGCCAGTCGCATCAGCAACTGCCAAAAATCCTGGCGGGTGACCGGGTCAACGCCTGTTGTTGGTTCATCCAGGAGTAAAACACGCGGGCGCGTAACAAGTGCAGAGGCCAACCCGAGCTTTTGCTTCATGCCGCCAGAAAGCTGACCAGCACGTCGATCCTTATAATCATCGAGGCCGACGAACTTCAGAATCTCTAAACATCTTGGCAGCCACTCTTTGGATTTCAGACCGCGGATTTCCGCAAAGAAGCGAATGTTCTCCAGGACGGTCAGCTCTTCATATAGTGAGAAACGCTGGGAGAGATAACCGAGCTGAGCATGGGCTTCTTCAGGTTTCTTTGCAATATCGAAGCCACAGATCGAACATTCGCCTGAATCTGCATTGAAAGCCCCGACAAGAAGCCGCATAGTCGTTGTCTTCCCCGCACCATCAGAGCCTACGAGGCCATAGATCTCGCCAGCTTTGATTTGCAAAGAAACTCCATCTACTGCGCGGGTTTCACCGAAATATTTATGCAAATTCAGAGCTTGAATTAGGGTTGTGTCTTTCACAATTATTATTTTGTACAAAAAACAGCATCGGCAGGCAAGCCGAGTTTGAGTTGGCCTTGCGGGTCATTGACCTTAAGCTTAATCGCATAGGACGCTTGGGACCGCTGTGCTGCCCATTTAGACACCCCCAACCCTCCCGCCGCTTGTTTCTTATTGAGCAGGGTGTCGTACAGCCGGTTAAGCGGGTCACCTGTCTCGACGACTTGTTCCTCATCGACTAAAACTTCCTTGACTTTGCCCACAAGTTCTGGCGATAGATCCACTGTGGTCGTTTCAATCGTCCCAGCGGCTACCAGGGGATTATAGTTCCCATCGGTAAAGGGTCTCACATCGTAATATCCTCCGATCAGCTTAGCTACCACGATCACCATAATTAATACTACCCGTCTGTTTTTTATGGATAAACCTACTAAAGAATTCATTTAATGTAAGATAGCTAATTTCTAATCTAATCGTTTGCGAAAACGAGCTGCAGCTGACCCCATGATAACGACGGCAAAGATCATCAGAGCAATAATCTCATTTTCTAATGATCCTATGCCCACGCCTTTTAACAACAGGGCGCGGATGATCACAAGGTAATAACGAAGAGGGACGATATAAGAGACAATTTGTAAAAATTTCGGCATGGCATCAATAGGGAAGAAAAAACCTGAGAGAAATATGCTTGGAAGTATTGTCATCATCACCGTAAGTATTGCCTCCTGTTGCGTATTGGCGATTGTGGAGGCGAATAAGCCGATACCAAGGCTAGAAAGCACAAATAAACCTGAAAGAATGAGAATAAGACCCAAATCACCTCGTACCGGTACCTTAAACCACCAATGTCCGATAATGAGTACTTCCAGCACATTAACAAAGGCCAGGATCACGTAAGGTAAAATTTTCCCGACGATCAGTTCCCACGAGCGGATGGGGGTGACAATCAACTGTTCAATCGTGCCGCGCTCCCGCTCGCGGACAATTGCAGAGGCAGTAAGCAATGCGGTAATGAACGACAAAATCATTCCAATAACGCCCGGTATATTGAAATAGGCCGAGACAAGGTCCGGGTTATACCAGACTTGTGTACGCACTTCCAATGGAGGCGTCATTGGAACAGCATGACCGCTGAGAGAATTTTGGTCAGCTAGGATGCTTGTTGCATAAGCTTGACCGATCAATCGCGCTGCTGAAAGGGCTGTTCCACCGACGGTCGCATCTGAACCGTCCAACACCATCGAGACTTGGGCATCCCCCTCCATTAAGCGGTTGCTATAATCAGGCGGTATGACCAGCGCGGCACGGGCTTGTCCTTTTTCAATTAGAATCCTGTATTCGTCTTCGGAGCCAACCAAATAATTAATACGAAAATAATCAGCTCCGCGAAACGCCTCCAGGAGCGCACGCGATTGATAAGTCTGGCTTTGGTCCCAAACCGCCAAGGATATATTTTTAATATCCGTCGTTGCTGCATAGCCCAATAAGAATAACTGCACGATCGGCATAACGATAATTAGCATCAGCGTACGCGGATCGCGAATGATTTGAATGAATTCCTTACGGATCAGCGAGCCAAGACGTAAAATCATACTCTCTCCTAAGATAGAATGCCGTATAAAAAAATATCTACAAAGTGGTCAAGAGAATTTGCCCGCAATTCAGGCGGCATAATCGGTCCTATGAGGATATCGGTAATATAAAATGAGAAGAACATCCCAAGAAACGCTCGCGCCAGTATAAATGGTGGGATATCGCTCGTTTTACCGCCCAAACCAGCTATCCGGCTGGCGAGAGGCAAGGCCATGGGTAAAAACTTATCGAACAACAAGGGTACGTGCCGCCCTTTGAACTCGACAATCTCAGTCAGCATCAAATTTAAAAAATCGGGATGATACCCAAGCTGCTCTATTAATGTTCTCGCTGCTTCACGGACAAATTCCTCCACCGAGTCCGCCTGGACAGAATTCAAGACGGGAAGGATCTGAAAAAACGGATGTCGTTCCTTAACGATTTCACGAAATACATCCTCCTTCGAAGAGAAGTGGTTGTAGATGCTCCCCAAAGCCAGCCCGGCTTTATCCGCGATCTGCCGCATAGATGTAGCTGCATAGCCCTGGTCGATAATCAAACCATAAGCCGAGGCCAGGATTACCTGGCGGGTGCGATCCCCTTTTTTCTGCAATTCTTGAGCCATATTCCTTTTCCTTGATAATGAACGAACGTTCGTTTTTATTCTATTTATAAGTGAGGAAATTGTCAAGTGGTAGAATTTAACCATGCTTTCCCCCATTGAAGCTTACATACAAAAGCATCTACGATTCAATTTCATTATCGGTCTTTTTGATGGCGGCTTCTATGGTCTCGGCATGGGGTTTGCATCTTTTTCGGCGATTATTCCCCTTTTTGTTCACCATTTAACAGATTCAGCGCTGCTGATCGGTTTGGTGCCTGCTATTCACAATATGGGTTGGCAATTACCCCAGTTGTTTACGGCCGGATTGCTGGCTCGTGCGCGCACATTTAAACCGCTTACTTTGTGGATGACCATTAATGAACGCGTTCCCTATTTGGGGTTGGCGATGGTAGCTTTCTTCGTTCCCCTGCTCTCAAAGCCAGCTATATTGAGTCTCACGTTCTTAATGCTAATTTGGCAGGGATTCGGTGCCGGTTTCACGGCAAATCCATGGACTAACATGGTCTCCAAAGTAATACCGCAGGAATTGCATGGGACATTCTTCGGAATGCAAGCTGCGGCGTTCAATGCATTTGGAGGCGTTTCAGCAATCGCCGCGGGTGTCATTTTGGACAAAATAGCCGGACCACAAAATTTTAGCCTCTGTTTTTTACTGGCTTTTTTTTTCATGATCATTTCATATGGAATCTTATCAATGACACGTGAGCCCGAAACCTTATCAAAACAGAATGAACATCCTCTTGCTTTTTGGGGCAAATCCCTAATAGTACTTAGAACCGATTCGAATTTTCGAGCTTTTCTGGGGGTGCGCATAATTAGCCAGTTCGGGGGAATGGCGTTCGCTTTCTATGTAATCTATGCAGTTCAAAAATTTGGTATGAGCGATGCCGCGATCGGGATCATGGTAGCAATCTTATTAATAGGACAGGTTGTTTTAAGTCCAATAATGGGACGGTGGGGTGATCGTTGGAGTCATCGCGGCGTTATGAGCATAGGTGCGTTAGGAGCGGCGTTGAGTGCGATCTTCGCTTGGAAAGCAACCTCCCCGGTTTGGTTCTTTGCCATTTTTATCTTGGAATCGGTCGCAATCGTTGCAATATGGACAATTCCTATAGCATTAAGCGTCAGCTTTGCAAGTAACGAAGATGATCGTCCCATTTACATTGGAATGGCAAATACAATCCCCGCTCCTGCCGCCATTCTAGCCCCCGTTCTTGGCGGTTGGTTAGCAGATACAAACGGCTATAATGTCACTTTTATTTTGTCTGCTGTGTGTGCTTTAATTATGGCTGCCGCGCTGTGGTTCGCAGTCAAAGATCCCGAGAAAAAGTAAATAACATAAGGGGCGAAATCTATCTGTCCCTTTTGCTTAAAAGGATAAAACAAAAGACGGATGGGTGTTACCCATCCGTCAAATTAGCTTGCACATGGCAAGGGAAGGCGCGGTACGGATCTGTTCCCGTTCAAACAAGGACTGGAGCAAAACCAAAGATTATGTCCAGCTGAGGATGCACCAAGCCTTCCTTCAGGATGAAGTTCAGGTGGTGTTTCGATCACGCACCTCCTTTCGTTATGTATATTTATCATACAACAAATAAATATGAATTACATTAAAACCAGATGTCAATTCTGTCATGATTCTTTAAATAATGTAGAACCGCTTGTGCGTACCGATGAAAAAGAGCTCCTGCGGTAAAGGATACAAAGGGAGCAAATCTATCCGATAGTCCGCACCAGCATAGTCTTGCATTAAGTTTCGCGCGCGAGCAAGCATCCCTCGATCCCACCCCAGGTCTAAAGACATCAATTTAGAGAGGATCTCATTATTTTGACCTTCCAAGTGATATTGTCCGGTAAATGATTTAATGAGAGAGAATTGATGTTGCCATGCATCCAACTCACCGTAAACCGAAAGCGCAGTAAAGAATCCCTGCTCCAGATGTCGCACCTCATGGACAACCAAACTAATCGGGTATGGGTCCTCAGGGGTTCTATCAGTGTAGCGAGGGTGCAATTGAATATTCCCGGTCAACGTCCAACGTGCAGCAGTCGGTTGGTCATGCACCATCACTTTAACTCCCCGCTTAACCAAGAATTGCAGTGCAGCTTGACCCTGCAGGCCGCTGTTACCCAAGTGTAATAATAACTGACCAAGCCAAACTGAATAGTCGCGCATTCATGGATTCGGACGCAAAGCATCATCTCGCAGCTTGCTTACGAGTGTAATCAATCCGGCTACGCTGGAATCCTTTATCGTCACATCATCGACATGAACATGCAAATCGCTCTCTTCCGATCGAATTTCGAGATCGTAGATGAAGCAATCTGCGCATCCTGACTGTGGAGCACTAGTTGCAGACACCGCCGTAGTTGATACAAGCTGATTTAATGTGGTTATCGTTTGGGCGGAAAGTGTTTGTGTGACACTTCGATGGGAGTGTTGATCTTCGGCAATGAGCTGACCGTCGCTGGAAATCTCCACAGTGAGAAGCACTCCTGCAAACCCGCCAGATTGATTTAGGATTATAGACCATTTTCTTGTAGGAGAAGGTAAGGGTTGGGGATTCGGCTTCAACTGGCTGCATGAAGAAACGAATAAGAAAAGAGTCAAAAGGCTTGAAGTCAATTTAATCCTTAACATAATTGCTCCTCTCACATATAGTATACACATTTAAGACGAACTCCAGGAAGTTCAGTTCCCATCAAATTTCAGCTAATTTGCTGCATTTCAATATTCCCGTTTAGATTCTGATAGATGCTGATAGCCCCCACTGGTAAAATTCAGGTATGCGAAAAGTAGCTATTCTCGGAATCGGGCAAACCCCGATCGGAGAGCACTGGGATAAATCTTTGCGTGAGATCGGGGGCGAGGCCTCTTTTGCTGCCCTGCAGGATGCAGGCGTAGACAAGGTGGATGCACTGTACGTAGGTAACATGCTATCACCGCTTATCGATTCACAAAATCAACTTGGAACTTACCTAGCTGATTGGGTGGGTCTTTGGAATCAGGAAGCTATCAAAGTGGAAGCAGCATGTGGGTCGGGCGCGGCAGCCTTTCGTGCGGGCATGATGGCAGTTGCGTCAGGAGAGATCGAATCAGCCCTCGTGGTTGGGGTTGAGAAGATGACCGATAAAGCCGGCCACGACGTGACTGCGGCTTTAGCAACCGCCGCAGATGCGGATTATGAGGTCGAGCAGGGCGTTTCATTTGTTGGGCTTAACGCGTTAATCATGCAGAGATATATGCACGAATTTGGATGGAAACATGCTGATTTTGCGCCCTTCTCAATCAATGCGCATTCAAATGCCCTGCATAACCCATTCGCACGTTTGCACGAAAAGATTACTGTGGATAAATTTGAAAAATCGGCGATGGTGGCTACGCCAGTGAACCTGCTCGATGCCTCCCCGATAGGCGATGGAGCTGCGGCAGCGATAATCGTTTCTGCTGAAAAAGTTGTTTCTCTACCGAGACGTCCTCGTGTGATCGTTGCCGCCTCGGCCTCAGCGACTGATACGATCGCTGTCCATTCACGGAAGGACCCCTTGTTCCTCAGCGCTGCTTATGAATCTGTAAAACGTTGCTTTGAAATGGCGGGTATTAAACCGGAGGAAATCGATGTATTCGAGCTTCACGACGCATTTTCGATCATGTCCGCGCTTTCTCTCGAAGCCTGCGGATTTGCAGAACGCGGCCAGGGTGTACGCCTCGGACTCGAAAACGAAATCACACCAACAGGTCGGGTACCGATCTGCACGCGCGGCGGTTTGAAAGCACGTGGTCATCCAGTTGGGGCGACCGGTGTGTACCAGATCGTCGAAATCGTTCAGCAATTGCGAGGCGAGTGCAATGAGACACAAGTAGAAGGGGCAAAAATCGGATTGGCACAAAACATTGGAGGAAGCGGCGCAACCGTCCTATCGCACATATTAAAAACAGAATAGGTGTTCTGTTTTTTTTCATTATTGTCTCTATTGATTCTCATCCCGCCTTGTTATATACTAGTATTTAATTTATGGTTACCAGAAAGGACATGGCCATGGAAAGACGCAAACGAGATCGCCGGGATTTTTCATATTATATGCGCGTAATGAATGAAAACACTGGGGAGCTTGTTGGGCATTTGGCTGATATCAGTATTGGGGGGTTTAAATTGGAGAGCCAAAAACCCATATCAAAAAACACAGAGTATCCTCTCCGAATTGAATTGAGCAGTGACATTTCAGACAAATCATTCATAGTTTTTATTGCAAACAGTAAGTGGTGTCAACCTCACCTTATCGATACAACTTTATATAATGTCGGCTTTCAGATTGTCGATATGAGTTCTGAAGACCTTGAGAGCTTTAAAAAAATATATGATATGTACGGGACCCAGAAAAGTGATAACAAGATTAATAATGCCAACTACCTTTGGAGATAACAGAGATAGTTCCTTATAATAACCATATAAAAACCCCGCCGCTTTGATTGCGGCGGGGTTTTTATATGGTATTACCGTCGAATAGATTCGTGTACAATTGACCCATGCGCAATCTTATTCGGTGGCTTCTCAGGACTCTCCTTAATCTGATCGCAAAAATAGAAATTCGTGGATACGATAACGTCCCGGAAACGGGTGCCTTCGTTATAGCAACCAATCATATTGGCATGTTGGATTCATGCCTGCTATTTTATTCCCTCAATCGGTGGGACGTATTCATACCGGTTGGAGAAAAGTGGGAAGAAAGCGGATTCCTTAGGTGGCTAGGTAAATATTTCAACTTTGTCTTCATTGACAGATTCAATCCCGACTTAAAGGCAATGCGCAAGATCATCGGACTCATGGAGAGCGGTAATATCCTCGTTATTGCCCCCGAAGGGACGCGTTCAAGGGTTGCTTCCATGAACGAGGGCAAGCCTGGTGCCAGTTATTTAGCAGCCAAGCTGAACCGTCCAATCGTGCCGGTCGGCTTAGCAGGTACGGAAGACAAAGTTGTAATTGATAATCTGAAACATTTTAGACGTTCCCGTATTTTCGTCAGCGCTGGAAAAGCCTTTTCGCTGCCTCCGCTGCCGACCAAAGATCGGGATGTCGTTCTCAAGCAATATACCGATGAAATTATGTGCCGTATCGCTGCATTGATCCCTGAAAAGTATCGCGGAGTGTATTCAAAACATCCCAGACTAATGGAATTACTCAGTCAACCATAATGGGTGCGGGTTGGAATATCGGCACTCCCATATTCTGTGCCCTGCTACCGCTATATAATTAACCTTAATTTTCAATATAATGTTGGGTTAAAACACCTTCTCTCATTAGGAGCATCGATCCGACTGTCCGAAAGGACCGGAAGGCGACGCGTTGTTATAAATAAACACAGCTTTGCATCAAAATAAGGGGGTGATATTCTTACTTTAGAGAATTTCTCCAGGATTCCTCTTAATATAATTACCCTGCCCTGCCCGCCCAAACCAATTATTCCCATCCACGATCAATTGGCCGCGCAGAAAGACTTTTTCGGGATAACCCACCAATTCCCAGCCTTCATATAGGTTGTAATCTGTACGCTGATGGGAGATCGCCACCCCATACTTTACCTGCTTATCAGGATCCCAGATAGCAAGATCCGCGTCTGAGCCAGGTAAAAGCGCTCCTTTGCGCGGATACAAGCCAAAAATCTTAGCGGGATTCGTGCTGTTCAGAGCTACAAACTGATTAGGCGTGATCCTTCCAGCGCCCACGCCATAAGTCCAAAGGATTGGCAGACGGTCTTGTACACCGGGCAGCCCATTTGGAATCTTAGTGAAGTCGTCCTTACCCAATTCCTTTCCCGGAATTTTCACTTCCTTGCCCTCATACAGAATCGGCTTTGTGCCATCGAAGAAGAATGCACAATGATCTGTACCAACAGTTTGCAGCGTGCCATCTCGCAGCCCTTGCCAAAGCCTTATATTGTCCTTCTCGACCCGCATCGGTGGCGAACAAACCCATTTCGATCCATCCGATCGACGCATTTGATCAATCGTAAAGAACAAATACTGAGGGCAAGTCTCCCCCATAACATGAACCCCCCGCTCACGGGCATAATGCAACATATCCACTTCACCATCCACGTTCATATGAACGATATACAAACTTGCTTTAGCTTCGGAAGCCATAGCAGACAACCTCAAGTTGGCCTCCACAGCACCCCAGGCAGGTCGCGTCAAGGCATGCCACTCCGGAGTCGTGTGCCCAACAGCAAGGGCGTCATGCACCAGCACATCAATCACATCGCCATTCTCACAATGCGCCATGACCAGCATACCATTTTCTTTGGCTATCCGCATGGCTTTAAAGATATCCCCATCTTCGATACGTAATCGCCCATTGTATGCCGTGAAAACTTTGAGCGTGGTTATCCCCATCTCAATTAACGATGGGATTTTTATAGCGATCTTGTCGTTAAACTTGGTCAAATTCATGTGGAAGGAATAATCAATGGCGGCTTTTTCAGCCTTCTTTTTCCATACGTTTACCGATTCTTCAAATGTATCGAAATCGAAAGGAACGAAATCCATCACTGTGGTCGTCCCGCCGAAGGCCGCCGCTTTATGACCGGTATAATGGTCATCAGACGAGACCGTGCCGAACATCGGCAAGTCGAAATGAGTATGCGGATCTACTCCACCCGGCATAACCAACTTTCCTTTGGCATCAATGACTTGCGCAGAATTCGCCTCCAGGTTCCGACCTATGCGAGATATTGTTTCATCTTCGATCATTATGTCGGCTTTGAATGTATCGGATGCAGTCACGAGAGTCCCGTTTTTTATAATTGTGACCATGGATGCTCCTAGAGTTGCCAGAAAATAACCATACCTATAAGCAAGGATAGAAATACTACCACCATTAAGCCAATACCTACTCGGAAGAAATCCTTGAAGCGATAATTTCCAGGGCTCATCATGATGAGATTTACGGGATGGGCAATCGGTGTCAGAAAGGACGCGGAACAACCGATAGCAGTAGCAACGGCTATGGCTTGTGGACCGGTATTGAGATGAATTGCCGAACTTATGGCTATCGGCCCTACCACAAAAGCAGTTGCCTGGCTACCCATGAATTGTGTAAGAACCGCTGACAAAAGGAATGTGGACGCGGCCAACCCTAGCGGACCTACGTTCCTCAATAAATCCATCACATTACGTCCGATCAAACCCGCGAGTCCGGTATTCACCATACCCAGGCTAGCGACGTACAAGCCTGCAATAAAGAATATGACCTGCCATTCAACAGAACGATAGGCCTCCTGGATTGGCAGAAGGCCGAGCAATATTGCCAACAAAGCGGCAGTAAGTACGGAGAGATATATGGGGAGGCCGAACAGCGAAAACACGATTGCGCTCAAGAATACCAGGATGCTCATGATCGCTCGTTGCCGTGGCACGGCCCGCGTAGCAGGATCGGGCTCAAACACGATGATATCCGGATTGCTAAGTAAATCACGTACCCGCTTGGGTGATCCAACGACCAGAAGAGAATCACCCGCTTCCAACGTCATATCTCCAACATCGGTTCGATAACTACGACCTGCTCGCAGGATGGCCAGGATCGTGAATCCATATTTACGACGGAAGTTCATCGTTTTGATGGTTTTGCCAACATAATTAGAATGTGGTGCGAGGATCAGCTCGATAAGAGTCATCCCAAAAGTAGTGATCGTGTGATTCTCCGGCTGAACATTAACGGAAAGATCATTTAATTGCGACACGCGATCTTCCCGCCCAACGATCAATAGGATATCCCCCGACTGCATCATTTCATCAGGTGCTGGAGCAAAAAATGCCTGATAACCACGACGCATGGCAACAATCGCGATCCCAAATTTTCTTCCAATTTCGCTATTTTGAATTGTCGATCCGGCCAAGGGGGATGAAACATCTACACGCGCCTCCCAGAGCCGTTCTCCCACCTCATAAATACTTTCCAATTCAGTGCTGGCCCGGCGGGCAAGCGCTTGTTCAGGGCCGGGTGGCCGAGCTGGGACAAGGCGGCGCCCAAAAATTGTTATATAGAGAATGCCCATTATTGCGATCAAACCGCCAGTGGCAGCAAACGAGAGCACTCCCAAAGGAGCCTGCGGTGGATTTGCAATGGTTAACAAATTACTCATAACTATATTAGCTGTGGTGAAAAAAGTAGCCATGCCTCCCAAGGCAGTGCCAAATGCAATGGGGATAAGCAATTTACTCGGTCGAATTCTTGCATTACGTGATACCTGCATGGCACTGGGAAGGAGTAAGGCGCCAACCGCTACATTATTCATAAGAAGCGAGAACAACGCAGATGAAAATGTGAAAACGAAAATTAGACGGGTAACAGACCGTTCAGCGGCTTGAGCAAGCAGCTGGCCCAACCAAAGCATGACACCATTATTCGTTAAAGTCTGTGTCAAAATGAAAAGCCCGATCAGCGTCACGACAACAGGTTGTCCAAATCCCGAGATGGCAAGAAGAGTTTGCTGGGGTGATTTTTGATCACCCAGAACGCCAAAACCAAGATATTGCGCCAGTCCAAGAACAACGATCATAAAGATCGCCGCCTCATCCACCCGCCAGCGATTGAATACAACCAAAGACAGCGGCAAGACGATCACGATAATAATAAGCCACATGTCGATAGTCATTAATCAATCCAAATCAGGGAAACTATTCGAAGCAGAAGTATCTTTTATACCCAAGAGTTTAATCAATACTTCAGGAGGGATATCTGCCTCAGGCAGGTCAGCCTTATAAATCTGGGTATTCTCTGCACGCTCATGAAGAGAGCGCCATAAAACAGCCCGTTCCTCTGAATTGACAACCAAGTCGTTAAGAGTCTTTGCTTCAAGCATGTATTCCCCCGTTGTATAAAGAAAAGTCAATCGTTTCCACTTGTCGGCGACAATCGGTTGAGATAATTTCTCCAACCCGCCCACCTGGATTTTGTAATACTCTTCATTTGCACGTGGATGATTTGCCTCATCCTTTAACAATTCAAGCCGGGTCGTTAACTCATGACCTTTAACTTGGGCGAAGAAATTAATCCTGCCCCCGGATTCACCAAAACTTCCCGACTGATAGAAAGCCAATTGATCTACTGCAACGACCTTAGGCGCTGTGCGAAGGGGAATGCGATACCACCCTAGCAGCCGCACAATTTCCAAATCCCGCGGCTGAGGCACTACACAAACCAGTATCAAATCCGTTGGTCGTAAAGGCATATCCAAATTTCAAAGTCAGGCTGTAAGAAATGCGACCACCTGACTTTTACATTATTTGACTAACCCGACTTCTGCATTGAAATCCTCGATAAGTGCATCAACCTCATCGGCTTGCTTTTGAACGGATGTCCAGTAATCAGGCTGATACCATTGGGACTGGATTTCATCGTATGTCTTGCCCTGTTGTTCAACCCAAGTGTAATACTTGAGATTGTGTACCCGGCGGCGATCCGAGTAACGCAGCTCAAGCATATTATCGGTAGACTGGCCATGCAAATAACGGGCAAAGTCCGCCGCTGCATTTTTTTCCGTGTATTCTCCAAACTCGGTGTGCATCTCATGCAACCGCGAACGATATAATTCCATCGAATCCGTTAATATGGTAAGCATGATATCGTTCTCGCCCATCTCATAATATTTGGCGGCTTTGATACAGCTCAAGATATTCGAGATGCCGGAGAAACCCAATAAATCGAGCTGAGACACCAGCGCCTCCGGTACGCCCTTTTCCACGAGATACGCGCGACCACCTTCTTCATTAAAGAGCCTAGAGAGATTGACGACTGCGTTGTCGTCAATCGCGACAACTATATCTGTATTCTTAGTATTATGGATCCACGGCACGTGTTTATCACCGATGCCTTCGATGCGGTGAGCACCGAAACCGTTTTCCAGTAAAGTCGGGCATTGCAGTGCTTCACTCGCCACGATTTTACTATCGGGGAAGACTTGTTTCATGTAATCACCGCTGGCGATTGTCCCTGCCGACCCAGTGGCAGAAGCCATTCCCCTATAATGGTCATTCTTATGCATTACCTTCCGAAGAACTTCTTCCATTGCATGGCCAGTTACTTCATAGTGCCATAGATAATTCCCGAATTCCTCAAACTGGTTGAAAATCATTAAGTCCTGACCGGAGGTTCGTAATTCTTTACACTTATCAAAAATTTCTTTCACATTTGATTCCGATCCCGGAGTCTTGATCGTCTCACCGGCAATCTTAGACAGCCACTCAAAACGTTCTTTGCTCATGCCCTCGGGAAGAATCGCTATGGACTCACAGGCCAGCATGGCTGAATCGTAAGCGCCGCCCCGGCAATAATTACCTGTAGAGGGCCATACTGCCTTTTGCGTTGTCGGGTCAAACTGACCCGTAACCAATCTTGGTACCAGGCAACTGAAAGCCGCTCCAACTTTGTGAGCTCCTGTTGGAAACCATTTGCCGATCAGAACAACGATACGGGCCGGAACGCCGGTAAGGCTGGACGGCAGTTCAAGATAATTTACTCCACCAAATCCCCCACCACTGGCTTTGGGTTCGTTATGCCAGGTGATTCGAAAAAGGTTACTTGGGTGAACATCCCACAAACCAATGCCCTTGAGTTCGTCTTTCATTTTTATCGGTATTTTTGTGGGGTCTTTCATTTGAGCATAAGTAGGAATAATGATATTACGCTCTTTTGCCCGTTTTAAAGCATTCTTGCGACGAGATTTGTCCACTGTTAGATCAATAGTAGTCATTGAAATTCTCCTGAGGAAGTTGTCTGACAACTTGAATTATAAACCACATTCATCGAGTTACCAATAGCCTTATTGATTCCCTGAGACCCCGTCATAATTTTATATCAATTTATCGCTTAGAAGGAGAATTTAATGAAATCAGTAAGCTTTGGTGAAATCACAGATTGTCCAGCCAAAGTAATAATTTTCATTACCATAGTTGGTGTGTACTTCAGGCTGCATGGTGATCAGTGAACTCGAAGAAGCATGCAGCTTAATCACCAGCAAATCACTAGATATTTCCCGCTTTTCAATTTAAACACCGAATAATTTCTCGGTCAAAACAACCAATAAAAACAAAAGCCAATTAGTTGAGCAGGTTACCTTTTATAAGCGACGATCAACCCATCCCGTACCGGGATGAGTGAAACAATCCAATCAGGATCATGAGTAATTAGGCGGGTAAATTCGCGCACGCTCTCTGTCGCATCCGACTTTTCTTCCTTGTTGAATATACGTCCGCTCCATAGAATATTATCAATAATCAGCACGCCTCCGGAACGCAGCTTCTCTTTAATAAGCGGAAGGGAAGCTGGATAATCTTGTTTTTCGATATCATTGAATATTAAATCAAACGGCCCGGGCATACTACGCAATGTTTCGATTGCTTCAGCTACGTGATATTTGATAAAATCTCCGAATCCCAACCTGGACAAATGGTCCATTGCCATTTTCGAGAGATTTTCATCCCAAACAACGTGATGCACCAACCCACTCCCGTTTTCACGAACAGCTCTCGCGAACCATGCCGTCGAATAACCGTAACCGGACCCCATCTCAAAAACAGTTTTGGCGTTAATCATCCGGGCGATCTGGTAACATATATGACCAGCAGCCGGTCCGATTATAGGAAAATCTGTCTTCGCTGCATATTTCTCCATCTCTTGCATCTCGGGCTCGCGCGGCGGCACAAGGTCAATTAAATATTCCTGGACCGCGGGATAAGCCAACTTCGGCATAACTACCTCCAGTAAAGTGCCGTCCTCATACGTTCTAAAGCATCGATTAAATTGCTCCTCGGAGCGCCAAAATTCAATCGGACGAATCCTTCGCCGCCAGCTTTGAATTGTTTTTTCTAGTCTTTCGGTCCCTCACGAACTATATATAACGGCCTGCCTTTCGCTTCATCGTATAAGCGACCGATATATTCACCCAGAATCCCGAGTGAGATCAATTGGACACCGCCGAGGAAAAGTACAGCGATCAAAGTAGTCGCTTGCCCGGTAAATTGAGGGATACCCGCCATGCGAAGATAGACCACCAAAGGGATCGCCAGGATCGCAAGACTCGCCGAGAAGAATCCGAAAAATGTAGCTACCTGCAATGGGAAATAAGAAAAACTTGTGATGGCATTGAGCGCTAATCGCAGCATTTTACTAAAGGGATATTTTGTCAACCCCGCATACCGTGGGGCGCGTTTGTATTCCACACCGATTTGGCGGAAACCCACCCACGCCGACATTCCTCGAGGAAAACGATGCCGCTCACGCATTTGTTTAAGCACGTCCACGACTTTGCGATCCATTAACCGAAAATCACCGGTATCTACAGGTATTTTGACATCTGTAATGAGGTAGATTAACCGATAGAAAATAGAAGCCGTTAATTTCTTAAACCAACTCTCACCTTCACGCCCGGCGCGCACCGCGTAAACAACCTCATATCCCTCTTTCCATTTCCTGGCCATGTCAAGAATTATTTCAGGCGGATCTTGCAAATCGCCATCAATAATAACTACCGCTGCCCCTTTCGAAAAGTCCCAGCCGGCCGTAATGGCGATCTGATGTCCGAAGTTACGTGCAAAGATTATCGGACGCACTTTGGAATCATGTTTCGCCAGTTCGCGGATTTTTTCCGTCGAGCCATCGGTAGAGCCATCATCAACCAAAATGAGTTCCCACGATTCGCCGTTTGCATCCATTACTTCTTTGACGCGGTTATAAACCTGTGGCAAGGTATCAATTTCGTTATAGATTGGAACAACAATTGAGTATGTTATTTTCATTATTTCGAGGATTTCTTTCCTACCGGTCTTTTCTCAGGCCTTAATGCCGATGCGGTTGTCTTGACCGGTCCCGGGTTGGTATATGAAACGGCCTCTTTTTCAACGTCATAAGGCGACACCCCCAAAATCCGCGCGTGAAGGTATCGCCATATTACACCGAGAGAAGCCAGCACGGGCACAATGATAAATGCACCGACAATGCCTGTAAAGACAACGGCTGCAATGATCGCCACAAATACTATTGCTTCGTGCATATTGACACTACGACCCAGAATATATGGGCGCAACCAAATGTTCTTGACATTGATCAAAACGACATAAAGGCCCACGACCAACAATCCAAATAAAAAATTGTTAATTGGCATCCAGGTCGAACCTTCCAGCAAAGCAACCGCCAGCGCAAGGCCGGTAGCGGCGAAAGGCCCTACATCCGGGACAATACTAAACAGACCAGCCAGAAAACCGAGATATAGTGACCCAGGCAGACCGATGATGGTCCAGATGATTGTAAAGGTAATTGCAACGATAATCATCAATGTGAGTTGACCCCGCAGATAGGCCATCCAGACCTGCCTGATCTGGTCATACAACCCGCGCAGATCCTGACGATATTCTTCGGGCGCAATATGGATCATACCCTCACGAATATTTTCCCATTCGGTCATGAAGAAATAAGCGCTCACTAGAATGATAAGTACCCAGAGCGTGCTTCTTGATGTATTCCTGATCAATAAGAGGGTATTTTGTGGCGTAGAATAATTCAAGTTGGATAGAGTATCCCTAATCTGAGGAATAATATTCCCAAGGTCAAGTGAAAATCCCCCAAGGTGCACAGGCACTGACAAATACTGCTGGGCTTGAGTAAGAGTCGTCTCCAGATCGGTCGTGATCTCCTTGGTCTGGTGCGACAAGATCGGCACAAGGACAATCGGCAGTGCAATCATCAATGCCAGGCTAAAAAAATATACAATGTTCGAGGCTAACTTCCGGTTAAGTCGGAATTGACGCTGCAAGAACAAAACAAATGGATAGAGAATATACGCAATCAGCCCTGCTACAATCAATGGTAAGAATAGCTCACGGATCTGCCATCCAATAAATAAAATAAAAAATAGAGCCAGAGCAAGAGTAAAATATCTTGCCGCCGGGCTCCATGGTTGTGAATTCATAGAATCTTTTTTACCGCGTCCAGAGTCGGTTCAATGACTGGCGCTTCAACGACTGCTTGCATCGCGGCGCGAATATCCTTAAGCCCACTGCCAGTGTTCAACACCAATATAGGTTCATCGCCAGCCACCAGGCCCTGATCTGCAGCCCTGGCTAAGCCGGCGTACGCTGCTGCCCCAGCAGGTTCGGCAAAAATGCCGAGTCTACCAAGGTCCGAAATCGCTTGAAGGATTTCGTTGTCTGAAACGGTTATATACGTACCGCCGGTCTCGCGGGCTGCCCGCACAGCCCGGACTCCATCACGCGGTAAATCCACCGAAATACTGTCTGCAAGTGTTTTGGCGGAAACCGGGATAATCTTTTCCGTGTTTGAATGGTATGCATTAGCGATAGCAGCCGATCCTTCAGCTTGGATACCGATTAAACGTGGCATCTGCGGAAGCCACCCTAATTCGAGCAAATCCTTGAAACCTTTATGGATTCCGGAAATGATATTCCCATCGCCCACTGAAACAATCACCGTTAGCGGTGCGTGGTCAATCCCCTCACCGATCTGCTTATGCCATTCCTGATGCACGCCCTGCCACCAATCCCAAATTTCAAACGCGGCGGTCTTCTTTCCCTCAGCAGTAAACGGGTTGTAACCCGTATTACGACAATACCACTTAAATTCATCAGCTGCTTTAATAGTTAAATCAAAAGCTTCATCGTAAGTACCATCAACCAGAATAACCTTTGCACCGAAGATCAGCAATTGCGCCACTTTCGCGGAAGGCGCAGTCTTTGGCGCAAAGATAACGGATTTTTGTCCAATGGCGGCGGACATACCCGCCAGGGCTGCTCCTGCGTTACCAGTCGAAGCGGTAACGATTACCTCTGTTTGGATTTCTCGGGCGCGGGCTACCACGACCGCACTAGCACGATCCTTAAATGAAGCAGTCGGATTGCGGCTTTCATCCTTGAGCCACAACTGCTTCAATCCGAGTTTCTCACCCAAACGTGACAAATTAAATACCGGCGTCCCACCTGCAGCATGAAGAGGAGTAGAACTACCTTCAGGTTCAGGGACTGGCAAAAGTGGAAGATATCGCCAGAGTGAGGCCTCTTTACGTGAAAGAATATCCTCCGGTTGATACTTCTTACGAATAGCATCGTAATCTAGAATGATGTCCAGATTACCGCCATCCTTCGGGCAAGTATAGGTAACTTGGCCGGGCAGATATTCGGTTCCGCACAACGAACAACGATAGCCGACGAATTTGTTCATAATGCCTTTGATTTTACCCTGTTCAATGAAAAAAAATACCACTGAGACACAGATGAATTGGTCAAATATTTCCGTGTATCAGTGGTTCAGTCCCAAGAAAGCATGCTCATGTCTTTTCGTGCAACGCCCTAGAAATTTTTTCCTGATCTACCGGCAAAGAGTCAATTCTAACGCCCACGGCGTTATAAATCGCATTCGTAATCGCAGGTGTGGTTGGTATACTGACAATCTCTCCAACACCCTTGGCACCATAAGGCCCTTCCGTTGTCGGGTGCTCAACTACAATCGAAGTGATCTCAGGAGTGAGCATGATACCAGGGACACGATAGCGGGCCAGATGGTCTGTGACCACATAACCATTTTCGACAATGAATTCCTCTATTAGACAGTTACCGAGCCCCATCATTACCCCACCTTCTACCTGTCCCTGCAAGCCCAATGGATTTACCGACATACCTACATCATTTGCGGCGATCACACGGAGAACGCGTACTTCACCAGTAAGAGTATTGACTTCCACTTCAGCAGCCTGCGCGGCGAACGAGAAAGCAAAGTGCATATCGCCGCCTGTGCCAAGAGGCTGGGTCCTGGGTGCTTCGTATTCATATAAAGCACGCGGCTTCTGACCCATAGCCTTCATCTCTTTAGCGACTTCTGCGAAAGTTAAGGAATGTCCATTTGCGTGAACAATACCGTTCTCAAATCTTATTTTTTGCGGCGGAACATCATATTTTTCGGCAAGTGTCACAGTAATCGCCTGGCGGAGCGTTTTAGCAGCAAAGCGGGATGCGTTCCCGGTAACATACGTTTGCCGCGAAGCAGTGGTCGGTCCGCCATTTGGAGTTAAATCGGTATCCATTACCAGCACACGAACTTTCTCCGAGGTGACCGAAAGTTCCTCGGCAACTATCATGCGCATAACGGATACCAGCCCCTGCCCCATTTCTGCCGAAGAACTGCGAACTTCCAACATTCCATCTTCGTAGAGTTCCACCTCTGCACCCGATATATCGGCTGCGCCGCCCCCGAGGCCTGTGTTTTTATAGCCTGCAGCAAAGCCCCATGCCTTGACCAAGTGCGGAGATCCGGGAACGGAGTGCGGAGCAAACACATCTTCAGGATTTAAACCATCCACTGCCTTAGCTACACGACGCATTTCGGTTTCCACTTTATCTATGCATTCTGTCAAACCAACCGAGTCGCGCAGCAGCTGCCCTGTATTCGTAATGCTACCAACATGCAAGGCATTCATTCGTCGAAGTTCAACCGGTTCAATACCCAAATTCTCGGCGAGCATATCCATCATTGACTCAACTGCAAAGGCCGACTGGGTCACGCCAAAGCCTCGGAATGCGCCTGCAGGCGGATTATCGGTGTACATAGCATAACAATCGGCGCGTACGTGCGGAATGTCATAAGGACCGGCCGAATGTGTAGTGGCACGCGTCATCACCTTTTCACCCAATGATGCATACGCGCCGGTATCACCATACAATTCCGACTCCACCGCAACCAACCGTCCATTTTTCTTTGCGCCGACCTTCACCCGGATCTGCGTCGCATGACGCTTGGGATGGACGAGTAAACTTTCATGTCTATCGAATAGCAGTTTCACGGGTCGCTGCGTCACGTTTGCAAGCATAGCAGCATGTATTTGTCCAGCGATATCTTCCTTACCGCCAAAGCCCCCACCCATCAACTGTCCGATAACCCGCACGCGTTCTTCAGGCCAACCCATTGAGCGGGCCACTTGCGTTCGATCCTGATAAGGAATTTGCGAGCCGACATATATTTCCATACGGCCATTGGATAAAGGCACCGCAATACTGCACTCCGGTTCAAGAAAAGCATGCTCGGTAATCGGCGTATGGAACGTGTGCTCCAAAATCACATCCGACTCAGCAAAGCCCTTCTCCATATCACCCTTACGGACTTTGATATGCTTGAGCAAGTTCCCGTTCGAGTGAATTTGGGGCACATCCTCACGGCGCGCCTGGACGGGGTCAGAGATTACAGGCTGGAGATCGAACTCTGCTTCAATCAGACTCGCAGCGTGCTCAGCAATCTCCTGTGTTTCCGCTGCGACGATCGCAAGCGCGTCCCCAACGTATCGAATCCGTTCTCCAATCCCGACCATCACAGGCCAATCGTAGATAACCAGCCCATGGTTGTGTTCACCAGGGATATCATCGGCGGTTAACACGGCCCATACGCCTTTCAAGGCTTTGGCTTTGGAGATATCCAATGTTTTCAGAAAGGCATGCGGTACCATAGCACGCCGAACTTTCGCATACAACATGCCGTCGAATTCCAGGTCATCGGTATAGATCGCTTCGCCAGTTACCTTCTCGATTGAATCGGGTCGGGTTTGTGTATGACCCACGATGGCATAAGAGTGGATCGAATCCGGGATATTTGGCAACGAAACGGGTTCTCCGGTCCTCAGAGATTGAGCAGCTGCGAGAATGGCATTTTCGATGGCAGGATAACCAGCACAGCGACAAAGGGTATCTTTTAACGCAATACGGATATCTTCTTGGGAAGGATTCTGGTTACGATTCAATAAGGCAAACGCCGTCATAATCTGGCCAGGGATGCAAAATCCACATTGCACCGCGCCATGTTCGATGAAGGCTTCTTGTAATGGATGGAGCTTAAGCTCTGAATTTACGCGTTGGGCAAGCCCCTCGATGGTGACAATGGTTTTTCCATCCACTCGCTCGGCTGGATACATGCACGAGAGGATGGGTTCTCCGTCTACAAGGACAGTACAGGCTCCGCATTCGGATTCTTCACAGGCAATTTTCGTACCTGTCAATCGCAATCGGTTGCGGAGGAGATCGGCGAGAGTCTCTCCTGCGAGAGGAAGGAGGTTGTAATCTTGTCCATTAACGTTAAGAGTAAGCCCGTCCATACCTATAACCTTTCTAAGCTGCACGTTCCCAAGCCGTTTTGAGCGTATCTCTGAATAAACTCTCAACCAAATGCCGGCGATAGTCCGAACTGGCGCGACGGGGACTCGAACGAAAACCGACGTGATTAAGTAACGCCTCAAGTGCTGTGTTAGTTATATCAACGTTCATAGGATTACCGAGCAATGCATTCTCAGCGTCGCGGGCACGCCAAGGTGTCGGGGCACCAGGGCCAACAGCTATACGGATGTTATTAATTGTATCTTCTTTGCGATCTAACCAAATAGCCAAATTGATGATAGGTAATGCCACGCCTTGCGGACGCATGATCCGTTTGAAACAGGAGGCTTGGTTATCGTTCTTCAAAGGTAAATAAAACCCCACTATTAACTCTTCGCCATGTTTAAGTACGGACTTACCGGGCCCAAGAAACATATCACGGAAGGGTATCAAGCGAGTACTTGATGTGCCGGCAATTTCGGCTTCGGCATCGAGGGCAAGGAGAGCTATCGTCCCATCAGCAGCGGGAAGGGCATGAGCAACATTACCGCCCAAGGTCGCTACATTTCGCACTTGCGGGCCACCGATCAATATACATGCTTCAATCAAGGCTTGGGCGTGCTTACTCACGAGATGATCTAAAGTGATTCGACTCACCGGTACACTCGCGCCAATAAATAGTTTATTTGCCCGAATTTCCAGGGCAAGCAACTCCTGAATCCCATTAACGTCCACCAGTGTTTGAACAGGCGGATGTCGCCCTTGTTCGAGATCGAGCAAAAGGTCTGTACCGCCAGCGATCGGAATAACAGGTTTAGCCGCAGTTGCAAAAGCATGTAATGCTTCCGCGAGTGTTTTAGGTTTAAGATAAGATTGCCAAAGTGTCATAAGTTAATTTTCTGGATTAGTACGTTACCTCCTACATAGTTATCAAAACAATTTAAAGGGTTAAAACTTCGCGGTTATTTGACTACTTTCCACGTTCGCCGCGAATATACGGGTCGCCCAACGCAGCCGGCGCACCCAGCCGTTTGCGCATTGCCTCGCGTGAGCCAATCACAAGCACAATCACTGTAAAGGCATACGGCAGCATTTGAAGGAAGAATCCCCAATATGGATTGTAGTAGAACGGGTTAGCCAAACCAAATATAACAGTTGGACCCTGTATATCGAGGATAAGACGACGTAAGGCCCCGAACGCATACGATCCCAGCGCGGCGCGTACTGGATCCCACTGGGCGAAGATCACCAACCCGATGGCGATCCACCCTTGTCCACCCGTGGTCAATTCACTGAACCAACCAGGTGAAACTGCCAAACTGATGGTCGCGCCACCAAGACCAGCCAGCATGCCACCAATAAAAACATAGAGATAACGCATACGAAATACATTGATACCAAGCGCATCTGCTGCTGCGGGGTATTCACCTACTGCGCGCAGATGCAATCCGGGGCGAGTACGATTAATGTAATACCAGACCAGCGGCACCATCAAATAACCAACATAAACTAACACGCTCTGATTGGTAAAAAAGATCGGTCCAAAGAAGGGAATATTTGCAAGTATGGGGATCGTGAATGTCGGAAGAAGCGGGATTGCACCTGCCTTGCTCAACCCTTCGCCGAGAACCAGGCTGATACCGGTACCAACAAACGTCAGGGCGAGGCCACTCACAACCTGGTCAGCCTGAAGAGTAATTACAATGAACGCATGGATCTGGCTGATCAGACCGGCGAAAAGCATTGCAACCAGTACGCCAAGCCATGGATCACCTAAATTGACGGCCACACTATACCCACTCATCGCTCCGATCAGCATCATACCTTCAACACCGAGGTTGAGAACACCTGACCGCTCAGCAAGCACCTCACCAATTGTGGCAAACAATAACACTGTTCCGCTGGCGACGCCTGCCTGGAGAATGTTGATGAAATCCATGAGTTAATCCTCCACACGCTCGAAACGAATCTGGTAGCGCAGGAAGAAGTCACTGGCTATTAGGCAAACCAGGATGATACCCTGGATCATCTTCGGTACGCCAGATGGTTGGATTTCTCGTCCCGCCAGGATAAGTGCTCCAAACAAAACAGAAACCAGAATGATGACCAGAGGATTCAGCTTTGCCAGCCAGGCAACAATAATTCCAGTAAAGCCATAACCCGCTGCGATGGGTGAGGTCTGCAAGCGATGCACCACACCTGTTATCTCAGACATACCGCCCAATCCAGCCAATGCACCAGAAAGCATCATTACAAGTACTATATTGCGTGTAATATCAATGCCAGCGTATTTTGCAGCCCGCGGGTTATCGCCTATAAGCCGGATTTCATAACCCCAGCGGCTGCGATATATGACAAACCACAATACGACTGCTGCAATAATGCCTATCAGCAAGCCCAGGTGTGTAGTTAGCCCCCGGAAAAGCGGCACCGCCTTGGCAAAGTCCAGAAGGCGCGGCAGCCAGGCATTCACAGGGAATGTTCGGCTCATCTGAAACCCGCCCTCCGTCCAGACGGCAAAAATCCAGAAGTTCACCCAAGCCACTGCGATGTAGTTCAACATCAGTGAACTGATGATTTCATTCACATTGAGCCGGGCTTTAAGAAAGCCGGGAATGAACCCCCAGATTGCACCGGCGGCCATGCCGGCCAGCATCATTACCGGGATAAAGATCCAGGGTGAAGTTCCGGCCGGCAATACTGGCGCAAGCACAATTGCACTCGCGCCAAAAGCACCCATGATAAATTGTCCTTCCGCTCCTATATTCCATAACTTCATCCGGAAAGCCACCGAACAGGCCAATGCAGCCAATAAGATCGGTGTGGCTTTTACAATAGTATCGGATAGAACCCCGATATCACCAAATGATGCATTTGCGATGTGTAAATAAGACCGGATCGCATCGCCGCCTGCCAACTCAATTAACAAACCGCCAACAAACAAAGCAATAATGATCGCAATTAATGAAATTACGGCCGGATACCAAGCAGGAGGTTCGCTCAACCTCGGTTCAACAATGATCCGGAAGGGTATACGGCGGTTTTTCGGTAAAATGGATTCAGTCATGAGCCGTCGCTCCTTCTTTCAGGATTTGATCCAATGGGGTGCCTGTCATCATCAGGCCAAGTGTCTCTATTAATTTCTGGTCTTCTTCACCGCCTCCAACCTTGACCTCCCCCATGCTTTTGCCTTCGTAAACCACATAAATACGATCGCTCAGAGATATTAATTCTTCCAATTCCTCAGAAATCACCAGAATCGCAGCCCCCGCATCACGTTGGGCTAGCAACAGACGATGAACACCTTCGATCGCGCCCACATCCAGACCGCGTGTCGGTTGAACCGCAACAATGAAGGATGGTTGTCCTGAAATCTCCCGCGCAAGGATGACGCGCTGTAAATTTCCGCCCGAAAGTAGACGTACCGGCGTTGAAACGTTGGGTGCAATTATGTCATATGCTATTTTCAGCTCATTGGCAAACTTTGTGGCAGCAATCATATCCAGGAATCCGCCATGCGAAATTGGCGCCTGGCGATATTTTTTCATGATCACGTTATCAGTTATACTTAAGTTCGGGGCAGTACCTACATGAGTTCGATCTTCAGGAACATAAGCTATTCCCTTATTGATCCCGAATAAGGTATTTCTATTGCTAACAGGTCTGCCGTCCAAAAGAACTGTTCCTTGATCACATTTGCGCAACCCTGAAATGACCTGGGAGAGTTCGCTTTGCCCATTTCCTGCGACACCGGCAACGCCGACGATCTCTCCCATACGTACATTGAGCGAGAGTCCGCGCAAAGCTGGCAAGCCCTTATCATTTTCAGCAAAGATATCTTTGACATCCAGCATAACGTTCCCGACCTTCGCCGGTTTTTTATCAATACGAAAGACAACATCGCGGCCAACCATCATATGAGCCAACTCCTGACGCGTGATGGCTTTGGATGGCACACTGGAAGCAGTCTCCACGGCACGACGTAATACGGTTACTCGATCAGCAATCGCGGTAACTTCCTGGAGCTTGTGGCTGATAAAAATCACCGACTTTCATTCCGCAATCATCGAACGCATTGTTCCGAATAAGCCCTCGATCTCCTGCGGAGCCAGTAC
>JBGQIO010000013.1:0-32315 GCA_041498515.1 Anaerolineae bacterium
CAACCAAGTAGAGATCGAATCCATAATTGGTTCATGAATTTCTCAACCTTTTGGGATAAACCATTGACAAAATTCGAATGGGCTTTGGTCCAACCGTAAACGGCGTCCAGATCATCCATAAAATCATCATAAGGTTCACCAATATCCGAGGAAATCCCAATTGAGAGCGACCAAACTGTAACAAAGAAGAGCATCATACCTGATAAGGCCGCAGAAATACCTCCAACGATGCCCTCACCCGCCAAAGGCGGATAAACTGCCAAAATAAGAATGCCGATAGGACAAATAATCGCCCCGAGCTTCCAAGAACCGCGGTCGAGATGTGAGTCTGAATAGCGGAATATCAGCCAACCTGCCAAAGCTGTTACCACCGCCATTCCGCCAAGCATCGCCGCGAGGGTTCTTCCGGCTGGTGACGGTGTCCACATCGGGAGGTAACGTATCATGGATACGATATCTGCCCCAATCGTCACAGCGATGGAAAGGATCGTCATTATTTCGCCACGCAAGACTAGCAGTTCTTGGCTGGCAATGGTTTCATCCCCTGTATAAGGCCGAAATACTCTCACCAGCGACAACAAGGCGGTAAACAGGGCCAATTGAATACCGAACGACCCGACCGCGTCATATGGGTCTACCGCATAAGGATTGACCACCGCCAGCAAGGGAATATGTTTGCTTCTGTCGAAAAATATAAAAAACAAAATCGCCAATAAAAAGACGGAAAGAGAAACCAGTTTTCCCTTTTTTACTGAGCGAATTTTCATTGAGTGGTTTTATTTAGTAAAGTATTCGTAATTAAGGATCATACCCAATCTGGCTTAATCTTATCGGTCATTATCCCTTTCAATTAAGCGGGAGCAAAGGTTCCAGGCCATGAGTTGTTTCTGATGTTACGGAAATTTAGAAGGATAATCATTAAGCTGCCGCGTTGATAAAAAACAATTCGAATTGGCGAATCCCAAATCTGGGAAGAAACCACAAAAACTCTGAAGAGATAAAGAAATCCCAGAGTTCTTCCCAATGAAGATTTCGAGGGTCGCCTGTCTTCATCCCCCCAAGGCGTCGTTTTTCAGCGGCTCGCTCCCAGGCCTTGCTAACCGCAAATAAACTGCACCGCGCGCATCCAGATAAATTGCCTCCGGCGTTTCAACAATTCGCAGGACGATGTTTTGACAAGTTGAACAACGCAGGACGAAGCCTGGTCCGTGCGTAAAGGCTAGCAAAGTGCCAACTTCAGCTTCATTGCCGCAGTTGGCACATTCAGTCGGCGCGGCAGTCATCTCGGCGCCGAAAATCTCGTAGAGTAATCCGGCGGTTGCGTTTGCGTCCAATGTAAGTTCGTGGTTGAGGTCTGTGGGTATTTCGTTCATGGCTCAAGCTCCTGTTGGTCCAAAGCGTTCGGTGCGGATCTGCGCGGCTGGGAGACCGAGTTTCACTAGCGAGTTTGCGGCTGCCTCAACCAGTAATGTTGGGCCACAAATAAATGCCTGGGCTGATTTACTGAAAGGCTTGACAAGCTCTTTCAACATCTGATCATCAATGCGGCGATTGTAACCCTTCCAATTCGGAGGCTGCGAGCGGGTGAGAGTGTAAAATACCTCCAGGCCGCTGCCATCCACTCGCAGTTCCTCCAGTTCATTAAAGTAAATGATATCTTCGAAGTTACGCACACTGTACAGTAACCGCGCGGGTACTTTAGAACCCGCCATCGCGCGATGACGGATCATGGACATTAACGGCACGACGCCTGATCCGCCGCCGATCAAGACCAGCGGCCCAGGAATAAGGCCCGCTTCCCAGACGAAGTAGCCGCCAATCGGTCCGCGCACTTCGAGACGGTCGCCGGGAACCAGCACCTCGTGCAGATAAGTGGAAACCTCGCCGTCTTCGATGCGTTCAACGGTCAAGTCAATTTCGCGTTCCTGTTCGGGTCCGGATGCGATCGAATAACTTCGCTGAGCCTGGTAGCCGTCCTCGGCAGTGAGGCGGAGGTCATAATGCTGACCAGCGCGGTGCTTGACCCAATGGGGTAAAGTCAGTGTAAAACTTTTGACCTTGGGGGTCTCGTGCTTGACTTCTTTGAGCGTAGCAATTTGCCAATCCAAGGGTTGTCTCATCCCGAACTCCTCAACTTCAACTGTAGCGTTCTTCTTTCCAGGGATCGCCGTGGTTATTATAGCCCGCCGATTCCCAGAAGCCGCGCCGGTCCTTTTCGCTGAAGCGTAAACCGGCAACCCACTTGGCGCTCTTCCAGAAATACAAATGCGGTACCACCAGCCGTGCGGGTCCTCCGTGCTCTGGAGAGAGCGGCTTATCGTCATACTTATAAGCAATGAACGCCTGACCGTTGAGGAGATCGGCCAGCGGCAGGTTGGTGGTATATCCTTCATGACTGAAAGCGGTCACGAAGGCAGCCTTTCGATCCAATTCAACGTGTTCTAGCAAGGTGTCCACACTGACGCCCTCCCAGCGCATATCGAGATGTGTCCATTTGGTGACACAGGATATATCTACGACGAAGGTTTGACTGGGGAGTTTAAGAAATTCTCCCCACGTCCAGGAAACCTTTTCTTTTACCAGCCCTTCCATCTTGAATGTCCAACGGTCAAGGGAGAGAAGGGGAGTGGGACCGGCCGAGAGGACGGGAAAATCTTCGGTAAGATATTGACCGGGGGGAATGCGTTGCGCTTTTTCGGTTCCCCCTCGACGCTTACCGACGAAGCCGCGTGATACAAATGGCTCTGACATACTGCCTCCTTTTTGCGAAATGACCTCTAAAATTATCTTCTGAGTTTATAACGAGGTGCGGCTGAAGTCAAGAAGAAGAAATGATTTTGGTCCTGAGGCACAATTGGAGGCCGAATAACGGGAAGAAAGCAATAATTATAAAACAATAATATTTGGAGTATTTTTGTTAAAAAGTTGGTAATATTGCGAAAGCCGTTGTCCAATCATCCTGGGATTGTAAACAAATGACAATTGTTGTATAGTTGTATCGTTGTAAGGCAGTCTGAATCTTCAGGTCATCTCAAGGGAACCGTAGCTATGTTTGGCGAGACAGAACCTTCGCTGCCCGAAAATGCCTTCCTGATCATTGAGGGCACCAAAGCCGTACCTCTTAACCAATCCGTAGTCACCATTGGCCGTCACCACGACAATATGGTGGTTATCGATGATCCGCGCGTTTCACGCTATCACATGGAATTACGCGCCATCCAGGGCCGCTTTGTGCTCTTCGATTTGGGATCCTCAGGAGGTACCTATGTCAACGGCCAGCGGACCAGCCAGGCTGTGGTCTACCCGGGTGATGTCATTTCGCTGGCAGGCGTGAATATTCACTTCGTAAAGGATGTATCCTCGCCCAGCCGCAACCGTGGAAATACGACATTCTTCCCTGGTCAGGGGGAACGCGGCACCGCCATCTTCAGGACCTCTTTCTTAAACAAAAAGAAAAAGTAAAAATCAAAGCTGCAAATCCATCAGGGGCGCAATTGGATTTCGTCCTCCGTCGCATGTCGCTCCAATAATAAACATCCAAGTTCGTGTCCCCTCCAGAGGTAAACCGTTAAAAACCCGGATGCCTGATCGCTTAAATATGGATCGGCATACCCTCCGCCGCGTGCGCGGCTTCACCCAGCACTTCGGAAAGCGAGGGATGCGCATGCACGTTGCGGGCAATCTCGTGGGGCGTTAGCTCCATCAGGTGCGCCAGCGTGAGTTCAGGCAACAGCTCGGTCACTTCGGGACCGATCATGTGGGCGCCTAAAACCTCGCCGTATTTGTCGTCCATCAAGATCTTCACCCAACCGGCATAATCTCCCAAGCCGAGCGCCTTACCGTTGGCCTGGAAGGGGAAACGTCCGATCTTGAAGTTGTAGCCGCGCTCTTTAGCCTGCGCCTCGGTCAAGCCAAACGACGCGATCTGCGGCTGGCAATACGTGGCACGCGGCAGCATCTCATAATCCAGGGTGATCGTCTCCGCGCCGGCGATGTTCTCGGCGGCGACGATGCCCATCGCCGAGCCGACATGCGCCAGCATCAACTTGCCGGTCAGGTCGCCGACTGCGTAAATATTCGAAACGCTGGTTTGCATCTTTTCGTTGATCTCAACGAAGCCGTGCTCATTGATTTGTACGCCCACTTCTTCGAGCCCGAGTCCTTTGGAATTAGGGCGGAATCCGATGGCGACCAGAGCCTGGTCGGCTTCCTGAATTGTTTCCTTCCCATCCGCGCTGACCTTAACCTTAACTCCGGTCTTGGTCGCTTCGACCGACTCCACTTTGTTGCCAACCAGGCACTTAATCTTGCGCTTCTCGAATTCTTTTTTCAACTCTTTCGAGACTTCTTCATCCTCCAGTGGGACCAGGCGCGGCAGCATTTCGATGATGGTCACCTCCACGCCGTAGGAGCTCCATATGGTGGCGAACTCCACGCCGATGGCACCCGACCCGATGATGACAGCCGATTTCGGAAGCTTCTCCTGCAAGATGGCTTCCAAATATGTCACAATCTTTTCGCCATCCACTTTCCATGCACCCGGGACGGTTGCCGTTGCGCCTGTGGCAACTATAATATTCTTTGCCTTCAGCTCGGTAATTTTTTTATCGGCGCCAGTCACCGCCAGCGTATCTTTCGTCTTAAATTTCGCCTCACCCAAGAAGACTGTAATGTTGTTCTTCTTCATCAGGAAGCCTACGCCCTTGGTCAGGCGGTCGGAATTCTGGCGCGAGCGTTTGACGGCCACACTGTAATCCAACTTCAGATTCTCGAAAGAAAAGCCAAAATCCTTGCCGCGTTCGCGCAGGGTGTGAGCGATCTCGGCATTCCGCAGGAGTGACTTGGAGGGGATACAACCGACATTAAGACAAACTCCGCCCAGCCATTGTTTATCCACGATGGCGGTCTTCTGCTTTAATTGCGCGGCGCGGATGGCAGCCACGTATCCAGCCGGACCGGCACCGATAACGACAACATCAAAGCTCTCTGCCATGATTTCTCCTATAACTGGTATTGGGAGGAGTTCAACGACATAGTCACGTCCTCTCGATTGAGATTTCTTTGCATAGCTTCGACCTATCCGGTGAAGCGCCTGCAATGTCAAATTGATAATTCGCGCCCCTATTGTACTACTCTCCCTATCTCGACTTCCTATAATTATTTCCACAATAACGGGCGTATCTCATCTGGTTTAACCAGGATGTTATAATTTAATTAATGAGAATTAAAACTATCGTCCCATTCACAATCGTGGTCATTGGATTTGCGATTACGGGGATAGCAATTTTTGCAGACCGACTTGGGTTGGATCCGTCCACAGGCTGGGGAGGAAAAAGGATTGCACTCTTGATTTTGGGAGTCTGCGTAGCAATCTTTGCAATCCTTCTTTGGCGTTATATAAATGAGACGCTTAATTGGATGCGCAAAATTCAGTTCATTGTTGAAAATCATCCTATTGTCGCAAGCGCCCGAAGAAATCACAGCATTGTCTACTTGTCAGGGTTATTTAAGAAATATTGGTTTACGATTCCTATTCCGATTCTTGTCATCCTGGTCTACGTTTGGTTTATCAGTTCGGGAACATGGACAACCTGGGTTTCGCCTACGCACCTATATGCTGACTTGGCCAGAGGATTCCTAAAAGGTAAATTATATCTGCCGATTAAAGTTAGTTCCAACTTGCTGGTATCTCCCGATCCTTATAACTCCTCCATTGGTTTGGGACTTCAAGGGCCTTTGGATGTTTCTTATTTCCGGGGAAAATATTATTTATATTGGGGGCCGGTACCGGCTCTAATTTTGGTTTTGGTTCACCCGATCATTTCCTGGAGGGTGGGAGATTTACAACTTTTATTTGGTTTTCTTACCGGTATATTTATATTACAATGCCTGCTGACCGTCGTTATCTGGGATCGCTTATTCACCGATCTACCAAAATATATTCTCTGGTTATTGATCCTGCTGGTGGGGCTGGCCAGCCCGGCAACATTTATGCTAGACAGCTCGAGAGGAGCGAGAATTTACGAGGCAGCAGTAACCGGAGGCCAATTCTTCTTCGTAAGCGGATTTATCGTAGTAGTAACTGCACTCGGCCCGCCTATCTCCCGTTGGAGACTCGCGTTCGCCGGAATCTTATGGGCACTGGCCATTGGAACAAGACTTACCCTGGCATTGCCGATTGGATTTATGGTGCTAATGGTCGCATGGTGGATTCTTAGTATAAATGATTGGTCGTTCAAAAGAATTATCGAACTATTCCCTTTAGGCCTACCCCTAGCCCTCGGTTTTGTAGGTCTGGGTTGGTACAATTGGGCCCGTTTCGGATCAGTTACCGAGTCCGGTTTTTTTTATACTATGACCGCTATCCCGAATTTTCAGCAACATTACAGCGAGTTATTCAACCCCATATTCATTCTTCAGAATTTATACAATTATTTCCTGTATCCATTTAGTATTCGATCGCTGTTCCCCTATTTCTATGCTGAGTACGGGAATATAAAAGCGATTTTCTCCTCCTATCCCTTACCCTCGATTTACTTTTCTCAAAAAATTACGGGCTTGTTTTATACGGTTCCCTTTATCGCATTAGCACTTATTCCACCGGTATCGTTAATTTATAATTTCTTTAAGAGAAAGACTGTTCAAATTTCACCCGGCGGGGATGAGCATCGCACTTTAAATTGGATGGTGCTTGCTTTGAGCGGCTGCAGTCTGCTTACCTTTGGCCTTTTCTTCTCCTATTTTTGGGCTGCGACACGATACTTCGAAGATATGATGCCAGCCCTGATCATGCTTAGCATAATTGGGTTTCGGCAAGGCTATCAGGCTATTTCACAGAAACCCTTACGGAGGCGGTTGTATATCTCTTTAGGTGTTTTTCTTGTTGCCGTTTCCATCTTAATTAGCACTCTGGTGGCAATATCAGTGAACGATGCGCGCTTTGTAGTTATCCGGCTAATATCGGCTACTACAAAGTAAGAGACCTAAAGGTACCAGAAAAGAGCGTATCCTCCAGGCCGGTGTTGTACTTGTGAGTAAAATTTTTTCCGGCGAGATAAGTAATTCTGTACCGATCACAACCTTATTGGGGGGTTATAAATTTTGATCCAAAAACTCAAATGTCCGGTCCCAGGCTAAATCCGCCGCGGCCGGATCATATTCCGGGCGATCGTCTTCTACAAACCAGTGACCAACCTTGGGGTAGACGTAAAGCATAACATCCAAGCCAGCGGCTTTCATGCCGGTCTCCATTGCGCGGATTCCTTCTATCGGTTCCCATTCGTCGTTATCGCTGTAATGGCCCATAATTTTTGATTTGACGTTATGGAAGTCAACGCTTCCTGCGCCGTAAAAGAGTATGGTTGCAGCGATCTTATCTGGATCGCGCATCGCGACCACTAGTGACCAGGCTGCGCCCATAGAAAAGCCGATCACGCCGATCTTTTCTCCTCTACGGTTGGGGAGCGAAAGCAGATAATCTTTGGCTGCCATGACCGCATCGTCTATATATTGCTCGTCACTTTTCTGCATTAATGCTTTTGCTTCATCAATTGTATTTGCGACCTGCCCTTTTCTGAGATCAGGCGCTATGGTAATAAACCCCCGCCCGGCGAGGCGATCACACAACTCCTTAAAGTAAGGTTTTAAACCCCACCAGGCATGCAGGACAAGAACACCTGGTCCGCCATCCTCAGGGCATGCAGAATAAGCATTGAAGCTTTCATGATCGATTTTTATTATAGCAATTGATTTCTGGATTGACATAAGAATCTCCTTCCTCTGGGTATGAGAGATTATACCAGAATATTTGTTCTATTTTGTTTAAATAAATGGAAGGAAGTTCTTTTTAGGTTATGGTATATGACTTAAATCCAACGCCGCACACGGGTAGAGTAGCTGGCGTATTCATCTTTGAACTTTTTCTTTAAATACTCTTCCTCCAAGTGGATGATGGCATTCGTAACGGTCCAGTACAGAAAAGGACCAAGCAAGATTCCCCAAAGCGTTCCTGACAGCAACGTAAAGCCGATATAGATCAGAAAGAATCCGAGATAAATCGGATTGCGTGTAAAGCGATATGGACCAGCCGTGACCAATGCCGTGGTCGGATGGCTTACATCAGGTGTTGTATGGGCATTCATCATTTGTGAGAAGGCGGACCCTACGAGCAAAGCACCCATTATCACTGCCAATCCGCCGATGATACGCAAAATGAAAGTCAGGGGTGTGGGGAACGGGATGACCCAGTTTATTATTAAAGCACCGATTAGATATCCTAAATAAATCAGCGGTGGCGGTACCTTAACCTGTGCGTGATCATTATTTTCAGTCATTAAACTTTCGCTTTCTATACTTCGTTCGTAATATCAATACTGGTAAATTTTGAAATCAAAAGTCGAATAATATAGAACCGGCGGAACGTTCATTTATGGCTGCATTGAACCATAACTATCCGCCGGCTGAAGAAATTTATTCCAGGGTGATTCCTTTTTTGTTTTTCATTAACTCCATTTGTCGAGGGTCTCTTTGACCTTCATCAGGAACCAGTCCGCGGACGCGCCGTCGAGGATGCGATGGTCGAACACAAATGAAAGATATACCATCGGACGGATGGCAATGGCGTCATCCACTACAAGTGCTCGTTTTTGGATAGCCCCTACGCCCAGGATCCCGCATTGCGGCTGGTTTATGATCGGAAACGCAAACAGCGAGCCGCTGATGCCGTGGTTGGTCAGAGTGAACGTACCGCCCCGTACCTCCTCCGGCAGCAGTTTTTTTGCGCGAGCACGGTCGGCGAGGTCATTAACCGCGCGGGCCGTTGCCAGGAGTGACAAATCGTCCGCATGCTTGACGACCGGGACGATCAAGCCTTCCTCACCCAGCGATGTTGCCATGCCAATATTGATCGCTTTGTGGACGAGCACGCCTTCCTCCGTCCACGAAGAGTTAGTCATCGGATAAGCCTTCAAACCAGAGACAATTGCAGCGATGAAGTAAGCTGTATATGTGAGATTGACCCCATCACGGGCAAACGTTTCTTTGTTCGCGGCGCGATGCGCGACGACTTTGCTCATGTCAACTTCCATGACGGTCAGTACATGAGGCGAGGTCTTCTGCGAGATCACCATATGCTCGGCGATCTGCTTTCTTATTGTTGAATGTTTTATCATCCGGTCGCCATCTGCGTGAACAATATTACCGGGATGCAAGTTGGCAGGTTGGTCAACAGGGGCTGCATCTCCTGCCTCTCGATTCCCGACAAAGGCTACCACATCATTTTTTGTGATGCGTCCGTTTAAACCAGTGCCTCGAACTTGAGACAGATTTACGCCCTTCTCGGCGGCGATCTTGGCTACAACAGGGGAGATGAAATTGGAGCTTGACGAGGGGTGATCCTCGAAAGTCCCTGATTTCTGTTCCGACTTTGCAGTTTGTAATTTAGATATATACGTACTTGGAATTTGGACACTTTTAGCGTCCTCCACCTTTTCGCCAGCGGCGCCAATGAACGCCAGGATCGCTCCCACTTTGGCAGGCATGCCTTCCTCGGCGACGATCTCCAAGATCGTTCCCGAGGCGGGCGCGGGGATTTCAGTGTCAACTTTATCGGTGTTGATCTCGAGCAATGGCTCCAACTCTTTGACGGAGTCGCCAACATGTTTCAACCATTTTGTAACGGTAACTTCCTCCACGCCTTCACCTAGTCTTGGGACAAGTACCTTTGTTGCCATTGTTCTACTCCGGTTGGTGGTTGACGGTTATCGAAGGGACGGATACGCTGCAGGATCTACCTCATGCATCATCTCATAGACTACATCAAATATCGTCTCTGCATTCGGCTTCGACCAGTAATCACCGTCACTTCCATATGCAGGGCGGTGGGCGGTGCCGCTCAATGTCCTGGGCCCAGAATCGAGGTGATAATAACCACCTTGATTCTCGATCACTTCCTGAAGCATATACGCTGAGGTACCGCCGGGCACATCTTCGTCCACGAAAAGAATACGGTTGGTTTTCTTTAGCGATCCGAGGATCTTGCTGTGAATATCAAATGGCAGGAGGGTCTGCACGTCGACGATCTCGACTTCGATACCAACCTTACTGAGTTTGTCAGCAGCGTCCATTGCAATACGGCAGCAGGCACCGTAAGTGACAAGCGTGATATTATCGCCTTCACGGATCACTTCAGGCACGCCCAATGGGAGCATCATCTCGCCAATGTTAGCGGGTAATTTTTCCTTGACCCGATAGCCGTTCAACACTTCCACTACGACAGCCGGTTCATCAGCTTGCAGCAGAGTGTTGTAGAAGGCTGCGGCGTGGGTCATATCGCGCGGTACAAGAACGTTCATGCCGCGGACAAGATGGATGATGCCTGCCAGGAGCGAGCCTGAATGCCAAACACCCTCCAGGCGATGACCGCGTGTGCGAATGATGACGGGCGCAGCCTGTCCTCCGACAGTACGCCAGTGCAGAGTCGCCAGGTCGTCAGACATAATTTGCAATGCGTAGAGCAAATAGTCCAAATATTGAATCTCACAAATTGGCCGCAAGCCGCGCATTGCCATCCCAATTGCCTGACCTAAAATCGTAGCCTCACGAATGCCGGTATCCGTAACGCGCCACTCACCATATTTTTCCTGCATACCCTTGAAACCCTGGTTTACATCACCGAGCTTGCCTACATCCTCTCCAAATGCGATCAGGCGCGGCTCACGGGCCAGCGCAGCGTCGAAGGCGGTGTTGATGACCTCGAAACCCATCAAGGTCGGCGAATTTTCCGTATAGACCGGCTTCACTTCTTTCACCTTTAACGCACTTTCGCTATATAAGTGCGAACCATAACGTGTAAGGTTGTTTGCGTCCTGTTCATTCTTCCACTGGATCAAGATCTGCTTGGATGGATTCTCTTCGGTCCGCAAGACTCGCAAGGCTTCGTGCGACGCGGCATGGATGTCACGCCGTAGGGGCACAGGGATAGCAGCCAGCCGTTCTTTGATGTCGTTCAATTCGGAAGCGCGAGCAGAATTGCCTGCGATCTCGTCGAATATGTCCATCACCTGACCACGTTCTTGCAGTATGGGGTTGAGATAATCCTCCCAGGCGAATTTTCGTATGCCCTCTACCATCTCGTAGTCTTCTTTTTCCCATGCAGTAATTTCCGCGTCTGATGCGAGGTGATCCTCAATCATCCATTCCCTCATCTTGCGGATACAATCAAACTCATGTTCCCATGTTAGTCGCTCGGGGCTTTTGTAGCGCTCATGTGACCCGCTTGTGCTGTGACCCTGTGGTTGAGTCAAATCGGTGACATGGATCAACGCGGGAATATGATACGCACGTGCGGTTTCGGTCACCTTTTGATAGGTATCCACCAAGGCAGGGTAATCCCAGCCGCGTACCTGATATAGATCAAAGCCGCGCTCGCATTCTTCCTCGAGGCAGTCATCGCGTTGGAATCCCTGCAGGATGGCATAGATATTTTCCTTCACCATCTGGAACTGATTGGGGACGGAAATGCCGTAACCATCGTCGTAGACAGTAATTACAGCCGGTGCCTGCAAAACGCCGATGGCGTTGACCGATTCCCAGAACATGCCTTCAGCCGTGGAGGCGTTGCCGATGCTTGCGAAGACGACCTCGTCGCCGTTGTGTGAGAAATTCTTGAGCTTCTTAAGCTCTTTGAGCTTGCGGTAAACCACCGAGGCATACGCCAAACCGACCGTGCGGGGCATCTGCGTGCCTGTCGGAGAGACATCGGCAGCCGTGTTATACATTTCAGATTGATTTTTCCATGATCCGTTAGGACCTACAAATCGGGAAGCAAAATGGGCATTCATGCCGCGGCCTCCCGTATTGGGATCGGCATCCAGATCAGCGTGGGCATAAAGTTGCGCGAACATTTGCTGGATGCTCATCACACCCAGCATAGCCATCCAGGTCTGGTCGCGGTAGTAGCCAGAACGCCAGTCGCCTTTACGAAAGGCACGCCCAATGGCGATATTCGCCAACTCCTTACCATCCCCGAAAATGCCAAACTTGGCCTTGCCGCTGAGAACCTCGCGGTGACCAATCAGGCTGGCCTGCCGAGACTGGTAGGCGAGCCGGTAATCGTTGATGATTTCGTATTTATCAAGATCAAGGGGCAGTGCAACCGTACCCTTCGTTTTGGGCATGTTTCTCTCCAATTAAGAGCTGGCTACGGTGGATTATAGTACAGAAGAAATATGGGGACAAAAATCATCAAGAAAAAATCATGAACGAAAAATTTGTGTTTTATTTTGTCTCTACGAACCCCAACCATACCGGTGGATCTTCAATTTTAGAAAACACGATTTGCGAATAAATAATTTTAACATAAACATAACCGGCGCCGACCATCCTCTTGCAGGGACGGTATAGCATATTGAATTTTCTGGCCTAATGGGTTATAAAATCTGCATGACAAATCCCCTCCAAACCGTTCAGGTTCAAATACCTCCTGGCGTTATAGACCTGGGCCTCGGCGACCCGCCTCTCTCCCTTCTGCCACTCGATCTCGTCTGGCGAGCGGCGGTATCCCGTTTTTCCCAAGGCGATCCATCCTTTTTACAATATGGAGTCGAGCAGGGTGATGGAAACTTCAGACTGGCACTAGCCCAATTCCTGAGCAACGGTTACGGCTTTCCGGTAGACCCTGTAAGCCTATTTGTGACCAACGGTGTGTCAAACGCATTGGACCAGATTTGCAGTCTTTTCACACAGCCGGGCGATATCATCTTTGTCGAAGAGCCGTCATACTTTCTTGCGTTGCGCATCTTCATCGACCACCACTTGCAAATCGTTCCCGTCCAAACCGACCAGGACGGTCTCAAGATCGAAGCACTCGAAGAGAAGCTGATTGAATTCCACCCGAAATTTCTTTACCTCATTCCAACCTTTCAAAACCCCACCGGCCAAACCCTTACCCAGGAACGCGGCGAACGTCTAATCCAACTTTGTCAGAAACATGACTTCATCATTGTGGCCGATGAGGTATATTATTTTCTGAATTATTTCGATAAACCACCATTGGCTTTTGCCGAATATACAGATATTGAAAATGTCATCTCGCTCGGTTCGTTCTCGAAGATCCTCGCACCTGGTTTGCGTTTGGGATGGATGCAAGCGCATCCGCAAAAGATCAATCGTTTCGTTAATTGCGGATTGCTCGATAGCGGTGGCGGATTGAACCCGTTCACTTCAGCTATCGTCCGCAATGTGCTGGAATCGGGCGACCTTGATGAGAACATTGTCAAATTGAACGAGATTTATCGTTCGCGTGTCGAGGTTATGGATTCGGCTCTCCGCCAATATTTACCCAAATCCACATATGCCGTTCCACAGGGTGGATATTTTTTCTGGGTGCGTTTGCCTGGAAATCTGGATGCCGCCGCTCTTCAAAAGAAAGCTGAATCGTTCAAGGTCAATTTCCGGGCCGGGGTGCGATTTTCCAGTGAGGAAGGGATGCGGGACTACATACGCTTGAGCTATGTTTATTATGAGCCAGATAAGATAGAAGAGGGATTGAAACGGCTGAAAAAATGCGTGGAAAGCTTTTGATGATAAAGGTGTTAAGACAGACCGCGTACCATTCAGTCTCAGCTTTGCCCGGGTATTTTCGACAGAGGTTAATTTCCCTTCAACCACGCCAGTGCCTGTTCCCTGCTAGAGGTGACGAATACCCGTCCGCCTCGATTAACAGCACTATTTTCTCCTAATTTGTCAATCATTAAGGGAGGTGCAAGAATCGCCATCTGTATCTTGCTCCCCAGGACATTTGCCATTTCAATACCCAGTTGGAATCTGTCAACAACGGGAATGGTGTCGCGACTTTTTGTAACGTCTGCAAGGATCTTCCTCAACCCATTCCGCTCACAAAATTCGGCTGCCTCCCGGAGAGCAATCTTATACCTATTCAAGTCGTATGGCTCTTCAGGCGTCATGAGGACATAATCCTCTATTTTTTCGAAGATCGTCATTAATTTTCACCTTCAACTGCAGGTCCGATTAATACCTTGAATTGTTCTCCTCTATTACTCGTCGAGACTGAACGCTGATTAAGACGCAGGAGGTCGCTGCAATTAGAGAAGAAGAAGATGTCTTCAAAAAAACTGATCTACATCCTTTTCAACATTCTGATGCGGAATAACTGAAGGCGCTTACCTGCTAGTTCAGCCTTTCCGCCACCAACTCCGCTACATCTTTGACTTGAATCGCGCTGTCATCGGCTTTTGCAGCATCGGTCATCATGGTCAGGCAAAACGGACAGCCTACGGCCAATGTGTCTGCGCCTGTGGACTTGGCCTCCGCAAAACGTGTAACATTGACCCGCGAGGTTCCGTTCTCCTCTTCTTTCCACATTTGTGCGCCGCCCGCGCCGCAACAGAAGGATTTTTCGGTGTTCCGGGGCATCTCAACAGTCGTCAATCCGGCGCTATGCAACGCAGCGCGCGGCGCGTCTGTGATGTGGTTCTGTCGTCCGAGGTAACACGGATCATGGAAGGTCACACTTAATTTATCATCGGTTAACGATAGCTGTAGCTTACCGGCACCGACCAACTCATTGATCAACTGTGTGTGGTGGATGACCGTATAATTCCCGCCAAAGGCGGGATACTCGTTCTTCAAGGTATGCAAACAATGCGGGCAGGTTGTAACGATCCGATGAGGCTTGAGTTCATTCAAAATTTCGACATTCGCCGAGGCTAGGCCGAAGAAAATATCTTCTCGGCCTGCTCGCCGCGCCGAGTCTCCAGTGCATTGCTCATTCTGCCCAAGGACGGCGTAGTTGACGCCCGCTGCGTTCAAAATTTTGGCAAAAGCCTGCGCCGTCTTTTGGGCACGGGAATCCGTAGCAGGAGCACAGCCAACCCACCACAGGACGTCAGGCTCGGGATTCTTCTCGAACGTAGGAACATTTAACCCTTCGGCCCATTTCATTCTATCGGCCTGCGAAACATTCCAGGGATTGGCATTGCGTTCCATGCCTTTGAAAGCAGTTTCCAACTGCTTTGGAAATTTGCTTTCCATCATGGAAAGATTCCGTCGGATATCCATAATGTCACGCATCGGTTCATTCCCCACAGGACAGATGTCCACGCAGGCCCCACAGCTGGTGCACGCCCACACCGCTTCTTCCGAGATCATATTCAGTATGGGCACATCCATGCCGCCGCCCGCGTTCAGATGGTAGCGTTTATTCACTTCCAGGGCGGCCGGGCTGAGAAGCTTTCCAGTGTTATATGCAGGGCAGACCTCCTGGCATCGGAAGCACATGATACAGGCATAGCTGTCCATAATCTGTTCCCAGCGCAGATCCTTCATGGTCGCCGCCCCGAACTGCTCAATTGAAGAATCGTCAAGGTTGATGTAATTTAACTCACCGATCGAACGACGTTGCGGTTTCATCCAGATATTCAAGGGCGCGAAGAATAGATGAATGTGTTTGGAATACGGGAAATAAGGGAGGAATGCAACTACCGCGCCGAGTGATATCCATACCATGGCATGCTCGCCGAAGATGAGCGTATTTGCATTCACACCCGACCAGAGGCCGGCAACTGCTGAAATAGTTGGCTGCCACTTGTCATGGCTCCCGTTCAGCGCCAGATAAAAGGATTCGCCGAAATACCGGCAGGTGTTGTGGATAAAAATAAACGTGGCGACGATAGCCGAATCGCGCGAAATACCAAAACGTGCTTTAGGGTTGAGTAAAGTCGTCTTACGTGTGGTCAGGGTCGCTGGTTGGAGGATAAAGCGACGGAAGGCCATTGCGATGATCCCAAATATGATCGCCACGTTGGCAATATCTGCAAAGAGGCGATAGACATCGCCGAATAATCCGGTTTGATCCAGAATATTGAAACTTGTGTAGCTGTAGACCAGATCAGAAAGGTTAACAAGCAGAAAGACCAGAAATCCCCAACCGATAAGGGCATGCAGAAAGCTGGGCCAGAAACGAAAACGAAAAACAGGCTGGAAGGAAATAACTTTGCCGAGTGCTTCAGGGATGCGCTTGAAAGCGGCCTTCCAATCCGGCTTACTTTGGCCGCTGGAAATGATCTTGACGATCCGATCTATGCCTCGATAGGTAAAGTAGAGTGAGACGAATGTCCCGATTGCAAAAAGGATTTTTTCAACGAGGGTGAACACGTATGCCTCCATTACCTCACCATTCCGCATGGAGGGCGAGGGGGGTTCTGCTTTAGTTTAGCATAAGATAATAAAGCGAAGTTTGTCAGCCTGGGCTGGTTGATTTATTGTACGGCAGCGACATCCTAGACTCGCTTAGTCTTTTATTTACTAATATCATTTACGTAATTTACGGCAGGCGCGCACACATCGGTGAAATGGGAAGAGAGAGCCTCCCAGGTCAGATTGCGTTCAGTGCTCCAGGTATCACCCACAGCAAGGCTGAGACAACCTGGGCCTGCATTGTAATTTACCAGAGTAAATTTCCATAGATCTTCATAAGAAGCCACATCGCCGGGTGATCTTCCGGTAACATTATAGATGACCTGACCTGTTTGCTCACAACTTGCAAGCAGGGTGTGGGCAAAAACGCTAACGCTAAAGGTTGCCCGACTCAAGTCGATCCCGAGTGTGCAGTTATCGCAGGTGGCATTTACACTGCCGACCAGGGCTTCTTGCAGAAGCTGCTGCTCTTCAGGTTTGAGATGCAGATAACCGTGGCTGCATGCATCCGACGACAGCACCAAAGCGCAATATTGATCATAAAAGGAGGGATTCCACAACAGGGTTGTATCGGCACCATTCTCCGTAAGCTGGCCCAGGCCAGCGTCTGGATTGGCTTTGAATACACCCGGCCAGAATTGACTCTCTCTGGCAAATAGGTTTTTGAGCAGTTGAGCGGGTACGCCTGTATCTTCCGCCGTATTCATTATAAGAGTGTCAAACTGGTTTTGCCATTCATCCACCGCCGGGCGCGCAGCGTTCTGCCCACATTCGTTTGCGCCTCCATCGGGTTGGAGTCCCCCATCCGGGCAGCTGCTGGCATCTACTGTACCTTGGAGGATCAGGTTTGCAGAAAGGTAATTATAAGGAATATCGCTACTCAGCTCTGATGCGTCTTGAGGAGTGCTCAACCAGGGCGGAGGTCCGCCAACCGGTGGGAAGGAATTCCACGTGGCAGAGCAGGATGCGATGCGGACGCCTTTCCATTGACCTGACAGCACGTCTACATACCAGGACGATTGATCTGGATTGTTTTCATTGGCGGAGGCCACTCGAACTTGAGCCTTAAAAACCTGACTCGAGTCGCCATAGCTTGACCAGGCCCAGAATTCCAAAAGGACACCGTTGGCATCGGTAGGGGCGAGCTGCAGTTTGCAGTTTGGGTCGCATGTGAATGCTTTGCCATCCATCGTGCCTTCGATACTCAGGATATGCTCGTTTGGAAGTGGTTCTTCGCCTTTTAGTACCAGAATGGGGTTGGTTTCGCAAACGTTCGTCCCGGACCTCGAAACGGAATCACACCCTTCAAGGGATAGCCATACCTCGGGTGGAGGCAAGGTCACGGTAATCACACGTGTTGATTCATGAGTGTCGACCAGATAAAGATAATACCCCTCGCATTGTCTTTTAACCCCGACCAGATCGCAAGGAGCTTGATCCTTGTATGTGTTATAGACATCGGTATCGCAGTTTTGATAGATTTCCCCTAGGGTGGGTTGTCCATCATGATCAATCACTAAAGTGCAGACGACGTTGTTCTTGTTCCAGGTCGCCATCCACCATTGATAAGCTGTGTAATTCACGGTGATGGGAGCTACACGGTCCGGTCCTGGAGGGGTGGCGAGTTCAGCCGCTCTTATTGTTGTCGCGGGAAGGAGGCTCAAACTGCCAATTGCCAGCATGAGGGCGATAAATCCGTTTACAACCGTACTGTGTCTCAAGCCAGTTGCCATAACCCCATTTAGAATAATAAATATACAGATTCCGCTCTCATTATAGCGGAATCTGTTTATTTTGTGATTACTTTTTCTTGGTGGTTTTCTTCTTAACCCGATTTGATTTACTCGCCTTGGCCTTGGTCGTTCTCCGTCCAGGCGATGGAGTTCTACCTCTTATTGGCTTGTCAGGCTCTGACTTCCCGGCTTGCACTTTGCCTTCCATCACCGGGATTTGCTCTTTCATACTTTCTAGTACGGTCAGGTCTTCATTCAGGTTACGTGAACGGACGTAGAGGCTTACCAGGTAAATGATCATGAGAACAAAAAAAAATGCGTAGCCTGCAATCATATAGGCGGAAGTGTCCGGAGGGGTATCCTGTATAAACATGGTTTGCTCCTATTGCAGAATGCTCAATTTAAGTTGTTCGACCTTGACCGCAAGGCGGCCCATGCGAATGCGGTTCCAGAACAAGTCAATAAAGATAACGCTAAAGGTAAAAAGGGCGAACATAAAGGCGACGAGCATTTTGCTGGTCATATCGAAAGTGCCTTGTGCGCTGGAATCGCCGCTGCCAATCACAACAGGATGGATCGTGCGAAAGAGACGGATCGCAAAGAATGTGATCGGCGCGCTCAATGATCCGATAATCGTATAAACGGCGCCGAAGCGAGCCCGGCGATCGGGATCTTCAATGCCTTCACGCAGCATGAAATAGGCAACGTAAATGAGTTCAGTGACTGCGGCGGTGGTGAGACGTGGATCCCACGTCCACCAGGTGTTCCAGATAGGGCGGGCCCAGATGGACCCGAGAACGATGGTGATGAAGAAGAAAACCAAACTGATTTCGACCGCGGCAACTTCGACAATATCCCACTTCGGGTTTTTAGTTACCAAATAAATGATTCCGGCCAGGCCTGCAGCGACAAATCCCAACAATGCTGTCCAGGCGGTTGCGACATGAAAGTAGAACACCCGCTGGACTTGTCCCATTACGAGTTCTTCCGGTGCATAAATGAGGGCCAGGTAGGTAGCTGCGGCTAGAAGCAGGATGGAAGCGATATCGAGAATTTTCAGGGTTGTTGATTTAGCTTGCATAAATACTCCTTTAATATAGAGGGTGTGTATCCTGGTAAATTAGGGTGCAGTGATTCGCTTGGAGAGTCATTCTTAAGCCAATAAAAAACCGACCCTACACACGAAAAAACTGATTTATTAAGTGGACCGATAATACTTTCAACCTCCATTTTTCCATCTAATCTCTATTCTTCAACAACATAATCAAATACCATGAATGCAACAGCTGTAAAGATCACATCATAAACAATCAGCAGATTTATCCAAGGCAGAATGCTGCTTAATACATCGCCGGTCAGGTATCCACCGCTGGCTTTTACGGCTGCGATCAATACCGGAATGGCAACCGGGAACAACAGAATCGGCAGCAGAACATCCCTCGTGCGTGCCTGGATGGCCATGCTGGCTAGCAGCGTCCCTACAACGGAGTAGCCAATCGAGCCCAGCAGGATGATGAGCAATAAGCCGGGTTTGAACAAGTTGACATTATACAAAAACGAATAAACCGGTAGAACAATCGCTTCGACGATCAGCATGAAAGCCAGATTACTGATGACTTTTCCAAAATATATGGCGGTGCGGTCAACCGGAGCGAGCAAAAGGCCATCGAGACAGCCCCGATCTTTTTCAATGGCCATTGACCGGTTGAGACCTAAAGTGCCGGCAAAGGCGAAGGTGACCCACAACACACCCGCGGTCACCGATTGACGCGTCTTGATATCCAGCTCGAGGGCAAAGTTAAAGATCAAGATGACGAGCAGAGAAAAGACCAACATGGCTGAGAACAATTCGCGAGAGCGCAACTCAGCCGCGAGGTCCTTCCAGACGACGGCCAACGTTGCGTTTAGGAAACTCGCTGTAGGAGGGTGTTGGGCAATGGATCGGGTAAGGTTGGCGGTTTTGGTTGCCATGCTATCAACTTGCCAGCGCATTTTTGTAGAAAGATAGTAAGTTACTTTTGCTGATTTCCTTCCGGGTTGCCGAGGCGGCCACCACACCATGCGAAAGAATATCGAAGCGCGTGGCCAAGTCTTCGGCGCGAACCAGATCATGCGAGGTCATCACTACGGTGCGCCCCTGTGCGGCTACTGAACGCAGCACGCCATCGAGCATGGCGGACGCATCCTGGTCGAGGCCGGTATACGGTTCGTCGAATAACATCACCTCGGGGTCGTGCAATACTGCACGCCCGATGGCAAGACGCTGCTGCATGCCGCGCGAGAATGTGCGCACCAGATCGCGCCGGCGAAGTTCAAGCCCGACCATTTCGAGCACAGTCGTAATGCGTTCTTCGAGGCGAAGTACGCCGTACATGCGTCCATAGAAGCGCATGTTTTCCTCGGCAGTCAAATCGCCATAGAGCAAAGGGAGATGAGATACCACGCCCAGCCTTGCCCGAACGGAGGCTGCTTGATGCGGCAGGCGGTATCCTGCAATGTAAACTTCGCCTAACGAGGGATGAGATAACGATGCCAGAATGCGCAAGAAAGTTGTTTTGCCCGATCCGTTTGGACCCAGTAAGGCCACAAACTCGCCGGGCTTGACGTCAAAGTCCAAACCACGCAAGACGGTCTTCATGCCGAAACGCTTGACAAGTTGCCTGACTTTAATCATCCTAAAAAAGCCTCGGATAGTTGGTTTGTTGCAGAATACCCCGAATTGAACCACATATATTGTTCAATTCATTTCCCTGAGGATCTCTTTCAATTCACCACGGCGATTTTGATATGCCTGACCCGAAATTTTCCCTGCTCGATGCAGGTCATCCAACGCGAGGATGGCGTCCATCACTTCATCGGTCGACTCGAATTCGACTCCGTCCACGACTTCTACTTTCAACCGGCGGTCACGGTAGAAAAGGAATACTCCGGCGATGATCAACAAGCTGCCAAGGATTCCGCCGCCGATCAAAATTCCCTGACGTAGATCGAACCCCGTTGCAGAGCCTGTCTGTGGCTGGCCGCTGACCGAGAAACTAAATGTATCGCCCGCTTTCAAATCATTGGCAGAAAACTCCTGATAATTATTATTCTGGATGACTTGAATGCCTTTGTTCGCCAACTGTGTGCCATTTACATTTATTCCATCTGGTATGAGCAGCACCAGGGACGGCGCATCGAGTGCGAAAGATTGGTTGATATCCAGTTTTTTATCATAAGGCATGTTGAAGAAAGCAATGATCGAGTATGGAGTTTCTGTAGGTACTACTGCGATGCCCTTATTGGCTGTTACGAACGGAGCGCTATCCTGCCCGGCCTGATAACCCACATTTTGCGCCCCATCCGGCAGCTTGATGAAGGGAAGCGAAGTACCGTCTGTTGAAATGACGATCGATTTATCACTTGGGTTCGAGAAAGCAAAGATCTCAAGGATTTGTACGGTGCCGGCCGTAGCAAAGTCAGTGTAAATGTGGATTTGATTAAGTTTCAACAAGCTAAGATCGTTGCTTGATTCAAACAATTTTAGGGTCGGAAGAGCGATGTCGGCCGTGTTGGTTGAGGCTGCCTGGAAACCTGAATGGTATTTAATACCCGCGTATTGCACTTCGGCCAGGAAAATTCGGTTCGCTGGCATTGCGACGTTTTCGAATTTATATGAGCCGTCGGAGGCGGTCGTGGCAGTCAAACTTAATACTTCTTGAGGGCCGCTGGTTTGATCTTGTGCATGATCAAATCCTTGAAGATTAACTGTCTGATACGCGGCTGGGGTGCCACCCGCCATTTGGACGCTGCCGCTGATGCTGCCATTACCAGCTACGGTCGTTGCCCCGGGTGTCCCATTACCAGGCGAAGGTGATTCTGTCACGCCCGCGGTGGGGCTTGAAGCGGCAGCCACTTCGGATGGATTGGCAAAAGTCAAAGTCCTCAGATATGCGGCGACAGCATAGGTTTGATCATCCGTAAAGTTTTTTCCAAATGCCGGAATGTCACCTCTACCGTTTTTGATTATCCCGACCAAATCGTTTTCGGAAAGCGCTGCCATGCTTGTTTGAACGCTGAACTTGCCCGCGCAGCCTGAACAATTGGATTCAAAGAGCGAATTGCCCTGCGTGATTTGATCGGGTGTGGTATGTAGCGTAAACACATACGAGATTACATCCCAGCGCTCCTGATCTTTCAAGACCCCCACGAAGGGTGGCATAAATCGGTCAAGATTCCCCTGCGTAACCACTTTGAACCATTCGGCAGGTGAAGCCGAACGGGCGACTTCGGGTAGACCAATCCCTGGAACAGTGACCGGTAATTGCATGCTTTGTGGACCGTCACCCAGGCCTTTAATACCGTGACAGGCTGAACAGTTCTGGGCAAAAATGGTCGCTCCATTTTGTACATCAGGTGCTACAGCTGGAAACAATGCACCGAGAGTAGGCATGGGGGTGGGTGATACGTAATCGGGTGGAGGGGTAATATCGGAGGCAAGTGAAAAATTACAAGCCGCCAAGATGAGTGCTCCAAGGGAAATAACAAGAATAGAGAGAAATTTCATAAGTTCCTCAGACAGACTTCAGAGGACAGCCTTGCAAAGACGAAAATCCAATGTCTAAAGTCCAACATCTGAAATTTATCTTAGTGCCTTCCCACAATTGGGACAAAAGAGATCCGTAGTCAATACGGGTTTTCCGCAACGCGGGCAGAATCCGGCTGATTTTGTTTTACGCGCCTTGCGACGGGCAGCCAGCATTGATTCGATGTCGTCATCGGTGATCCGCTCGGATTTGCCTGGTGCGTCGGCTTGGCGCGCAGCGGCAGCTTTCTCTAAACGAGATTCCTCGGTTCCGTCTCCACCGTAGGGAGCGAGGGTGGAAGTGATGTCATCCAACTTCTTCAATACGCCGGTGCCCAATTGCAGGAGTTCGGCTCTTTGAGCCGGATAATCTTCCTCAGGAATTTTACCAAGCTTGAAATCGAAATCGAGTTCCTGCAAGGCATTGATGATGCGATCGCGTTCGGCCATCAGCGAGGAAGCTTCCTGAGTCTCCTGCTGCACGCTTCGTGAATGGTTTCTCATCAGCGGAGCGGCAAGGTATAAGCTGACGCCCATAAGAAGCGCAATGAGCAAAAGAATTGCACCAAGATCCATATCCCCTCTCCTAGTTCAGCAGTGGATCGATAATGGATTTGATCTCGTCCACAGAAGTGAATGGTCCAACTTGTACATATCTTAGCACCCCGGTCCGATCTATAAAATATGTTTCCGGGACACCTTTGATCCGAAATAACTGTGAGACCTTTGTTCCGAGGTCGGGACCATTTGGGTAGGTGATGTCAAACTTTTCGAGATAGGCACGCGCCTCGGGTTCCGTATCCACGTAATCCATGCCAATAAATACAACCTGTCCTTTATCTTTGTAGTATTGCCAGGCTGCCTTAAGGTCAGCGGCTTCCTGTTCACAAGGCTTGCACCAGGAGGCCCAAAAATTGATCATCACTACTTTACCTTTGAGACTGGACAGAGTGGTTTGCGGATTTCCATTCAGCTCATAGCCTGTGAACATTGTCATTTGGAAATCATTGAGCTTGTCACCGGGCTGTACGGTTCCCTGCTGCGATCGGTTGAGGGTGATGGCAACGATTACAAGCAATCCAACAAGCACGCCCCAAATAATGATCTGAGCCCAGAGCGGGACAGCGCGCCGAGCAGGGGTCAGAATTGTATTATCTGTCATAAATTCTCCAGTGAGGCGGATCGCAGATACTTCAGGCAGCACCCTCGAAGAAGGCAAGTATTCTTCTTGCCGGCGACCCTGTCTAATCCACGATGACCGAAGCCATCGCAATCCGGATCATTTTCTTTTCTTTAGTTCTTCTTCCAGGCGCACGATATATTCGTCTTTTGGTTCTTCATTTTTTGACGATCCGCCTTCGCTCAGCGCAGGAGTTATTTTAGCGGAGGCCTGTGCAGGTTTGGTCCACGCCTGCATGGCGCGCAGCAGAAATATTGCGCCAGCCAGGATTAATAAAGGTGGCAGGACGTAAACCAGCCAGTTTAGTCCGGTGCGAGGCGGCTCGGCCAATACACGGGCACCATACTGTTCAACAAAATACTGTTTGATCTGGTCTTCCGTTTTGCCTTGCGTGAGTTGCTGGCGGATCAGGTCGCGCCACTGGCGACAGGCCTCGGTAGGGCAGACGTCCAGCGGTGTGTTCTCACAAACCGGACAATATAATTGATGGGCGATGCGATTTACTTCATCATCGGAAGGTGTTGGGTTTTGGGCAGAAGCGGTTCTCGTTTGTGCGAGGGCAAACACAAGAAGCAATATGACATACGTAATGTGCAAAATCTTCCGGAGCTTCATGATTTTATCTCTATTCGGATCGCTTGTTATCCATTATTTATTAATCTGCTGCGCTGGTTTGATGTGCACGGCGTGAACGCTCCGGGACATATTCAGCCTCGCGCTCGGGCCAGGCGGCGACCAAGATTCCGAACAAAAACACAAAAGCACCTATCCAAAGCCAGTTGACCAAAGGATTGACAAAAACCTTGAAGGTTGCGCCGTTCGCGCTCGCCGGCTGCCAGTCCACGAGCAGGACGTATAAATCATCCTGCAAGGTTGCGCGCTCGCCGGGAATGGTCATGTTCTGCTGGGCATCAGGGTAATAATCTATTCGTGGGTGCAGCTCACCGAGATAACTGCCATTTCGATCATACACGCCGACTACGGCGCGCGTCACCTGTCTGTTATCTGGCCCGTTGAATTGGGCAATCGATTCGTACTTGACTGTATAGTCACCCAACTTGACCGAACCATTCACAGGCAAGGTGCCCTGGGTCTGGATCTGGAAAATATTGATGCCCAAGATACCTACGGCCATCAGCATCATGCTGACATGTATGATGTAACCGCCATATCGCCTGCGGTTACGGCTTATAAGTGTCAATAATGCCGTAATGAAATTTTCGTTCTGTGCTTTCATCCGAGCTCTGGAAGCCCGCCAAAACTCTTGAAACGTTACCAACAATACCAGGGCAACCAGGAAGAAACCGATCAATGCGATAGCATTTTTTGTGTAGGTGAAGAAAATTATGGTAGTCACAAACAGAGCGACCAGCGTGGATTTCCAAAGCGCGCGTCCGAGGGTCTTGACCGTCGAATGTCCCCAGGCGGAGAGCGGAGCCACTCCCATCAATAACATCAGGGTTGCAAAAAGCGGGGCAGTAGCACGATCATAGAATGGCGGCCCAACTGTCACTTTTTGGCCTGTGACAAGTTCCGAAATAAGCGGAAAGATCACTCCCCAGAAACATACGACTAACACGCTTATAAATAAAAGGTTATTGAGAAGGAAGAGAGCTTCACGTGAGAGCAGAGAATTCAACTCGGTCTCGCCGCGCAGTTCAGGCCAGCGATAAATCAGCAGTGCAATGGAAGAGACGAACGTGACACCTATGAACACAAAGAAAGCCGGGCCAATGGCGCTTTGTGCGAAAGCATGCACCGAGGAAAGCACACCGGATCGGGTCAGGAAGGTGCCGAAGATGACCAGCGCGTAAGTCAGGATGATGAGAATCATATTCCACTGCTTGAGCAAGCCGCGCTTCTCCTGGATCATCACCGAATGCAGGAAAGCCGTACCGGTCAGCCAAGGCATCAGCGCCGCGATCTCAACCGGGTCCCAACCCCAGAAGCCGCCCCAGCCCAACACATCGTAGGCCCAACGGCTGCCAAGCACAAGTCCAAAAGAGAGGAAGAGCCAGGCCCACAAAGTCCAGCGGCGTGTCAGCCTAATCCAGCGGTCATCAGTGCGACCCGTGATGAGGGCAGCCATGGCGAACGCATAAGGAATAACAAATGAAACAAAGCCGAGATACAACATTGGCGGGTGGATGATCATACCCGGATGACGGAGTAGAGGATTGAGGCCGCGTCCATCCGAGGGAAAGAAGGCAACTGTATTCAAGGGTGCCAACATACTGGTGATGATCTGACCGTCAACAGTTTGCCAATATCGTGCAAAAGGATTTTCATAGAAAACAACAAGTCCAAGGAAGAACGCAGTCGTGAGCGAGGTGACTACGATCACCCAGGGAAGGAACTCGCGGTCGCGATCCCACTTGCGCAGCGTGACCAGTGCAGCAAAAGCCGACATCAACCAAGACCAGAAAACCAATGAACCGGCCTGACCACCCCACCAGGCAGTGACTTTTAAATAGGTCGGCATCTCACGGCTTGTTACTTCATAAACAAAGGAAACTTCGAAGTGATTGGTTATTAGCAAATATATAAGAGTGCCTGCAGAGAGAGTGATAAGTGGCCATATCAACAGCATGGCACGGCGGGCCGATTCCACCAAACTGGCGGATTTCGTCCGCTCGCCATAAACGGCTGCACCAACGCTGTACAAAGCAACGAAAAAGGCTACTACTAAAATCCCATATCCAATTTCAGCCAACATCCAAGGCTCCTCATAAAAGAAGACCTGACGGATACCAAGCCCCGTCAGGTCTGGTTGTCATTAACCACCGACTTGTTGCGGTACGGCTTCCTGATATTTCGTGGGACACTTTAGCAGGAGTTCGTCCACATGGAAAATACCGTCAGCACCGAGTTGGCCGGTCATAATGGCCTGGGCCTCATTCTTGAGCAGATCGGGTTTTGGACCGGTATAAACCACTTTAATCCGTGCCCGGTTCGGATCTATAACTGCGGCATGTAGCACGGCAGCCAAGCCGCCCTGAGCAGCGACTTCATTATTATCCCCCGTAACGTGTGCGACCTCGAAGGATAAAGTCAGCGTCTGAGGGTCATATTGGATCGTATCCCCAACGACTGCGCCTGAAACACGCAAGTTCTTGCCTATGACGCTCTGGCTCTTGGCTTTCAGTTCGTTTATTGTCATGAAGTACTCGGCATTCGCCTGTGTTGATGAAAAGATCAGGTATACGACCGCTGCCAGAATAAGTACTCCACCGATCACAAATTTCATACGTCCCATGCGCTGCCTCCAAATCGAAAAAGAAAGAAAATGACGTAAATATCATTCTACATGCTGAGATTAATATATGCTGAAAAGCCATCAGACAAATGTCATGGAATCTATCCAATTTTATCCCAATTGACTGGAATCCATAACGACAACCACGGACAGCTACTACTCCAATGATATCAACCGTGTGCGAATGGCAAACTTCACTAATTCCGTGCGTGAGTGCAAATTGAGCTTGTTCATGATTCGTTCGCGGTGACGGGCGATGGTCTTGGGGCTGAGTCCGAGACGCTGGCCGATATTTGAATTATTATGCCCTTGAGCTACCAGTTCGAGTACTTGCCGTTCGCGCGCACTTAGAACGTCCAGGCTGGTGACCTGAGATTGCTCATCCTGAACCACTGTCGGAGCAGCTGTATTATGGATTGACAACCGTTGAAAATCCTCGAGCAGCCAGCGCGCCAATGCCGGTTGCAGGTATACGTTACCATCCGCAACAGCATGGATCGCAGCCACCAGTTCATCCGCTGCGGCTTGTTTAGTGAGATAGCCTGACGCACCTGCTGCCAGCATTTCCATGAAATACTGTTTGTCATCATGGACGGTAAGCGCCAGGACTTGAGAGGCCGGGCACAATATCTTTAATTTCCTTGTAGCTTCCAAGCCATCCATGCCCGGCATGGTGATGTCCATCAGTATGATCGCTGGATGCGTTTCCAATGCGCGTTCGATGGCTTCTGAACCATTCCGGGCTTCCGCCAGGACCTTTAATCCGGTTTGCGTTTCAAGAAAGGACCTCAAACCCGTCCGAACGACCTCATGGTCGTCAACGAGTAATAATGTGATCGTTTCCATTTCCGAGTTCCTTCCCTTCTATTTTAGTCAATGGGACGATGGCTTCAACCATAGTCCCTCGACTCTGAGCGGATTGCAGATTAAATTTCCCGGCAATCGACTCGACACGCTCGCGCATGCCAGCCAAGCCCCAACCACGGGGTGGGTGGAAGTTTTCGGTCGGATCAAATCCGCACCCTTGATCGGAGATCTGCAAAACCACACGGTCGCATTCATATCGCAATCGGACTTTGGCCTGCTTCGCCTCCGAATGACGGGACACGTTATAAAGTGATTCCTGGGCCACTCGAAACAAGACTGCCTCGATCAAGGGATCAAGACGGTTTGGATCGCCCACTACCTCGAAGGAAATATCCAGTCCTTTGGGGAAGCAATCCTGTGAGAAAAGAAAATTCAGGGCAGGGACCAGCCCGAGGTCATCCAGGTGTGCAGGCCTCAGGTCATGCACTAGGTGATAGAGTCCCTGAGCGATCTGACGCGCTAGGTCTTGTAAATGATCCGCAATTTGGATTGTATCTGCGCGCTTTAATTTGTTCCTTAAAGTGCCCAACTCGAGCGAAAGGGCGGAAAGCGTTTGGGCAGTCTCATCATGCAGTTCGCGCGCAATCCGGGCGCGTTCGTCCTCCTGCGCCCGGACAATGTGTCCTAGAAGTTCGCGGCGAAGGTGCTCACGTTCTTCAAGCGCGTCAAGGCGGGCTTGATGGGCGGCAATCAACTGCGTTTGCCTTTCCTTCTCAACAACCTGGATCGCGCGGATCAAACCGATCGTTATCGTTACAGCTGCGATCGTACGTATAAGTTGAATGGGGAACCCGGTCAGCGAAAAAAAAGTTTCCTGGTTGACGTAAACAGCCGGGAACATTTCAAGGAAATGAACGAAAACCTGGGCAAGTCCATAGAAAGCAAACCCGAGAGCTGCCCATGCGAGTGGCGCCGAAAGGGAAGGGTGCCCCTGCGCCTTAGATCGGCGGCCCTGGGCATTTAAAGCCAAGGCCGCTAACAAGGCAGCTGGAATGGCTATTAGATAACGGGCCAGCACGTCAAGGAGATTGATCCACGGAACTGACGTATGCCAATAAGTCAGGACGGCGAATGTAATAATCACCGCCTCATATATAGCAATACGACCAAAGTGAACAAATCGCCGACCTTCATATTTCGGGGAAACCAATCGGAGGGTCAGGAAGGCATAAAAGAATAATGATACAAATGATGAATACAAAAATCCCAGCCGCAGCCAGGAAAGCCAATCCGGCGTGGGCGTTCCGATCGATTGTGCTTGGAGAAGGTAGGATTCCAGCCACTCATGTGTCCCGTGAATGAGACCAAAAGCTGCCAGGAAACGCAAAGCGGCTTTCTCCGCTAAGGACGGAGATCGACCTGTTTCGAGCAGCAGAGCTAACCCCATGGCAAAAAAAGAAAGGCCGTAGATGAAGTAAATAAGGAAGAGGTTCTGATTCATTTAAGACTGTCTCATGAGTATTGTAGCCCAATCACTCCTTCAGCCAATACTGGTGCATCACTTGCCTCACATGACATTAATCTTAAACCGAGCGAAAAAATACTGATTTCGGGAAATATACCCAATCCTCACTTGTGAAAAATTGGAAAAACATGACATTTGTCATGTGGTATTCACCCCAAACTAACTTGTGATTAATGTTACATTCACCTATAATTTATGTTATCCACCCCAATTTAGCGTTAATTTAATGGCATTCACGGGAGATGTTAGAAGGGACCGAGGAGAAAGTAGCTCCAAATATGCCTAATCCTTTGGAAGGAGAATGCAAAGAATGACATTAAAGAAAACGCTCGTTATCATCGGTGTCATCGTTCTATCCGCAGTTGTTTTGGCCGCCTGTGGCGGCACGGCTGCCAAAGCCACCGAGACGCCAGCAGCCCCTGCGGTCGCCGCTCAACCTACGCTTGATGTACCATTCAAAGATGTTTTCCTAAGTTCAGGACATACAGATGCCAAGGCTGAAGCGTTTAACCACTGGAACAGCGCGAGCCCAGCTGTTGTTCCGGCTGCTTGCGCCAAGTGCCATACCTCAGCCGGCTTCCAGGACTTTGCAGCTAATGGTAAGGTTACAGCTGACGTGCCTGCTCCCGCCGGCACTTTTACGTGCACGACTTGCCATAATCCAGCTGTTATGGCCCTGACTTCTGTTACCTTCCCCTCCGGCAAGGTCGTCAATACCTCCGAAGAGGGTGAGGCGACTTGTATGCAATGCCATCAGGGACGTGAATCCAAGGTTAGCGTTGACAAGCAAATTGCCAACTTCAATGTCACCGATGTCGACGCGATTGTTCAACCGATGAAGGATTCGACCGGAAAGGCTGTGAACTTCGGGTTTATCAACGTTCACTACTTTGCGGCCGGCGCGACTCTGTACGGCTCGCAGGCTCAGATGGGGTATGAGTACGATGGAAAAGTCTATGATCCAAAGTTCCGTCACGTGGATGGTGTGGATACCTGCCTCGATTGCCATAACCAGCACAGCCTTCAGGTACGCGTCGACAAGTGCGCCGAATGCCACCAGAATGTCAAGACGGTCGATGACCTGAAGAATAACCGTGAGAATGGTTCTTTGGTGGACTACAATGGCAATGGCAACACGACGGAAGGCATTTATTATGAGCTCAAGGGCGTACAGGATATCCTGTATAGCTCAATCCAGACGTATGCAAATGATGTGTCAAAGACAGCCATTGTCTACGATGGCACCGCGTACCCCTATTTCTTCGTAGCCGGCAGCGATGGCAAGCCCGCCAAGGACGATAAGGGCAATGCCATCGCCTATAATGCCTGGACCGCACGCTTACTGAAGGCTGCTTATAACTATCAGACTTCAGCCAAGGATCCGGGTGCCTTTGCTCACAATGCCAAGTATGTCATCGAGCTGCTCTATGATTCGATCGATGATCTGAATGGCGAGATTTCCAAGCCAGTGGACATGAGCAAACTTGCCCGCGACGATGCCGGTCACTTCGCTGGCGATACGATGCCGTTCCGTGATTGGGATAGCACCGGTATAGTCCCAGCGGGTTGCGCCAAGTGTCACAGCGCTGGAGGCTTGCCCCAATATATTGCCAACAGCGGTACCGAAGTCGTGACAAAATCCGGTGTCCAGATCACCGGCGTGGTTGGCCAACCGGTTGCCAATGGCTTCATGTGCACCACATGCCATGACGCGGCCAACTTCCCGAATCGTCTGGCCGTCGTAAATGTTCCATTCCCTTCGGGCGTATCCCTGACCTTCAGCACAGAGAAGGATGCAAATGGCAACTTGAAACCGGTGGATGCTAACTTGTGCCTCGAATGCCATCAAGGGCGCGAGTCGACTGTGACCGTCAATAATTATCTTACCGGTAAAGCACCCGATACGACCGACCCCAAGATTAGTTTTAAGAATATCCACTATTTTGCGGCTGGTGCGACGCTGTTCGGAGATGCTGCCAAAGGTGCGTATGAATATACCGGCCAAAAGTACGTTGGCTACAACGCTCAGCACCCGCTCAATAAATGCACCGACTGCCATGACGTCCATGCCCTAAATGTCAAAGTCGATGCCTGCAAGGGCTGCCATACGAACGTTGCCAGTGTGGACGATCTGGAAAAGATTCGCGCTACGACGGATACCACGGATTGGAATGGTAACGGTGATACTACGGAAGGCGTCTTCCATGAGATCGACAGCTTCCGCACAGCCTTATATGCAGCAGTACAGCAGTATGCTGAGACCAAGGCTGGAACGCCGATTGTGTATGATGCCGCTTCATATCCGTATTTCTTCGTGGATGCGAATAAAGATGGTAAAGCCGATACCAATGATAAAGGGCCGATTGCGTACAATGCCTGGTCACCTCGTTTGTTGGAAGCTGCCTACAACTATCAGTACTCAATCAAGGACCCCGGTGCATTTGCCCACAATCCGATGTACGTCATGCAATTCCTATATGACTCAATAAAAGATCTGGGCGGTGACGTTTCGAAATTCAAACGACCATAAGCTTGTCCGCAAGATCCAAAATGAGATGGCGGGCACAACGTGCCCGCCATCTCATTTGCTGTAAAAAGGATGCAAATAACAAGTAATCATATCTTTTTAGTGATAATTTGCACTTCTCCGAACCTGGAGGTTGACTATAGAATTATGGCATCCATCCCGGTTTGGACGTTGATTTATCGGACGCCATGGCTCTGAAATTACAGGAGAATGAAATGATCAAATGGTTTGCAAACCGATTCAGGTTGGCGCTGGTCCTGGTCGGGATGAGCCTGATCCTCGTGACCGCAGCTGCTCTTGTGTCGCCGGTGGATGCGGCGAAATCTCCACAGTCGGTAGCGCAGGTCGTCTCTCAGGGCAAACCATCCAATGATTATTGCCTGGGTTGTCATAGCCAAACCGGGCTGACTAAAACCTTAGGCAGCGGTGAAACACTTTCGCTATACATTGATCCCAGCTTATTCAACCACGGTGTTCATAAACAGGAGAATATTGCCTGTGTAGATTG
>JBGQIO010000014.1:0-31437 GCA_041498515.1 Anaerolineae bacterium
CAGACGTTAAGCGATCCGAGTGCAGCAAAAGTCCCGGCTGCGAAAAGCAGCGAGTCGCCAGGCAAAAAGGGTGTGATGACAAAGCCCGTTTCTATGAATATAACTACAAACAGCAGGCCGTAGGTCCAAGTGCCATATTGGGTAATGACAGCGCTGAGATGCTTGTCGAGATGTAAAAATAGGTCAATCAAAAACTGGACAAAGGTCATGTGATTTTACCTTACAGGTTGGGATAACGAACGCCAAATTATACACCATCGTCATCGCCTGTCGGATGCCGCAGTTCCACGTGGCTCAGCCAATACCCCATGCCAAGGAATATAAAGCTACCCACCGCAGCCAAACCGAGATTAAGCGGTCCGATGGGTAATAAAATCCAATTACGCCAACTGCCGAACCATTGACCAGCAATGAACCCGGTAACACTCAGAACGAGATAGAGCAATAATCTGCCTGCGCCTCCATCAACCCAGAGATGGAATAATGCCCCGATCAACATGGAGCAGATCAAGCCTAGGACGATGGAGGGGAGGGTCATGGTAGAGTTCTACCTATTGTAGGGATGCAAGGTTGTAACAAAGAAGTCCGCGATTGTCTTGTAGCAAGTGACGCGGTTCTCATATTTCATTACGTCATTGCCCTCATTTTCAAAAACCAATAATTGAGTCGTTTACCATCAGCGGTTCAGGCATCGAGCCGCCATAATTCATTGCATGCAGGCTAATATGATCTGAGATATTGGACAAAAAGTACAATTATTTCTGATCATGTTGGGTAAAAAGGAATAGGTGGGCCGATAATAACGATTCGATACGATAATTCATATTGATTATCATTTTTTGTGTAATTGCGATTCTATTTTTTATTGAATAATTCCGCCACCGATCAGAACCTCTCCTTGATAGAAAACCGCAGCCTGACCTGCAGTGATATCTCGCTGCGGCTTGTCAAATCGGACTTGAATCCTTCTCCCTTCATCAAGTGTTGTAACCAACGCCGGGGCCTCCTTGGCTGTGTAACGGACCTTGACCTCGGCGCGGAACGATCCGCCTATTACCTCACCCGAAACCCAATTGACCTCGCGAGCCGTCAATAGACTTGAACCAAGTTTTTCTTGTTCACCAACGACAAGTGTATTTACGGCTGTATCCTTGCTTATTACATAAAGCGCTACCGATGAGGAGACGCCCAATCCTTTTCGCTGCCCGATGGTGTAATTCGCCAAACCGGTATGTTCACCGATTACTTCACCGCTGCTAGAGATGACCTGACCCGGATTAAACAATTCCGGTGCGTTTCTCCGGAGAAAATTGCGATAATCCTCTCCGGCGAGGAAACACAAATCCTGACTGTCGTGGCGGGAAGCTGTTGGGAGCCCGAATGACTCTGCCATTTTACGAATTTCAGGTTTGGGAAAATCCCCTATTGGGAACAAGGCCTTTTGTAATTTCGCTTGATTTAACACGTGCAAGACGTAGGACTGGTCTTTAAATTGGTCCACTGCCCGTAAAAGCTGCTTTGCCCCTTTTTCATCGGATGTTAACCGTACATAATGCCCAGTGGCCATAAGGTCGGCACCAAGAGCGAGAGCATGGTCGAGCAAATACTTCCAGCGAATTTGGCGATTACATACCAAACAAGGATTCGGTGTTTCGCCGCGTGCATATCCATCGAGAAAATACTGAACGACCGTTTCTTTGAAGATTTGTTTTGCGTCAATAACATAGAATGGGATATTAAGCTTGGCAGCGACCCGGCGCGCTAACGCCATAGACTCCGGGGTGCAGCAGCGGTTAGAGTCTTCTTTACCCGCCTCAGACCACAGCCGCAGCATCATCCCAACGACCTCATAGCCTTGTTGTTTAAGTAAGGCTGCGGCAACTGAGGAATCCACACCTCCAGACATGGCAACTACAACTTTAGACATTAATTCACCGGGTAAAGAATAATTGAATACTAAGTATGAGCAAGGTTTCGGGCCTTAACGATAAGCCCCGGTAACGTATTTAGGAATGAATCAATTTCAAAAGCGTTTGTCCCTACGCCGAGAGTGATGCGCAGCGATCCCAGGCCCCACTCGCGCGGCAACCCAAGGGCATCCATTACTTCACTTGGTTCGGGATTGCCCGTCTTGCACGCTGAACCAGATGAACAGGCAAACCCGGCCGCATCCAATAGTGTGAGGAGAAAGTTGCCGTCTACATCTTTGAATGCAAAGGAAGCATGATTGGGCAAGCGTAAATCGATAAGACCGGTCAGCCGGGAATCAGGGATTGTTTCCAGAACAGATCCGATAATTCGGTCTCGCAGCGGCTTGACGTGAGTTGTACGTTCTTCGCGCTCTTCATTTGCCAGTTGAAATGCTTCGGCAAAACCAACTATTAAAGGGACATTTTGCGTCCCTGCCCGCCGTCCGTTCTCCTGGCCGCCGCCAGTTTGCGTCGGCAGGATCGCTGTCCCTCGGCGAACATATAGCGCGCCGATGCCTTTGGGTCCATAGAACTTATGTCCGCCGAGCGACATCAAGTCTACTCCCAGCATTTTGACATCCACCGGCAGGTATGCAGCGGCTTGAACTGCGTCGCTGTGAAAAAGGATACCGTTTCGATGACAGACCGCAGCTATTTCTCGGATTGGATTTATTGTTCCGATCTCATTATTTGCATACATCACAGAGACCAGTGCCGTTTTATCACTAATCGCTTTTTCAACGACTTCCTGTTTGACAATGCCATGCTCGTCTACATCCAGCCAATCGACCTGAAAGCCATAAAGTTTTTCAAGCTGTTCGGCGGTTTTACTGACCGCATGATGCTCTGTTTTCGAGGTGAGCAACCTGTTTGCACCGGTCTTTTCACGAGCAGCTAGAGCTGCACCCCGCAAAGCAAGATTATCAGACTCGGAACCGCAGGAAGTAAATATAATTTCGTCGGGTTGGCAGTTGAGGTTGGTTGCGACGGTCTCGCGGGCGGAATCGATCGCGGCCTCGCCTAACTGACCGAACTGATGTACCGATGAAGGATTCCCGAACGAAACGGAAAAATAAGGCGCCATCGCGTCGAAAACCCGTTTGTCAACGGGAGTGGTAGCGGCATAATCAAGGTAAATTTGATGGGTCATCAGATTATGGTCAAATTATAGCATGCACTAAAAGGGGCATACCCGTGGTCTCCCTTCAGGGAATTGATTATGATATATTCTCCCTTAATTCACGAGATTTACTAGGAGGAGCTGAAATGGCTAACACTCAGAGTTTCCAATGTCCGAACTGTGGATCGCCGGTTAGCACCACCGGTGCAGAGAAGGAAGTCAAGTGTGATTATTGTGGAACTACTGTGATCGTCCCCGAAGAACTCCGCGATCATTCAACCCCGATTGATGTTAGCTATGGACAGACGATTCAAATGGAGGACGAGGTTCTCAAAACGGTTGGGTCTGTTGCAAAGGTAACGGCAGGAGTAACCGTAGGTGTGACTGCGATGAGCGTTATTCTCCCGATCGCCTTGACTTGCATCATTTTAGGAGCGGTGGGGTTTATTATATTCACCGTTTTCTCCGGTATTAAATCTTCTTCGTTACTCTCCGCCGTCCCTACGGATATCCCTGTTATATTAACTGATATTCCTACAGATACTCCCACTCTTGCGCCAACACCGATCGACACACCCATCCCGTTCAGTAAAATTCTTCTAAAGGATGATTTCACCAACCCTTCCAGTGGCTGGGATAAAGCTCATAATTCCAATTACACTCTTGAATATAAAAACGGAACCTACCATATCTTGATAAACAATCCGCAGAATGGCCAAATTGTTTGGCGTACAAACAAGTATAAAGATGAAAGCATTGAGGTGGGTATTCAACAAAATGGAGGAGCAAACGACGGGCACTTTGGAGTTGCCTGTCGGGTGACGGACACAGGCAGCTTATACTCTTTTGAATTCAGCCAGGATGGGACTTACGGCATTTACAAATATACCAACTGGAGTTCCGATCCTCTAGACGAAGGGACACTCGATCCAAATACGATCGACCAGGGAAAAATAAATCACCTTGAAGGGATTTGCAACGGAGACATATTGACCTTGTTAATAAATGGGCAGCTGCTGCTTCAAATACAGGATTCCGAATACTCTTCGGGCGGCATAGGTCTTATTGCCTTGCCGGGAACGAGTGGTGGTACGGGTGTTGATGTGCAGTTCAGTCATTTACTCGTCAAGGGGCCGTAAATTGATGAAAACTCATACAGTTGAATAACTCACCGTTTCTTCATATGAGGTTTTCCGTGACTTTGCAAGCAAGGCATGCCAAGAACTTCTTTATACCTTTTGGATTAAAATTAAGATCGCTTCTACTGGGATCTTGAATAATCAGGGATATATCTAGGATGAGGCCTATTAACGTATAATCTGGGAATAACGCTTGGCTTGGGTTAACTTCAATACTATTACACCAGAATCCAACAAATAATAAATTAGGAGTCTTCTCATGGTTCAACCCATAAAATTCGGCACCGATGGCTGGCGAGGCGTTATCGCCGAGGATTACACATTCGATAATGTGCGCCGCGCGGCGCAGGGATTTGCATTTTATTTACTGGAAAAAAACAAACTTGGACAATGGGTGGTTGTTGGCTACGATAAACGTTTTGACAGCGAATATTTTGCCGAAACTGTTGCCGAAGTATTGGCTGCTAACGGATTAAAGGTTTATCTGACAGACGGACCTACCCCTACACCAGTAATCGCATTTTCCGTTGTAAACAAGAAGGCTTGCGGTGCCGTGAATATCACTGCCTCACACAATCCCCCGACGGATAACGGATTCAAGGTCCGGAACGAATTCGGGGGCGCGATCGATCCGGACGGTCTGAAGAAGATTGAAGGATTGATTCCGGACTCAGCGGATAAGATCAAACGGGAAGACTTTGTCAAGGCGACTGAATCAGGAAATATCGTGAAGTTTAATGCTGCACCTGCTTATATCGAGCATATCAAGAAACTGGTAGACGTCGAAGGGATTAAGCAAGCCGGATTCACCGTAATGGTCGACTCTATGTGGGGTAATGGTGGAGGCTGGTTTGCAGGCTTGCTAGCCGGAGGTAAGACAAAAGTTGTAGAGATTCATAAGGAACGCAACCCCTCTTTCCCTGAGATGAAGCGGCCAGAGCCCATCCCGCCGAACATTGATGTAGGACTCAAAGCCACCCTGGATAATAAAGCCGATGTGTTGCTCATCACAGACGGAGATGCTGACCGCGTCGGGGTGGGCAATGAATATGGGGAATTCATAAATCAGTTGTGCGTGTATGGTTTGTTGGCTTATTATCTTCTTGAAATCCGCGGTCAGCGCGGCGCTATCGTTAAAACACTTTCGACGACTACTATGTTGAACAAACTCGGCACCCTTTATAATGTGCCGGTCTATGAAACGGGTGTTGGATTCAAATACGTGGCACCAAAGATGATTGAGACCGATGCTATGATCGGTGGAGAAGAAAGCGGTGGTTATGCGTTTCGCGGAAACGTCCCCGAACGGGATGGCATTTTAGCCGGCCTTTTTATGCTTGACTTTATGGTTCAAACGGGAAAGAAGCCCTCAGAATTACTCAAACTCCTTTTCGATAAGGTCGGTGCGCACTTCTATGACCGCATTGACACACCTTTCGAGGGTGATCGCAAGACACGGGAAGAAAAAATCCTTTCGGCTCATCCAATGACTATTGGCGGGCTGAAAGTTACGGATTTAGTTACGGTAGACGGCTTTCAATTCAAACTTGAAGATGGCGGCTGGCTTTTGATCCGCTTCAGCGGCACAGAGCCTATTATGCGCGTCTACTGCGAAACAACGCACCAAGACAAAGTACAGGCGATCTTAAAGGATGGATTGAAGATCGCAGGTCTGAATTAACGTTTGAACATTCAAACGTGCTGACTGACACTCACTGTCATTTAGATCTCGAAAAGTTCGATGCCGACCGCGATGAAGTGATCGGGCGCGCACAAACGGCTGGGCTTGCACGCATACTGATTCCGGGTTTAACGGTGGCATCCAGTCGAGCTGCGGTTAAATTGGCGGACTCTCATCAAATGCTCTACGCCGCAGTAGGTGTCCATCCTAATGATGCCGAATCGTGGGACGGACAAACAATTTCTGACTTGAAACAATTGACGTTCCCTCACCCTACATCCTCTGGCGCCGGCAAGAGGACTAAAGTCGTAGCGATCGGCGAGGTCGGGCTCGATTATTACTGGAACTCCTCAATGAGCAAGACTCAAATCGAGATTCTAAGAAATCAACTCGCCCTCGCTTTGGAACTCCATTTGCCGGTAGTGCTTCATTGCCGTGAAAAAGGTGATATTGAGCAAGGCCCATGTGCTGGGGATCTGATCAATATTCTGGAGGAATGGGTATCTACCTTGAAGGCTCGCAAGATCCCGCTGCTGGATCGACCGGGAGTTTTACATTCTTTCAGCGGTTCGCTTGAGACTGCACAACGAGCAATAAAGCTCGGTTTTTATATCGGTGTGACCGGTCCTATTACGTATAAAAATGCGGAGAACCGGCGTCGGGTTATCGCCAATATTCCATTGGAGAATTTGTTGATTGAAACCGATTCACCTTTCCTTGCACCTCAACCACACCGAGGAAAGCGGAACGAACCCGCCTTTGTGGCTCATATTGCTGATAAAATTGCTGAAATCATATCTCGTACACCACAGGAGGTTGCCGACGTGACCACGGAAAACGCCGCGCGGCTTTTCGCCTGGGAAGAGACCGTTTGAATACAGTTACCTTCCTTTCACCGGTTCAAGCGCAACTACAACTTGTAGAAGCCCGTCTGCATGCACAGGCGGACGATCGCCATCCCGATCTGCGGGCAGCTTTCGAACAGATCCTGGCCGCGGGCGGTAAACGTATCCGTCCCAGTCTCGGCTTGCTTGTCGGAGATATGCTCGGCGCACCGGAGGATAAACTCATCACACTGGGCGCGGCAGTGGAATTATTACATACTGCCACCCTCGTACACGATGACCTGATTGATGGGGCTCTTTTACGCAGGGGCATGCCAACCCTCAACGCCCGCTGGTCACCGGCGGCGACCGTGTTGACAGGCGACTTTTTATTTGCCCGTGCGGCCAAACTGGCCGCAGAAACCGATCATCTGCCTTTGATGAATTCCTTCGCCGAGACGCTGGCCATTATTGTTAATGGGGAATTGACCCAAATGTTCTCCAGCCGAGGTGTTATCAATCGCGAAAATTATTATCAGCGTATCTACGCCAAGACCGCCTCCCTCTTCGAGATGACGAGCCGGGCTGCCGCGTTAGTCAGCCCCGCTGGGTTATCTGTAATCGAGTCAATGAGGAAATTCGGTTATGAGACCGGGATCGCCTTCCAAATCGTTGACGATATCCTTGATTACACTGGCGAACAGGCGATAATGGGCAAACCTATTGGGTATGATTTACAGAACGGTTTGGTCACTTTACCGGCGATCTATTACGCCGAAGCTTATCCTATGGATGAAGATATAAAATCTTTGTCAGAGGGTGGCTGGGGTAACCAGGACCGAATGGTACGGTTGGTTGAATCGATCCGTAATACAGACTCGGTTAAGAAAGCAATGAGCGAAGCCAAAAAGCATGTTGATCTAGCTTTACAAACTCTGGAAGGCTTTGAACCGAGTCTCGAGCGGGAAGCCTTGGAAAATCTGGCAAAGTACATTGTCGATAGAAAGGTTTAATTCCTTAAAATCGTTGTTTTAAAAAATGATCCAATGACTCGGATTTGAATCTCAAAACTTGATCTCACCCGTCATACAGAAAATAATAAAATTTTGAGAAATTCTCCATACACGGCAATTTAATAAAGGATTGTATGGCTAACCCGCGCCATCCGTTTCGATTGAACGTCGGTTTCATCATCCATGAGGATGTCGGTTCCATTTACGATTTTCCTTTTGAATTCGATCGTATAAAAGTTGGAGACGACCTTGAACTCCGTAGCTTTGGTGGCCTGGTGAATATCGGACGTACCCCACAGGGCTTGTTGGTCACTGGCAAGTTTTCCGGTGAGAGCACGCTTGAGTGTGCGCGCTGCCTGATCTCATTCAGTCAATCCCTTGCTTGGGAAATGACCGAGTTGTACGCGTTCAATGAAAAATCGGTAAGCGAGTCTGGGCTGATCGTGCCCGAAGATGCCCAGATCGATCTTCAACCACTGATTAGAGAATATGCTCTTCTGGAAATCCCCATCAACCCAATTTGCAAACCCGGATGTAAGGGCTTGTGCACCGTTTGCGGGCAAGACCTCAACGTTAGGGATTGCGGTCATCGACCGAACCTTGAAGAATCAGCTTTTTCTGTCCTAAAAAACCTCTTGAAAAAATAGAATTCGTGTCAATTCCATTGACAATCCTCTTGCAGCGGTTTAAACTAACCGTATGAATAGCGGATCATCCTTTATGATACAAATGCCCCTTTTAATCCGCGCCCGGGATAAGCGTTAATTTCGCATTGACCGAAACAAAAGGCTGTCCCAACCACGTGGACGGCCTTTTATATTTTCAATGACTTGAACTTGGTATTTATTGATCATTGTTCGGAAATCCATTAACGAAGGAAAATGTTCATCAACGATAAGTCCAAAACACGAATTTCTAACCTATTTGCAAAAGTTCAATTTTCAATCTCGGAGTCTTATGCCTGATAATATACTGATCGCCATCGCCTGGCCTTATTCCAATGCAGAGATCCATGTAGGCAATTTAACCGGTTCCCACCTGCCGGGGGATATTGTTGCCCGCTATCATCGACTCAAAGGGGACAATGTATTGATGGTCAGCGGCACAGACTCTCACGGCACTCCGGTTGTGATCGCGGCTGATAAAGAAGGCATGTCAGTGGAGGAAGTCTACAAGAAATACCACAACGGCTTTCTCGAATTGTTTCAAGCAGCCGGCATTTCGTATGACTTGTTTACAACTACACATACGGAGAATCATTTCAAGGTCTCTCAGAGCATCTTCCTTGCCCTGCAGAAAAACGGATACCTTTTCAAGCAATTCAGCAAGCAGTGGTACTCCCCTACTTCGAAAATATTCCTGCCGGACCGGTATGTTGAAGGGACATGCTACATCTGCGGTTACGAAGGTGCAAGGTCAGATCAATGTGATAACTGCGGCAATGTTCTCGAGCCGGAAAGATTGATCAATCCGCGAGCCAAGACCGGAGACGGTGCACTCGAGCTGCGAGATACCGAGCACTATTATCTCGATCTCTCCAAGTTGGAACCGAACGTTAAAGCTTTCTTGCGCGAGCGCTCTCCGCACATGCGCGAAGCCGTCTTGGGCGAGTCCCTGGGTAAGATCGAGTCCGAAGGTCTCAAGCCGCGCCCGATTACACGCGATCTCGATTGGGGAATTCCCGTTCCAGTGGAGGAAAAAGGTTGGGAGGATAAAAAGCTCTACGTCTGGTTTGAGGCCGTCATCGGCTATCTATCCGCAGCGATTGAATGGAGCCGGTTTGGTATTAAAAAAGAAGCCTGGCGTGAGTGGTGGACGAATCCTCAAGCGCGCCAATTCTATTTTATCGGCAAGGATAACATCTTCTTCCACACATCGATGTGGCCGGCCGAGCTGATGGGCATGGGTGAACAATTCATGGAGATTTTTGCCGAAGAGCGAAATATCAAACTCAGCCTGCCTTACGATGTCCCCGCCAACCAATTTATGAACCTGGAAGGGAAAAAAATCAGCGGCTCCCGCAATTGGGCAGTTTGGGTCCGCGAATTCCTAACTCGCTATGACCCCGACGCCCTCCGCTATTATCTGACTGTCAATATGCCCGAGAATAAGGATAGTGATTGGGATTGGCGTGAATTTGTGGCACGCAACAACAACGAATTGGTGGCAACCTGGGGCAACCTCGCCAACCGCGTTTTGACTTTCTCTTATAAGCACTGGGATGGGTTTGTTCCTGATTTCGGAAAGAGTCAGGGTGGACTGCCGCCCCTTCGCCCCTCAGATATAAATCTCTTAGGCGTGATTGAAAGCGGATTCATCACTGTAGGCAGGGAACTCGATGCCGTACGGTTGCGTTCTGCGCTGGGTGAAGCGATGAGACTCGCCAGTTCCGTTAATGTCTACCTGGATGTCAATGCGCCGTGGTCCGCTATTAAGACCGACAAGGACGGGGCTGCCAAAACAATCTACACTGCCCTGAAAGCTATTGATTCACTAAAGGTGCTCTTCGCGCCTTTTCTACCATTCACCTCTGAACGGTTACATCGATTCTTTGGTTATGAGGGTTCACTTTTTGGCGAGCAATTTGTTGAGAAAGTGAAAGACACACTAGGTGAGCATAACGTTTTAAGATATCGTGATAAGCCAGGAAATACCCTGATCCAACAATGGAAACCTAGTGAGTTAAAACCCGGAATCAAGTTAAATGAGCCGAGCCCCTTGTTTAAGAAGCTCGATGAACGCGTGGCGGAGGAGGAACGGGCTCGCTTGGGGATGTAACCAATAGACCCTCAAAATTTTCGAAATTTTTGAGGGTCTATTTAATTCTTAGGTAGAATCTTTGCAGTTAAGAGTTCTGAATTTGTGTGTTACAAATAATTAGTTGAATGTATAATAACGAATATCCATTCATACAACGGCCTAAGGTTGAACAAGTAATAAACTGTTCTTAACCCAATGGTAACCTAAAAATAGTACAAATACGAAGGTGAATCTTTGATTGATAGTCCTCCTGGAGGGACCCCATGATAACGAAAAAATATTCGCAAGACAAAAAGAAGTGCCGCGTGACTTTTAAATTTCCCCTTGAAAAAGCTGGCGAAACAGTTCAGCTTTATGGAGATTTTAACAATTGGGTTGGAAAGAATATGACAAAACTTAAAACTGGCAGTTTTAGCTTAAGTATTATCTTAAAATCTGGCCAAAAATACCAATTCCGCTATCTTATAGACGGCGAACGCTGGGAGAACGATGCTCAAGCCGACGGTTTTGTCCCCAATCCCTATGGCTCGGAGGACTCGGTACTGAAAGTCTAAATCCGGTTAATTTGCAGTTAGTGAAGCACTAACGACGATAAAAAAGGCCTTCCAGCGGATGTTCGCCGGAGGGCCATTTTTCTTGTTATCAGGAATTACTTACTAACCAGCGTTGTGAAAATCGCTCCAGTCCTCCGGTCAGCCACTGATTTTCTTTATAAATGCTACACCTGCGATGCGTATCATTGTCCCCATTTCTTCTGACAAAATTTAATATCCTTAGGGGATTAAAAAATTAATATTGGATCAAGTAACTAGGGACCATCCTTAGGGCCGTAACTCGCCTTGTATGTATTCCAGGTCCACCTTGTTTATCTACAAATTAATTTCATCTGGCTGTAATCTATACATGCTACTATTTTTCATATATTTTGATGATTGGACGAGAAAAGGAAACTTTAATGCAAAGAAATCAATCACGTCAAGGTTTCGATTTGGGTCGGGCTGTCAAAAAGTTCTTCTTATCCGGTTTCGTGGTGTTTGCATTTATTGCTTATGTCATCCACGAACGGTTGACGAATCCTGATGCCAGCTTGACCTCCGCTCCATTGACCCCAATCAATGCCGCCATCCCGGACCAGTCCTCTCCGCTGGCATCAGCGCCCTTCCCGCCGAATTCATCCTCCATTTCAGCAGGGCCCCTTTCAGCTACTTCATCACCGCTTGCTTCAGCTCCGCTTCCAACAGATACACCCCAAACTTTACCCAACTCGCCGGCAGCAAGCAGTGGTCTTTACAAGGATGGGACGTATAAAGGTCCCGAAATTGACGCGTATTACGGTTTAGTACAAGTGCAGGCAACGATCCAGAGCGGAAAGATAGCTAACGTGCAGTTCCTTGAATATCCAAGTGATCGGCGAACGTCAGTCGAGATCAACAATATCGCGGTTCCGTATCTCCAACAGGAAGCCTTACAATCCCAAAGTGCGAGTGTGGATATCATCTCGGGCGCCACTTTGACTAGCGAAGCTTTTATGATGTCGCTTCAAAATGCGCTCAACTCGGCAAAAAATTGATCGTGAAACAGACCAGAATCCTGATGGGCATGCCAGTTACAATAGAAGTCATCGATCCCTCGGCCACCGAGGGATTATTTGATACGGTTTTCAAATACTTTGAATATGTTGACGGGAAATTCAGTACCTATAAGGAAAACAGCGAAATCTCTCAAATCAACAATCATGACCTTGAATTGGAAGCGGCGACCGAAGACATGAAAACTGTCTTCGAGCTGTCCGAACTAACTCGTCTGGCAACCAACGGATTTTTTGACATCCTGCATAACGGTTTCTTTGATCCCTCAGGGTTGGTTAAGGGCTGGGCGATTGATAATGCCGCACATATTCTTTGTGAAAAAGGGTTGGAAAATTTCTATATTGAAGCAGGTGGTGATATTCAAGTTTTCGGAAAAAACAGCCAGGGAAATAATTGGCGTGTCGGTATAAGAAACCCGTTCAATATTGATGAAATTGTAAAAGTAATCTCCGTTAGCGATGGCGGTATAGCCACGTCTGGGACTTATATACGCGGGCAGCATATCTATAATCCGAAGATCGGAGACCAACCGATAATAGACATAATGAGCGTGACTGTCATAGGTCCCAACATTTTCGAAGCTGATCGTTTTGCTACGGCGGCTTTTGCGATGGGATATGAAGGCATTAACTTTATCGAAAGGCTGCATGGCTTTGAAGGCTATATGATCGATCGGGATAAACGCGCAACCTTCACTACCGGTTTTGAAAGGCATGTCCTCCATGATTAAGTTCATTGACGACATGCTCAACCGGATCACCATGTACCGGTTGGTGCTGTATTATTTGATTTGCCTGGTTGCAATCGCCTTTCTCATGAGTGTTATGGGGGCTATGTCTTACGATCCCTTTGCCCTGCTGGTTTCGATAGCGTTCTTATTGGCAGTTTGTGTGATCGTAAACCGCCTTTTTGCGGCAACCTTTGGCGTACCTGCCAACTTGGAATCAGTATATATCTCGGCGCTGATCCTGGCACTCATTCTTACACCGATTAAATCTCTCAATGATCTTTGGTTCTTCGGCTGGGCTGCCTTGTGGGCGATGGCTTCGAAATACGTTTTGGCAATCAAAGGCAAACATATATTTAATCCAGTTGCCTTCGCTGTCACCCTGACATATTTCACCATCAATCAATCGGCCAGTTGGTGGGTAGGAAACGCCTGGATGGCTCCTTTTGTTCTCCTTGGCGGCCTTCTGATTGTACGCAAAATCGGCAGGTTTGACCTCGTTTTAAGTTTCATTCTCACGGCTCTGGTGATTGTTTTATTGACCGCCCTTTTCAGTAATGACTTCATCGCGACAGTGCAAAATGCCATCTTGTCATCCCCGCTTATGTTCTTCGCCTTCATCATCCTCACAGAGCCTGTGACAACACCACCAACCGGAACCAAACGCATTTATTACGGCATATTGGTTGGTTTTCTTTTCGCCCCTCAATTTCATTTGGGATCCTTCTTCGTAACCCCTGAGATTGCCATTCTGATCGGGAATATATATTCTTATTTCGTCAGTCCGAAAACAAGGCTTCTTTTAAGGCTTAAGGAAACAACCCGAATATCCCCCGACACATACGAATTCGTTTTCACTGCTCCACGTAAATTCTCTTTCAAACCCGGACAATATATGGAATGGACTCTCGGTCAGGACAACGCCGACAGCCGCGGGAATCGTCGCTTTTTTACTCTCGCGTCTTCACCAACGGAACATAACCTGAGGCTTGGCATAAAGTTTTATAAGAACTCGAGCACTTTCAAACAGGCAATGCTTTCAATGGGTAAGGATAATGAAATTGTTGCGTCGCAACTGGCCGGTGAATTTGTTTTACCTTACAGTTCATGGCAAAAATGTATTTTTATCGCAGGAGGTATCGGAATAACTCCCTTCCGGAGCATGATCAAATACTTACTTGATACTCGCCAGCGCAGGCCGATCACCCTCTTTTACACCAACAGAACGACCAACGATATTGTATATAAGGAGATCTTTGATAGAGCGCAACAGGAATTAGGTATTCGGACGATTTACACGATAACAGACAAACACAATGCTCCTCAAAATTGGAGCGGATGGGTCGGTCGTCTTACACCTGACCTGGTCCGATCCACGGTGCCGGATTTCAGGAATTGTATGTTCTATCTTTCCGGTCCGCGTGGAATGGTGGATTCCTTTAAGGATACCCTGCATCGTCTCAATATCCATTCTTCCCATATCAAGACCGACTATTTTGCTGGTTTGGCTTGAAATCAAAAAGGGCACGGAATCGTGTCCTTTTTGTTAGAATCTATCAGGTTAAATACCAGTCTTAATGACCACCGGGTATTGGCGCCTGCGTTGAACTGCGTCCGCCCCATTTACCGGGCCACCCAGGTAGGAAGACAGCTAATAGCAAGGCGCCGAGCGAAGAGTAGAAAGTGATGCGATAAGCAGCATCGAAACCCTGCAGAGATTGGTCGCAAGCCAATTTTAGACCCGCAATGATTTTGGCTCGAGCGACTTGTGCAGATTGAATCGGTAATAAAGCTAATGAGGCAGAGCTCCCTGGTGGTAGATTATCCTGCGCTGCGATGCCGGGGGTCTCACACACACCGAATTGAACCGTCTGAGTCACTTGCGAGTCTTGCAACTTTTGCTGCTGCGCTTTTACATCTGGAGAAAGGAAACCCACCAAAACTGTCGCCAGCGTCGCGACGGCAACTGCCTGTACAACGAAACGTGTACTATTCAAAAGGGAAGAACCACGTGGTAATTCGTCAAGATGGACGCTGCTCAATGCGGTAACATAAGAGGTTTGGAGCGTCAGGCCCACGGCAAGACCCCGTAATGCTAAAAGGAACACGATGGTCGAAATTGGAGTGGTCGCCTGGATCTCAGCCAGCTGCCAGGTATTGATGCACAAAATAATAAAGCCTACCACCATGATCATGCGGGGCCCGATCTTATCGTACAACCGACCTGCCGAGGGCGTCGCAATTGCTGATGTGGCTGCGACACCAAGCAAAATCAACCCGGCTTCGAGAGCGGTTCGTCCACGAAAACTTTGTAAGTAAAGCGGCATCAGGAATTCTGCACCAAACAAGGCAACGGTGGCTACATAACCGACCAAACTTGCATTAAGGAACGTCGGGTTGCTAAAAAGCCGTAAGTTCATCATCGGCTCTTTGACTATATTCAATTCAACGATGGCATGAACGATAAGGATTGCAAAGCCCAGACCCAGGATTAACAATGTAATGGAACCGGTCCATCCATTAATCTCCGCCACCGACGCTGCGTAAAGCACCGCTCCAAAACCGAGGACAGCTGTAAGCAGACCAAACCGATCGAAGAGCGGCTTTCTTCCAGTCTTATAGTCAACTAAAAAGCGAGATCCTAAAATCACCCCGAGGATGCCAATCGGGATATTGACGAAGAAAATCGCCCGCCAAAGTTGGAGGTCGATCAGCCAGCCGCCGAGTATGGGGCCAAGCGCCGGGGCGACTACTAAGGCTATTCCAAAGATACCGAAGGCCGTTCCTTGCTCTTTGGGCGGGAATGCACGATACATTTGTGCAGGTCCAAGAGGTTGAGCGATCCCGCCGCCAAAACCTTGTAAGGCTCGGGCGGCGATAAGCAAACCAAGCGAGGGTGCTATACCACACAGGAAAGACCCCAACGTGAATATCGCCAGTCCAACTAAATAAATGCGTTTGATATCAAAGCGATCCGCAAGAAAACCCGAAACAGGCGTGGTAACGCCGAGCGCGAGAACATAGATACTGATCACCCACTGCGCATCTGCAAGACTGGCGTGGAATTCGAGGCGCAGAGTTGGAAACGCTATGTTCACGATTGTTGAGTCCAGAATGACCATGAAAATGCCGAACATCACGGTGATTAGCACTTTCCATTTTTGTTCCAAACCGCTTGGTTTTTCCGCCGTAGGACTCTCAATACTCATAAATTTAATGACATTCCCTTTCTATCGTATTTTTGCTTCTCTTTTTGATAACAGGAGGGGATTTCTTCTTACTGTCTGTTAGGGGCATAAGGCGTTATGATATAGAAAATTACTTATCTGGTCAAGTCCTCGTAGAACTTGAATACGAACAAAGGGCAAATTCATTATTTTGAGGACAGCGGCCTCTCCCCTGTTGTGCTGGATCTTGACAAGCTTATTGGTCAAAGCTTAATTTGCAAGTTAGATGATATAACAGCCGAATTTTAACGCATTCGGCTGTTGGAGGCTTAATAAGGTCAGGGGTTCGGTTATCAGCTCATAAAGCTGCATTTTGATTTTGCTCGCGCCCAAGGCTATGTTCACGTCCGGTTGCAAAAGAGTTCTCAACGGACACGAGCAAACGCATTTACAGGAAATTTGGATCCCCTGAGATCCGATGTTGCACCGATGATAATGTGGCAGTCTCAATGGAAAATGCCGTTGATGAAACAAAAAAAGGTCGAATTACGTCCTTATCTGAACTGAAAGGAGTGCGAATGAGATTATTAATGAAAATCGTAACTGTCATCTCCGTGACATCCTTTTTCCTCTCCGCCTGCCTGCCATCTATGTCACTGAAAGTAGCCCAATCCGATCTACCCCGCGATAAAAATCCCAATGTTTCCCCAGCCGATTTATCGGCCGTTGTGGATGGAAACAATGTCTTTGCCCTCAACCTTTATCAGTCCCTGAGATCAACGGATGGAAATGTCGTCTTCTCGCCTTACAGTATTTCTCTCGCTCTCGCCATGGCCTATGCCGGAGCTCACGGAGAAACCGAATTACAAATGGCAGATGCTTTGCACTTCACAATCCCTCAGGAACGTTTGCATCCTGCTTTCAATCAGCTCGATCTTGACCTAACCCGGGAGGGACAACCAGGAACGAACAACGGACAACCTCTACAACTTGATATCGCTAATGCAGTCTGGGCAGAACAATCCTTCGTTTTCCTAAAAATTTACCTGGACCTGATCGCCCGAAATTATGGGGCAGGCGTACAGCTCGCCGATTTCGTTAACCAGCCTGAAGCCGTCCGCAGCGGCATTAATCAATGGGTGAGCGCTCAAACACACCAGAAAATTAGGGATCTGATATCGGAAGGAGCGCTCGATCCCATGACCAAGTTAGTATTGGTCAATGCCATTTATTTCAAAGCCGACTGGGAGAACCAATTCGATCCGATTGACACGAAGGATGCGCCGTTCCATTTGCTGGATGGCTCAGTTTCACAGGTCAAAATGATGTCGAACGATTTCTCCGCCGTACCATATTCGACCGGTAATGGCTATCAAGCTGTTGAGCTTAATTATTTGGGCGATACCGCCTCGATGGATATTGTGATCCCTGATGTCGGAAAATTCGAGGACTTTGAGAGTCAACTCAATACACAAAAGCTCGCCGATATCCTAACCGGAATGCAGCCAACACCCTTATCACTCGGCTTGCCAAAATTCAGTTTCAAAACGAACTTTAACCTCGGTCAACAGCTATCCGGTCTAGGGATGCCAAATGCTTTTGATCCCAACCTCGCCGACTTCTCCGGTATGACGGGTGGGCGTGATCTTTTTATTAGCAAGGTCCTCCATCAGGCTTTTGTTGCTGTGGACGAGAAAGGAACGGAGGCCGCAGCAGCCACCTCCGTGATCATGGCGCCCACCAGCATGATGCAGTCAGGAGTGAATCTCACTATTGACCGGCCTTTCATCTTTTTCATTCGGGATCTTCCGAACAAACAAATCCTTTTCGCGGGTCGGGTATTAGATCCTACAAAATAGCAGTAAACTAGGACGTCTGGTGACAAGGACGTCCTAGTTTCGTATAATCCTACACTCGATAACCAAGTTGGATCTTTTCGATCCCTGTTAACCATTTGGGCAGGATATCTATCAGCCGTCTCATGATCTCTTTTGTACGACCCATGTACAATTCATAATCACCATATACTTCCCCACCCTCCCCGCCCACCAGGTCGCTAACGCCGCGTAAGATCAACAGGCGTTGATTGTTTTTCTGCGCAACCCACGCGATAGCACCTGACTCCCAATCGGCGGCAACTGCATCGTATTTTTTGATCAGCAGGGAAATATCATCCACCATAATATCCCTGTCCGCCGAAACGAGCAGACCGCGCGCAACCGGGGAAGGTGTTATCCTGGGCAGCCAATTCAAATCCAATTTAACCGAATAATGATCGATCGCTCCCTCCGCATCGGTCATTTGTTCCACAATATCATAAATGATCGTTCTTTCGACCAGGATAATAGTACCTAGCTCTATCCTATCTAGAAAGCCGCCGCATGTTCCAAGATTTACCATCAAATCGGGATGGAATTGGTCAACTACAAATTGGGCCGTGGCAGCAGCCGAGACCTTTCCCCATCCGCCATGAAAAAATGTGAGTGTCTTTTGTTCTAAGGTAGCGTCAAATCGTTCACCAAAGGTTGAATGTTCGAGCTTCGATTCAGGGAAAAGCGATTTCACCGCTTCCCACTCGCCATTCGCAGAGATGATAACCACAACTTTCACTTTGCGCCTCCCCGTAAATAATCTACTAAGATGTTCAAGGCAGTATCAGCTGCAAAGGCCTTATTTCGCAAGCGGTCGCCATTAAATTGATGCAGATAAGCCCATTCACCGTTGACCGCGGAAAGACCAAACCAGGTGGTTCCAACCGGTTTATCAGGTAAGCCTCCACCGGGTCCTGCAATACCGCTGACAGATATCGCCAGATCAGCTCCGAGAGCCCTGCGCGCACCTCGGGCCATCTCTAGCACTGTTTCTTGGCTAACCGCACCATAAGCTTTGAGCGTATCCCAGGACACGTTTAATAAGGCTACTTTCGCTTCATATGCATATGCCACGATACCGCCTAGGAAATAATCTGAAGAACCGGGAACGTTGGTGATACGGCTGGCGATCAGGCCACCGGTGCAAGATTCGGCTGTAACAAGCTTTAGCCCGAGGTCTCTTATCAAAGGACCGATCTGGGCTTCTAAAGATTCAACAGAAGAAGTTGAAGGCTCCATTGAACACTTATATTGATAAACAAACCTGCCGTCAAACTGGCTTGTACGAAAGCCTCGAATTTAACTTTGGATGAGGCGACCGCACCTGACCATGGATTGTAAGAACCTCAACGAGGATCAATTATAATGGGATTATAACGAAAACAAACTACCTTAACTGTTTGGGCGGGCGATGGAATTTGGTCTATTCAATCGGGTATAATTCGCTTGTGACATATTATCCACGCCTCACCAAATTGGGTTTTATAATAGAAAAAGTAACATTGTTCGTCCATTAGGGTTAGGAAAAAGCAGATAATGAATTTCACCCCGAAGGTATTGGTAGTGAGTAACAGCATGACAACTGGCCCTCTCTGGGCTTATAGCCTGCAAGAGCAAAATTTCGAGGTTGTCATGGAACCGAATCCAACAAAAATTCTACGGCGCTGGTCAGAAGAAGTCCCAAATTTGATCGTGGTCGACATCAATACTGTAGAACCGACTCTGCTGAGCATGATTAACAGCCTAAGAGAAGAATCAGTCGTTCCTGTTTTATTTCTGACCCAAAACAAACCCGAAGAATACATCCTGCAAGCCTATGATGCAGGAGTGGATGAATGTGTAATCAAACCGATCAGTCCCTCGCTCTTCCATGCGAAGATAAAAGCATGGTTGCGCCGCTCTTCTTCAGTTCCCATGTACGCCCTCGATCCGCTCAAGGTCGGAAGGGTCAATTTGGTCCCTTCCGAGAGATCAGTGGTTATAGAAAACGCAAGTCCGGTTCACCTGACCAACCTGGAATTACGTTTAATGTATATACTGATGGGTCGCCCGGGCCGTACGGTTTCTGCCGAGGAGTTGATTCAAAGGGTCTGGGGCTATGGCGAGGAAGCGGATAATACAGTCCTTAAAAACACAATCTACCGCCTGCGCAAAAAGCTTGAAATAGATCCGGCCAATCCGCTGATTATCCAGACCGTAGCCAGTGTAGGGTATAAGTTTAATCCCGAATAAGAAGGGTTAATAATCTCACTAAAGTCACAAAAAGTTATTAAAAATAGGACTTTTTGTGGCAAAGATTTATGATATTGCTATCCATTCTTGTCTTTGTGATCGCAAGAAATCTTTTCACGAATATTTACCCCCAAAAAATAATACCTCCTTTATTTCCAGGAGGTATTATTTTTCTCATATATCGTAAAAGCGCGATCTAAACCAAATTTATGGGTTTATGCTCTGGTTGATCGTGCTAAATATATTTCCGATCGCCGGTCCCAAAGCAGCAAATAGGATAGCCAGCGCGCAGCAGCATAAAAGGCCCACTACCAAACCGGGGATGAATAGCGAACCAATCGCAGGCCCCCATCCAAATTGATTGACACCCTTGATTGCCATGATTTGAAGGACGAGGATATAAAGTCCTGCAAGCCCAAGAATTAATCGAAAACAAAAACCAACAAATGGAATTGCCGATAGCAGGATAAAAACGCTCGAGAGAAGTGAATAAGGTACTCCAATAGCCGCGAATGCATAGGCTAGTTGGTCGTTCGTACCCTTTCCGCCAAACATCTTGGCGATCCACTGGACGATGGCTACAGTGATCGCGAAAAATATGGTTCCGATCGCAGCGATAATGGGCGCCCCGCAAAGTAATGTGATTAATACAGCTCCAAATCCATTCCCAAGCCGTTCTGCGCCTATACCCGACGCAGCTAATCGTTCTCGCAAAGTAGCTCCCTGTACGATTAATGTAATTAAAGATGTCACGATCGTACTAAGAAAAACCCATAAATAGGCGGTCGTGGCCTTCGCATTCGGGGAACCCGCGATTTCGGCATAGGTCTGCTCATTAGGTTTGGTAAGCGCAGGTACCCAGGTCTGAAAAAAAGAATTCGAGCCGGCGGGCATCATCGGAGCATTTGACATTTGATTCGACATAAGAGCCTCCTTGTTGGTTTAGTAAGTTTATAACATAAGCATACTTAGACTTCAATAGCCAAAAACACCTATTGACCCGCTGAGATACGAGTACAATTGTTCCTTATGGATATCTCCGAAAAACTGCAGGGCATCCTTGCTACTCTCCCCCCCAAACCCGGCTGTTACCTGATGAAAAACTCCGATGGGACGATTATCTATGTCGGTAAAGCCATCAGTTTAAGGAATCGCGTCAGGTCATATTTTCACGCCGACGCTGGTCATGATGCGAAAACACGGCGGCTTGTGCGCGAAATTGCAAACATCGAATGGATTTTAGTCGGCTCGGAACTCGAGGCGTTGATCCTCGAGATGAATTTGATCAAGAAACATCGTCCCAAATACAACGTCCGGCTCAAGGATGACAAGCGCTATCCATATATCAAAATCCATTGGGCCGACCCATTCCCAAAAGTCACAGTAACGCGGCAAATGGTCGAAGATGGTTCGCGCTATTTCGGCCCATATACCTCCGCCTGGGCTGTATACCAGACGCTTGACGTTCTGCGTCGCATCTTTCCTTATTTAACTTGCGACCGCGTCATTACCGGACAGGACAAGCGAGCTTGTCTTTACTATGATATCAAGCTTTGCACCGCTCCCTGCATTGGGGTCATTGACCAGACTGGCTACCGTCAAATGATCTCTGATTTGATGGATTTCCTTAGCGGGCACAGCGAGGGCATTGTAACCCGTTTACAGGCTGAAATGCAAAAAGCCTCTGATGACATGCGCTTCGAAAAAGCCGCCGCACTGCGCGACCAACTCCAAGCAGTAGAGACTATTATAGAAAGGCAGAAGATCGTTTTCGCCACTGATTACTTGGATTCAGACGTACTGGCGATGGCTCGCTCTGATGGAGAGGCCTGTGTGCAAATCTTCTTTATCCGTGGCGGCAAATTGATTGGACGTGAATATTTCATCCTTGAAGGAACGGAAGATACCGCGGATAGTGAGGTAATGGGACAATTCGTCAAACAATTCTATACGGAAGCCGCCACGATCCCTCAGCAGGTGATGCTTCCCCAGGAAATCGACGAAGCCAGGATCATAGGTCAATGGCTTCGGTCGCGGCGCGGTGGAGAGAAGGTGGAGATTTTTGTTCCAAAGGATGGTCAACCGCAGGAATTAGTCGCAATGGCTGCTGAGAACGCTTCTGAGACACTGGCCGCTTTGCGGACGCAATGGCAGGCAGACACCCATAAACAAGAGCTGGCCTTGGCCGAATTGCAGTCTGCATTTCAGCTGCCTGGTCCGCCAAATCGAATAGAATGCTACGATGTGTCCAACACTCAAGGGACAGCCATTGTAGGTGCAATGGTGGTCTTCGAACAAGGTGTGCCTAGTAAAAGTTTATATCGCAAGTTCAATATCGAGAGTGTGGTTGGCGCGCCGGATGACTTTGCGTCCATGGAAGAGATGTTGACACGACGCTTCCGCAGATGGCAAGCAGGACAGGATCAGGCCGGTCAACCGGGGTATAAACCGGACGCGTCATTTTCATTTCTGCCAGATCTGATCATCATAGATGGTGGAAAAGGTCAATTGGGGAGGGCTGTGGCGGTTCTGGAGAAGTTTAATTTATTCGGCGTGGTCCCGGTCGCCGGACTGGCAAAACAACATGAAGAAATTTTCTTCCCAAACAAACCTGATTCTTTAATACTGCCCCGGCACTCACAGGGGCTATACCTTATACAGCGTATTCGGGACGAGGCACATCGCTACGGGATCAACGCTCACCGCAAAAAGCGGACAAAACTTGGAATGGCTTCGCAATTGGATTCTATACCAGGTATCGGTCCTTCTCGCCGGAAATCCCTCTTGAAACATTTCGGATCTATAGATAAGATTAGGGATGCTAGCCTTGAGGAGCTAAAAGCGGTAATACCGGAGGGCGCAGCGCAAGCCATTAAGGCACATTTGGAGTAGTGAAACCAATGTGGGCGGAGTATGGATGAAGAAAATCTGGATCGTAGACGACGACGAAGAAATGACGCAGGCAATCCGATTAATGCTTCAACTTATTGACTTTGAAGCGACCGCCTTTTTTAATGCGCGCTCTGCAACTCAAGCCTTATTGGCCGGGAATCGGCCTGATTTAATGATCCTGGATATCAACATGCCGGAAGTCAGCGGGCTTGATTTGCTTGAATTCCTACGCCGTCGCACCGAATGGAAAAATATGCCCGTGGTGATGCTCTCTACCGAAGCTGCGGATGTCACCGTGGATAAAGCGATTAATTTAGGTGCGGATGGTTATGTTACCAAGCCGGTTACAATAGAGGAATTGGAGCGGGTCATAACCTCAGCCCTCCAAAAACATTAGAAAGGTTCGATTATTATGGCAAAGAGCAAGACACAATCTAAAAAGACAAGCCGACCAAGCACAAATCAGGTGATTTTTTTCGTGCTGACTCTTGTGATCATACTTTCGTTTGTTCTGTCCCTATTAATAAAAATCTAGGGAAATTAAACAATTTTGGATTTTTCGGCACCGAGGGACTTTTCGGTTGGATTTTGCACTTTTTGGCGGATACTGGCACACGAAAACAGGTTATCCATAATCAAAGAAGAATTGACCTGAATAAATCCATCCAATGTGAATTGGCTTGTGGAAAGCACAGGCAACGGTTTTACTCCTTGGACCAAAAGTATTTGCAAATGCTAATTGCTCTCCAAAGTTGACGAAACAGGTCTCCGACTACTCTTTGGCGGGGAAATAAGCTCTTATGTCGCTGGTATAATCCACTGGCTGAATTACCAAAATAAGAAGGACACATAAGCACCTTGGAATTTCTTCTTACCCGGCTGTCCTATGCCATCTTACCCCCAGTGTAAGTATAGGGTTGTGAATAAAGGGAATTTATGCTCGACAAACTAATCGGCATTGAACGACGTTATGAAGACCTCGGTAAAGAACTATTGGAGGTCGGTTCCAATTATCAACGCGCGGCTGAGATCAATAAAGAGCGCGTGGATTTGGAAACGATTGTCGAAAAGGCGCGCCAATATCGTCAAGCTATGAAAAGCCTTGAGGAAGCCAGATCCATCCTTGGGTCCGACAACGACCCTGAACTTAGGGCATTAGCAGAAGCGGATGTGGCAGAATTAAATCCAAAGATCGAAGTCTTGGAAAAAGAGATAAAAACTCTGCTTGTGCCAAAAGATCCGCGTGATGAGAAGAACGTCATTATGGAAATCCGCGCCGGTGCCGGCGGCGATGAAGCAGCCATCTTCGCAGCTGATCTTTTCCGTATGTACACCCGCTACGCAGAAAACCAGCATTGGAAGACAGAGATTCTTTCTCAGAACGCGATCGGAATAGGCGGTTATAAAGAAGTCATCTCTGAAATCCGGGGCAAAGGCGCTTACTCGAAACTCAAATATGAGTCAGGGGTGCATCGCGTGCAGCGTGTACCGGCCACAGAAGCGCAGGGTCGCATTCATACATCGACCGCCAGCGTGGTCGTGTTGGCCGAAGTGGACGATGTGGAGATAGAAATCCCGGAAAGCGATATAGAGATCGAGGTCTACCGTTCCTCTGGCGCAGGGGGTCAGAATGTACAAAAGAATTCAACCGCAGTACGTATTTACCACAAACCAACCGGAATGGTCGTCACCTGTCAGGATGAGCGTTCACAATTGCAAAATAAGCTGCGGGCCTTGGCCATCTTACGGGCGCGTTTATATGAGATGGAAGAGGCGAAACGCCGGGCGGCATTGGAAGCCGACCGCCGCTCCCAGGTTGGATCCGGTGACCGTTCGGAAAAGATCCGCACATACAATTATCCACAAAACCGCGTTACCGATCACCGTATCGGCCACTCGATTTATAATTTACCCGCCGTCATGGATGGTGCGATCAATGAATTTATAGATGAGCTCTCAACACGCGACGAAGCGGATAGATTAGCTGCTACCGGTTCTTCAGTCACGGACGACGATTAATCCATGCCGGCGATGTTACAAGATTTACTCGAATCAACCGTAGTCCGCCTCTCCCCTCTTAGTGATACTCCCCAACTTGACGCGCAGGTTCTCATGGCGCACCTATTTGATAAACCCCGGACTTGGGTATTAGCGCACCCCAATTTTTCACCTAAATTGGACCAGGTAAACAAATTACAGGATCTTATCCGGCGTCTCGAACTCGGTGAACCTCTCCCCTATGTGCTCGGTCATTGGGAATTCTTCGGCCTTGATTTTGATCTCACCTCCGAGGTTTTGATCCCTCGCCCAGAAACTGAGTTGTTGGCTGAAAATGCGATTGCCTGGCTTCAAGCCTCACCCGAACGACGCACGGTTGCAGACATCGGCACTGGTTCTGGCTGTATTGCTGTCTCTTTTGCGACGCATGTCCCGGATGTTCGCATCCTCGCCACGGATATCTCACTGCCTGCATTGAAGATTGCTCGACATAACGCTCTCAAATTTGAGGTTGCCGATCAAATCGATTTCGTTCAATGCGATCTGCTTCCTCACCATGTTGACTCGCTTTCAACTGACAGGCATTTTGATATGATCTGCGCCAACCTACCATATATTCCCACTCAGGTATTGTACCGGCTGCCCGTATATAGTCGTGAACCCACATTAGCTCTGGATGGAGGCGCAGATGGACTCGAACCATTCCGAAAATTTTTCAAGCTTGTCCCCGAATGGATGGCTTCAGGCGGTAGAATATTGCTCGAAATTGAAGCAACTCGCGGTCTGGACGTATTGTCCCTGGCTTACGATACTTTCGTCTCCGCCTCCATCCATCTCCACCAGGATTTAATGGGCCGCGACCGTTTGTTGGAAATCCAATTGCCGGCCACATAACGCAAAATGAAAACACGCATCCTTTCGGCCAATTCGCCTAATGCTATCGTCCTAATTCTCGAAGTATTACGAGACGGCGGACTGGTCGCCTTCCCGACTGACACGATTTACGGGATTGGCACGCTGGCTTTCGATGGAAAAGCAGTCAAGTCGATCTACGCAGCGAAAGATCGTCCTATCGAAAAAGCCGTACCCATATTGTTGGGCGAGTCTGACGACCTTGATAAAGTCGCATCGGATATACCATCCATGGCTCGTCGCCTTACTACTCGCTTCTGGCCCGGAGCACTGACTCTGGTTGTACCCAAAAAGCCGACCATCCCGGAAGCGGTATCCTCTACAGATACCGTCGGTGTGCGCGTGCCTGATAATCGTATCGCACGTGCGCTGCTGCGTTCTGCCGGCCCAATGGCTGTTACCTCTGCCAATATATCAAGTGGTTCGAGTCCCCGCACTGCGGAAGAAGTGTATGCGCAATTGAATGGTCGCATTGAATTGATTCTAAACGGAGGCAGGACGCCAGGGGGTATCGCTTCCACAGTAGTTGATTGCACAAAGACAGAACCCGTTATTTTGCGAGCTGGACCGATCTCACTCGAAGATATTAAAGCTGCTCTGGCTTAACCTCAAAATTGATATATAAAGTTCTAACTTTCCTTTTACTCTATTTTCAGCCTGCATTTAATCGTATAGATATAATTAAGTTTGCATTCTCCTCAAAAAACCGTCTCGGGACCGCTGTCTCGGGACGGTTTTGCGTTTGTGAGGACTCTCACCCAACACTTAGAAAGGCTTCAGATTACTTTCAGGTCTTTGGCTAAAATAGAAATTGCATTCTCTTCTAAGAACCGCGTAAAGGTCATGCCGACCTAAACGCGGTTTGGTTTTATAAATGGCAGTCATCAAGGGATCGATAAGGAAAACGGAAGTGCGGAGATCAATGATCTGCCAATCTTCCCGTCTCTTCGTTCTTATTAAGCTAAGGGCCAGGTTGGTTGAATATCAATATCCAATGGCGATTTATGACCTAGTGAAAACCGATAATAGCCTGCCGCAGCGATCATAGCTGCGTTATCGGTGCAAAGAGACAGAGCAGGTGTATGAACCTTGAAATCTTTTTGGTTTTGAAATGTTTGGCGCAGAACCCGATTGGCTGATACCCCGCCGGCAACAAGGACCTCTTTTACTCCGAATTCATGGGCAGCTTCCATCGTCTTATTAAACAGAACATCTACCACTGCTGCTTGGAATGATGCCGCCATGTCTGGAACTGGCAGGGACCTGCCTTTGGATTGATATCCCTTGACCTCTCGCATGACCGCGGTTTTGATTCCACTGAATGAGAAGTCCCAGGTTCCTTCCAGCCAGGCGCGGGGGAAACTAAATCGAGCCGGGTCGCCGTCATCTGCAGCTTTCTGAATCGCAGGACCGCCGGGATAACCAAGCCCCAGCAGCCGGGCAACTTTGTCGAAGGCTTCACCTGCTGCATCGTCCAGCGTGGAACCAAGATGCCTGTATTCAAGATGATCCGTCATCAGATCAAGTTCAGTATGACCGCCCGACACCAGCAGAACCATCAATGGGAATTGCGGTTCAACCGGTGTGTTCTCTCCAATGTTATAAACCCAGGCTGAATAGAGGTGTCCTTCGAGATGGTTCACACCGATCAGAGGAAGCCCGCTGCCCAGGGCCAGCCCTTTGGCAGCGTTAACTCCGACCACCAGAGAACCGGCCAATCCAGGGCCGCGGGTGACGGCGATCGCGTCCACGTCTTTGAGGGTAATATGGGCTTTTGTGAGCGTCTCTTCAACAACCGGTATGATCGAAAGGATGTGTTGCCGTGAGGCAACTTCAGGAAAAACGCCTCCATAGCGGGAATGGATATCCATTTGAGAGGCGATGCTGGATCCTAAAAGTGCCCGCCCATTCTCAATGACGGCGCAGGCGGTTTCATCACAGGAAGTTTCGATGGCAAGGATCCGGGCAGGAGGAAGGATTGTCATCCTATAAGTTCCACTAATAAGAATGCAAGCTCGTTGGAGTCAGCAAAATACAATTCTACTTCTTCTTCCATTTCATCATGGGCAGGACAAAATCATATGGATATTCAGCAAGTCGCTCCATCTCTCCGTCAGGGCGGACCCAATAAGAATCTTCGATTCGAACGCCAATCCCTTTTTCCGGATAATACAATCCAGGCTCGATTGTGAAGACTACGCCTGGCCGCAGAAGGTTGTCATCGGATACCGTATGCCTGCTCCAGGGTCGCTCGTGGACATTGAGACCCAGGCCGTGGCCCAGCGAATGGACATAACCGTTTTCCAGCACGCCTTCGGTGTGCATCGGCGTATTGTGTCCGTTTTGGTGGAATTCATCACAGACCACCTTCTGATATTCCTTGAAGCCGGCATTCAGATCCAGGTTAGTTATGACCTTTTCGTAAACCTCGCGGACTTCGTCATAAAGTTTCTGCGCTTCGTGGGTGGCATAGCCGAGACTCCAGGTGCGTGTGAAATCATAGAAATATCCACCCCCGGCTTCAGCCGGGAATATATCAAAGACAATGGTCTGCCCCAATCGCAACAGGTCCTCAGGCGTGCCAAGCGAATGCGGAACACCAGCGTCCCGCCCAATGGCAAAGATCGTACCTTCCACCTCTGCGGCGCCGCGTTCTGCGAGCCACAGCGAAATCTTATTTTTTACGTCAGCAATTCGTAACGGAGACCCATCTTCTTTTAATAGAACTTCGTCCTCACGCACTTCACAATGGGTCAGGTACGAGGCTACGATTCCCACAACCTCGGTTGTTACATTCCCCATCTTCCGGATGCGAGCTACTTCGTCCAGATCTTTGGTTTCCATAGCCCGCATGATGATCGAATCTTCCAATGGCTCACCCACCAGTTCAATTTCAGGGAAGGCTTCGCGAATGGCACCAGTTAAAACCAACATTTCTCCGATATCCAGCTTGCCGTAAATCCCCAAGCGTCCCGAGCTGATGCCCTGCTCGTCAAAAATATCCCTCGGCTGTTTTGTTAAGACCTCCGTTGGCCCTGTTCGCAAAGCGATAACATTCAAATCACTTTTTGCGGCCTCCTCGCGTTCCATCGCATTGCAGTAGAGAACCGGATCCTTGCCAGGTTTCTTAAAAAGGGCCGCGTTGCTCACATGTCCGCCACCCGTAAAATAATACATCGGCGGGTTATGCTCCGCATTCCCCAAAACGAGGATTGCGTCCAAACTTGCTTTTTTAATAAGGGCATCAAGATCAGATTTCATTTCAAGTCCGATTCGAGAGAATGCAGGGCAGAAAGTAGGGATCGATCTTGTTCAATTAATATGGTTCTCGGATCGAAAAGGATTTTATCATTCTCCGTCCGGGCGATGATGGGCGGATTTTGCTCGCGTAATTTCCTCAAAAATTTATCGGGGCTCTTCACGCTTAGAGTAAGTACATACGACGGCAGTGACTCGCCCGGCAGGCTGCCTCCGCCAATTGTCGCCTGACTCTCAACGACGACCCCGGCTCCAAGCTCACGTCCCCAACCCTCGGCCCGCGCTTTTACTTCATCGAGCGACATCGCGATCATCTTCCAGATGGGTATTTCGTGAACGGCTTCATCTTTGAGATAATGCAATAAAGTAGCCGCGATTCCAGCCAAGCAGATTTTATCGGCTCGGATGGCTCGCGCCAGAGGATGTTTTTTTATTTTGGTAATCAAATCTGCCCTGCCGATAATAATTCCCGCCTGTGGGCCACCGAGCAGTTTATCTCCTGAGAAGCAAACTACATCTACACCGGCGGCTAGGGAGTCTTGCACGGTAGGTTCATGGGCCAGGTCGTAATTGGCAGTCTCTATCAATGCGCCAGAACCAAGATCATCTATAACAATCACACCTGCTTTATGTGCTGCTGTCACTATGTCTTTTAATTCAGGTTCCTCGGTGAAACCGACCATTTTGAAGTTCGAGCGATGGGTGTGCATGACGAGTCCGGCCCTTGACAATTCATCTTCGTAATCCGATAAATGGACTTTGTTGGTCGTTCCCACTTCAACGAGTTTCGCGCCCGATTGCTTCATCACATCCGGCACACGGAATCCGCCACCGATCTCAACCAGTTGAGAGCGCGCGATGACTACACGCTTCCTGGATGCGAGCGCACAAAGGATGAGTAATATAGCAGAGGCATTGTTGTTGACAATGACTGCAGATTCGACGCCTGTTAATTTTTGCAAAATGGATTCGACCTGGTCAAGCCGCGAGCCGCGCTTGCCAGTTTTTAGATCAAATTCAAGGTTGGAATACCCAGCAGAGACTTCTACTATGGCTGCGACCGTTGCCTTTGATAAAGGTGCGCGCCCTAGGTTGGTATGCAGGATTACGCCCGTGGCATTGATCACGGTTTGAAGAGTTGGTTTCGTCCATGCGAAAAGATGGGATTCCGCCTCAGATAGGATCGACTCAGTTTTAGGCTCAGCCGAAGGATTAAGTTTAAGGAGAGCGCGGACTTCATCGAGCGTAATGCGCAATGCATCCACCGTCAACGGATGGCCGTACTCCGAGACCAAGGCTCGGGATTTGGAGGTTTGTAAAAGTTGTTCAATCGAGGGGATCGTCTGAAGGTTGATTATCATTTTCGAGGGTCGGAATTGGATGATTAGGAGTTGGAGGCTGCCACCGGGAACGTTCGCGCAACCGGATAAGATACTCAATGGCGATCAAGCCTCCAGCCAGGCCCATCCATACCCACAGGGTGACCAGATGACCGATCTGCAGCCAGGCGAGTGTGGCGCCATAAACTCCAACCCACAACGCCTGGCGTACAATGGTGTGTGGCTCGGCCGGCGGATCTGACACGAATCGTAGATTGAGCAGGAACATGATCGGCAATGCAGTGCCTGCGAGGGCGATGAACCACAATGTGAAGAATCCCCATCGCGCCCATACCAGCGGTGGCTCATTAAAAACAAAGATCATCACCACCAATCCACCCCAGCCAACAGACATCAAAAAGAGTGTGGAAAAAAGGTATTGACGAAATGTGGGTGCATTATCCATCGGATGAATTATACTCGGTGTAATATTTCACAGGTGAGCCCACCAATAATGATATACCGCGTAGCGTTTTAAGAGGGCAAGTTTTTATTTATTAATTCCCGCTTTTCGGGCTTGCGGTATTCGAGGCAATAATAAAGGATGTTTCATGACACCCCAAAATTTACTGGTCACAGGCTGTAATGGTCTGATAGGCAGAATATTGTTGGAACAACTATCAGATTCGTTCAACATTTACGGTTTGGACCGGACATCACGGGAAAAGGCGAATAACATCTTTCAGGCAAACATCGCCAATCCTGAACAAATCAAGAACGTATTTGACCTTATTCCATCCCTGACTTATGTTGTGCATCTGGCCGGTGATCCGCGTATGGAAGCGGACTGGGAATCGGTCTATGTGAACAATATCGGCGGGACGGAAAATATCTACGAGGCCTCGCAGGTCCACAGTGTCAGGCGTGTAATATTCGCAAGCTCGAACCATGTCACAGGTGCGTAC
>JBGQIO010000015.1:0-30671 GCA_041498515.1 Anaerolineae bacterium
GAATTCGGTCTCGAGGACCACACAACTGTTCGGGCGACGGTTTCAAAGGACACGGCGACCCAGCTTCGCGACGGGCTCTCGGCCCTGCATGCCAATTGGTCTGCCGTGTCCACCTTAAATATACTAGCATGCAAAGGCGTTCTCCTTGCTCGTCGAAGTGGGCGACCCTCGTTACCAAAGGGAACCTGGAACCTGGAACTTGAAACCTGGACCTTTAAACTTGCCGCCTTAAACTTTGAACCTGGAACTCTAAAATCGTAAGACCAACGGGGGAGGGACTATCTGTATCTCTGTTCATCTATGTGTAATATAACCGGATATAATTACAGGGTTCAGTAAGAAAACCTTCCCCATAGTTTTGTTTTTTATCCTGTAACTGGCTAAAACATGTTTATACATTTATCAAGTAAGTGGCAACTAGCGAGTATTCTATGAATATTTCCATACTATCTGCTTTGATCTTTATTGCCGTGTTCGCAGGCGTGGTATTCATCCACGAATTTGGTCATTTTATCGTTGCGCGCCTGTTTAAAGTGGAAGTCGAAGAATTCGGGTTTGGACTGCCACCGCGCATGTTGACCTTGTTTCACTGGAAAGGGACCGAGTTCACGCTTAACTGGCTGCCTATCGGAGGCTTCGTCCGGCCGAAAGGCGAAAACGATCCGAATGTACCGGGCGGGTTGGCCGCTGCCAGCCCGTGGACCCGTCTGGGAGTGCTGCTCGCCGGGCCAACCATGAATCTTCTGCTGGGCGTGGTGGTCTTCAGCCTTCTGTTCTTCCAAATGGGCGTACCCGATTATACAAAGGTGCAAATTGCCGATGTGATGGCGACCTCACCGGCTGCTCAGGCTGGCTTTAAGATCAATGATGTGGTCGTCACTGCGAACGGCGAGACCATCAACGATTCCACCAAACTCCACGATATTATTTATGAAAATCTCGACAAGCCGGTTCAATTTACAGTTCTCCGCGGCAAGGAGACCATCCGCCTGACTGCCACGCCTTCCAGTAAACGTCCCCAGGACCAGGGCGCGTTGGGCATCTCGATGGGACCGGCGCTGGTTCAATCCGGTTCAGCGATCGAGTCTCTTCAATATGGTTCGCTGGCCGTCTATGAACAGACCCGCCTGCTTATCCTGCTGCCGGCGCAGATGATCCGCGGTCAGATCAGCCCGCAGGACAGCCGCTTTGTTGGCCTCAAAGGCATTTATGATCTCTTTGGGCAAGCGGTCAGCCGCGATGTCCAAAGCCGCGAACCGGTAACTTCATCGTCTCCAACGGCGCCCGCACCCTCCGCGCCACAGGCACCGACCTTCTTCACTCTTCAACTAATAGGCATTCTCACGATCAGCCTGGGAGTTCTGAACCTCTTCCCCTTCCCCGCTCTGGATGGCGGACGCATCCTGTTCATCTGGCCTGAGCTGGTCTTGCGCCGCCGCATTCCGCCTCAATGGGAAAATGGCATCAACGCCGCTGGCATGGCCTTACTCCTGGTCTTTATGGTATACGTCAACGTGATGGATTTTGTGAATCCCGCGATCATTAATTTACCGAAATGACCGAGACAAAAACCCGTTATCAAAAACTGATTGCTGAATTGACGGATGGCACACGGGAAATCTCGCGCCGTTCATTGCAGGAATTTTCAGATATAACCCCTGCCGTGCTCGAAGCCTTGTTCGAAGCCTGGCCGCGCATCAAACTGGATCGCAAGCGGAATCTCTTGGAAGGGCTTCAATCACTCTCCGAGACGGATACGCTGGTCTCGTTCGACGATTTCGCCCGCGCCCTGTTCACAGACCCCGAGCCGGAAGTGCGTCTGCGCGCCATCCGGTTGCTGACTGAATGCGATGATGTAAAGCTCGTGGCTCCCTACCTCAAGATTTTGGAGGGCGACGAGGATGCGGAGACACGCGCCGAGGCCGCCTCCGCGTTGGGAAAATATATTGAGTTGGGCGAACTCGAAGAGCTGCCTGCAAAGACCCAACGCCAGGTGGAAGATGCACTGCTGGCTAAAGCCAACAGCGAGGACCAGTTGATCGTGCGTCGTAACGCGCTCGAGGCACTTGGTTTTTCGTCCCGCCCTGAAGTGATCACCCTGATCGAGTCTGCTTTCCGCCGCACTAACCCTGATTGGCAGGCCAGCGCATTGTTTGCAATGGGCCGCTCCTTCGACGAGCGCTGGGAAGAGCAGGTGCTTTCGCGCTTGATGGATGAAAACTCTCTTGTCCGGCTGGCCGCCGTCGAGGCAGCCGGCGAACTGGCCTTAACTTCCGCCCGCCCACTCCTGTTCAAAGTGCTGGAAGAGGAGGAAGACGACGACATCACCAGCGCCGCGATCTGGTCGCTTTCACAGGTGGGCGGTGAGGACGTGCGCGTGTATATCGAAAACCTGATCGACCTGGCGGAGGACGATGAACAGGTTGAGTTCCTTGAAGAAGCCCTCGATAACCTCGTCTTTACCGAGGAGATGAGTCGTTTCGACCTTATGTCTTACGACCCCGACGATGAGGAATAATTTACTCCGGATTAGGTTGGAAGGGTTTTAATCATTTAACCTTGAGCCTTCGGACATAACGCATTCAACCTCTTCGCGACTCGGCGGCCTTGCGGTGAGCCTTTGTGGTGGAACATCATGGACTTCAATGCGCTCATTACCACCTTCGCCAACAACCTCCTGCCCATCCTGCTTATCAGCGGGGCGGGCTTTTTGCTTGGCAAAACCCTCGAGATAGACTCGCGCAGCCTGGGCCGGGTCGTCTTTTATGTCTTCAGTCCCATCCTGGTCTTCAATTTGCTGATCCACACAGAACTTAAATCCATCGAGATCCTGACCACCATGGGTTATACCCTCCTGCTTTGTTTTATAATCGGTGTGCTTGCTTTTCTTATCGGGAAGCTTCTGCGCTTTGAACGCCCGGTCTTGATGGCGATCGTACTGACCTCGGCTTTCGGCAATACGGGTAACTATGGCTTACCCCTGGTCTCGTTTGCCTTCGGCCAGGATGCCCTGGCGTTCGCCACACTCAACTTTGTAACAACTTCCCTTTTGTTCAATACGGCGGGAGTGTTGATCGCTTCCCTGGGTCACACGGATATTAAAGCCGCCTTGACCGGCCTGTTCAAAGTCCCGACCGTCTACGCAGTGATCCTCGCTTCACTGCTCGACCGCTTTCATTTAATACTGCCCATTCCGCTCGCCAGGACCATCGACCTGGCGTCCAACGGCAGCATACCCGTCATGATCATCCTTCTTGGGCTGGAACTTTCCCGTGTTCAATGGTCGCATAGTTTCCGTGCCGTGGGATTAAGCGCCGGTTTGCGACTGCTGGCCGGGCCAGCCGTTGGCCTCTTGCTATCGTTCCTGTTCGGAATGAAGGGCCCGGTACGGCAGGGAAATGTCACCGAAGCGGCGATGCCGGCAGCGGTGACCACCATTGTCCTTGCGACCGAGTACGGCCTCGATCCCTCACTTGTCACGGCCATGGTATATATTGGCACGCTCCTCAGCCCGCTGACGCTTACACCGCTCTTGGTTTATCTGGGAAAATAGAGAGGCAGTTCATGGAGATGTTCCTGATTCGACTAGGGAGGCAGAATGCCGGAGAATACTGAACCGGTCCGCGCGCATGTTTGGGTCAAAGGGCGGGTGCAGAATGTGGGTTTTCGCGCTCATGTGGAATTCAACGCGTACCATATGGGCGTAAACGGTTGGGTGCGCAATGTGGGCTATGACACGGTCGAAGCTGTGGCAGAAGGAACACGCGAAAAGGTGGATCGCTTCATAGAGATGATGAAAACCGGTCCGAGCGGCTCACGCGTGGACGAAGCCAACGTGGAATGGGAAAACCCCTCAGGCGAATTCATGAGGTTTGGTGTAAAACATAGTTTATAAAGAGGGAAGACCGTGCTCGATTTATTGATCTCCAACACATGGATGATCGCGATTTTGTGGGTCGTGCTGTATGTCTTCGATTATGCCTCCACCCTCTGGTTGGCGCGCGTATATCGGACAACCCTCAGCAAATATGTTTTTTATGAAGGCGGCGTGGAATTAAATCCGAATTTCGAAAGGGAGATATCGCGCGGGCAAGGACCGAGTCCCAGGTTTATCGTGCTGCTATCCCTGGTCTTGATTATTGTTTTGTTCAGCTGGCTGCTGGGAGGTTATTTTGTCGAGTTCCTGGCCGGCGCGCTATTATTGTCCTGGTTCTTCATCGACCAGCGGCACTTGCGAAATTATGCTTTCGTCTGGTTCCTGCGCCGTAAACCGGACAGCCTGGAAGGCCGGTCGGAATACTCTTATTGGCTGATGCAAAAAATGCTCTCTTCCGAGGCTTTCATTTTCAGCCTGCTCTTTCTTTTTCTTGCTGTGCTTACGTGGCGGCTTTTCTTTTTGGCGGGTGTGCTTACCTGTCTCTCGTTCGCGATACGTCATAATCGCCTTGCAAATCGAAAACCACCCGGGACTACGCGGCCCCGCCCTAAAATCACCGTTCGTTAATCTTAAGCAAACCCCAATCCGCGTTCCTTCATGGATGTGAACCGGCCTTGGCCGATGATGAGATGGTCGAGCATATCGACATCCACCAGCTTCCCGGCCTGGACCAATGCGCGCGTCACGGTCAGGTCGTCCGGGCTGGGAGTCGGGTCTCCGCTGGGATGGTTATGGACCACGATCACCGCACTCGCATTGCGGCGGATGGCGGCCTTGAACACTTCGCCCACCCTGATCTGAGACATGTTCACCGAGCCCTGATAGACCTCGACGATGTCGAGCACATGGTTGCGCGTATCGAGCAGCAGCACACGCAGGCATTCCTGCTCCAAGGCGGACATATCGTATTGCACCAGCGCCGCTGCGTCGGCGGGACTGTTGATGGTCGGACGTTCCTCGGGTGATTCAAGCGAGAGTCTCCGCCCTAATTCAATGGCTGCCTTGATCTGGGCGGCTTTGGCAGCGCCAATACCACGTTGATTGGTCAGTTCTTCGAACGGGGCGCGGTGCAGTCCCGCCAGGCCGTGAAAGGATTGCAAGAGGTGCTGCCCCATTTGGACGGCGTTCTCGCCCGGCACACCCACACGCAGCAGGATGGCCAACAATTCCGCACTGGTTAGGGCTGCCGGCCCCTGTGCGGCCAATCTTTCGCGCGGGCGTTCGGTTTCATGCAGGTCCGTGATCCGATAGACCGGCTTGTTCGCGTCTGTCATAGCATATCCCCTCCATGGGTATTGTACACTATACATTAAAACTGTCGTTAGGAGCAAGCCGTTTTTCCATATTAATTAAATAAGAGTTCGGCGAAGCCTCGCCGCTATCGCCGAACTCATTAGGAGGAGAAGATAACCATTTAACTTGTCTTTTGTTCGTCCAGACCGGTTGTGGTTACATGGCTATTTTAGACGCCGATCATGAACCTCAGGTGACAATATTATGTAGAAAAATAAATGGTGGGTCTTTTAGCCCGATAACTTGCCCCGTGCTTGACATCCCCTTTTGCCTCAGGTAGAATACCTTGCACCTTCTACCGGGCCTGTAGCGCAGTTGGGAGCGCGCTTCAATCGCACTGAAGAGGTCAGGGGTTCGAATCCCCTCAGGTCCACAGGACAGTGAGCAGTAACCAGTGAACGTTATCCATTCACTGTCCGCAAAAACTGGTTACTGCACATTTACAACTTATTTTTAAATCCGGGCCCATAGCGCAGTTGGGAGCGCGTCTCAATGGCATTGAGAAGGTCGGGGGTTCGAATCCCCCTGGGTCCACTGGTAAGGATTTATTCGTTGGAACAATCTAATCCACAAAGGTCAGGACAGGAGTAGTAGGTCATCCCGTCAGCGAGAAGGGAGAGCAAGGTGGAAGCCCTCCGGTGTGTTAGCGGGAACGCAGTAAAGACCGAACTCGCCTGCCGCCCACAAGGCAGACTTCGCTGGTGAACCATAGTAGTCAGCGACGGAAGAGCCCGTTAGAGCGATAAAGAGCGTTTGAAAAGCTCGAAGGATTCAAAGCAGCAGGTTGAAGGTCCTTATCCTTTCAACTTTAAACCTTCCAACTTTCAACCGAAACCGGGTGGTACCGCGGAGGATTCCTTCGTCCCTGAGTGGATGGAGGAATTTTTTATTATTGACCTTTATGACTCAGGACCATGCAACGAGGAAAGAATGGCGATAGCAAAAAAGAAACCCGTCACTAAAAAGAAGACCGCCAGGGTTGCAGCGAAAAAAGCCGCTGCCGCTAAAAAGAGGACCACGCTGAAACCGTCCCCGAAGGGGAAAGCGACGGTCAAGATGGCCGCGGCGAAAAAAGGAGTGAAGAGGGCCGCCCCGAAATTTGAAAGAGTTGTCGCTGCGATCAAAGCCGAACCGCCCCAGCCTGTAGTCAAAAATATATCTTACAACCCACAGGTTATGGAACCCAAATGGCAGGCTAAATGGGAAAAGGATAAGCTCTATCGCTCGGTGATCGATAACAGCCGGCCCAAGCATTATGCTCTGACCATGCTGCCTTACCCGAGCGGCGACTTGCACATCGGTCACTGGTATGCCATGACGCCCTCGGATGCCCGCGCCCGCTTCAAGAGGATGCAGGGTTTTAACGTGCTGTTCCCGATCGGTTTCGATGCCTTCGGCCTGCCGGCGGAAAATGCCGCCATCAAAGACGGTGTTCATCCGATGAAGCGCACCTTCCAGAATATTGAACGTATGCGCAAGCAGCTGCGCTCGATGGGCAGCATGTTCGATTGGGAGCGCCAGATGGTCTCGGCCGACCCGGAATACTACAAATGGACCGAATGGTTCTTCATCAAACTCTACAAGATGGGGCTGGCCTATCGCAAACTGTCCGCGGTGGATTGGTGCCCAAAGGACAATACCACCCTGGCGCGCGAACAGGTGATCGGTGAAGAGCGGGTCTGTGAACGCTGCGGCACGCCGGTGATCAAGAAGGACCTGGAGCAGTGGTTCTTCAAAGCCACGAAGTATGCCGATGAATTGCTGAACTTCGACGGCATCGACTGGCCCGAGCGCGTGAAGACCCTGCAGACCAATTGGATCGGACGGAGTGAAGGGGCTGAAGTCTATTTCCACCTGGAAAGCGATCCGTCATCGGTCATCACGGTCTTTACCACCCGTCCGGATACGCTGTGGGGCGCGACCTTCATGGTCTTCTCGCCCGAGCATCCCATGCTGGATAAGATCACTACACCGGAGCAAAGATCGGCGGTTGACGCCTACAAGCTGCAAGCCGCGCGCCAATCGGACATCGAGCGCGAGGCCCTGGATAAAGAGAAGACCGGTGTGTTCACTGGCGCGTATGCCATCAATCCGGTCAATCATGAACGCATTCCGATCTGGATCGCAGACTATGTGTTGATGAGTTACGGCACTGGCGCCATTATGGCGGTGCCGGCTCATGACGAGCGCGATTTTGCCTTTGCCCGTAAGTACGACTTGCCCGTCATACCGGTGATCCGGCCTTTATCCGCAGAGGACAGTGGACCACTGCAGGCTGCTTATATCGGTGACGGCGTCATGGTCAACTCGGGTCCGTTCAACGGGACGCAGGTCAATACGGAAAAGGGACGCAAGAATCCCGGCATTGCAGCGGTGATCGATTGGCTGGAAAAGGAAGGTATCGGGAAGGAGTCGGTCAATTACCGCTATCGCGATTGGCTCATCTCGCGCCAGCGCTATTGGGGTGCGCCCATCCCGATGGTCTATTGTGACGTGCATGGTTGGAACCCCGTGCCTGAAGACCAGCTGCCCGTGCTTCTGCCTGAAAAGGTGGAATGGAAGCCGACCGGTGAAAGTCCGCTCAAGCTGCATCCCACCTGGAAGAACACCACCTGCCCGGTAGGCGGTGAGCCTGCCGTCCGTGAGACCGATACGATGGATACCTTCATGTGCTCTTCGTGGTATCACCTGCGTTATCTAAGCCCGCATTACGACAAGGGGCCTTTCGACGAGGTCGAGTACAACTATTGGATGCCGGTGGACACCTACACCGGCGGCATCGAGCACGCCACCATGCACCTGCTCTACACGCGCTTCTTCCATAAGGCGCTGCGCGATGCGGGCATCACCGAGGGCAACGAACCGATGCTGCAGCTGCGCAACCAGGGCATGGTGCTGGGGGAAGACCATGAGAAAATGTCGAAGAGCCGCGGCAATGTGGTCGCGCCCGATGTGCTGGTGAATAAATACGGCGCGGACACCGTACGCGCCTATCTGATGTTCTTTGCACGCTGGGACATGGGCGCGCCCTGGGACTCGCAAGGTATTGAAGGCACCGTCCGTTGGATGCGACGTGTGTGGATCTTGTTCACGGATCCTGTTGCTCCGGCCATGCTTAAACCACAGCCGGATGTATTGAGGAACCTGCGTCGCAAGGTACACCAGACGCTGAAGCGCGTCACGCGTGACTTCGAAAACTTCGAGTTCAATACCATTATCTCGTCCCTGATGGAACTGCTGAACGAAATGTACAAGGCGCGCGAGGCCGGCGCGGTCGGTACGCCCGAATGGGATGAAGCGAACGAGCTCTATTTGAAAATGCTGGCCCCCGTTTGTCCGCATATCGCAGAAGAAATATGGACGAATCAAATGTGCAAGCCGTATTCGATCCATCAGCAAGCCTGGCCCAGGGTGGACGAAGCCGCTACGAAGGAAGAAGTGATCGAGATCCCTGTGCAGGTAAATGGAAAGGTGCGCGCCCGCATCATTGTGGCTGCGGAGGCAAGCGAAGACGAGATCAAATCTGCGGCACTGGCAAGCGAGGCGGTACGGAAATACTTGGAGGGCAAGGAACCGAAGAAGGTCATTGTTGCGAAAGGACGGCTGGTGAGCGTGGTGGTTTAGCGGGATGAAGAATAAGGAATAGTGGGTGTTTGATGATTCCCCGAGCAACGTAGGGTATAAAAAATCGGTAGCCGAAGGACCGGCTACCGATAATATGTCTCTGCTTTAGCTAATTGCCGCTGTTGCCAGTGGCATCACTGGAACCGCTGCCAGAGTCATGAGAAGAGCCATTTTGAGAGTCTTGGCTGGAATTGCTGCCGCCCGTATTCTGGCCAGATCCGTTTTCGGAATTCTGGCTGGAGTTGCTGTTGCTCTCGTCCAGGCTTGATCCATTCTGGTCGCGAGAAGTGTCTTTATCCGGGCTGGCGATTTCTGTACCGACGGGTTCTACTGTGCTGGCAGGCTCGGTGTTCGTGACATCAGTGGCCGTGACCGTTCCAACGACTTCAACTTTCGGTTCGGTCGTCATGGACGAAGTGGGTAGTTCAGTTTTAGTAACCGGGGTCAGAGCCATGGCTCCTATGGCGCTAAATCCCAGGGCTGCCAGCACCAGTGCCGACAGGGCTAACAAACGAAACCTTTTTTTCATCATAACCTCCAGGTTATTTATTGTCTTTCATGCTATTAGTCGCCAGGGGTTGGAATTGGTTACGAAGAATAAATAAGAATCACATAAGAGGTTACGCGGCTGAATATTTTGTAACGCCGTTTGATGGTTTCCCGCCTTGATATATCCGTTCCTGGCAATCTTGACAATTTCATAATAATATATAACCATATGGTTACATATGAAAAACCCCGATATTTCCTATCATGCTATTTCCAATACGACCCGGCGCCAGATCCTTGATATGCTGCAGGAGAAAAGCCAGACGGCTGGCGCGATCGCTCGGCGCTTCAGGACTATAAGCCGTCCGGCGGTATCGAAGCATTTGGCCGTCCTGCGTCGTTCCAAACTTGTTTTGATCAGAAAACAAGGGCGTGAGCGGATTTATGTGCTAAACGCTCCCCCTTTAAAGGAAATCGCAGATTGGATAAGCAGATATAGATCCGGGTGGCAACAGCAGCTTGGTTCGTTTAAAAAATACATTGAATCAGGCAATGAAGGAGATCGATCATGAAAGTTGAACAAAGCATCCTGATCGCGGCAAAACGTGAACGTGTATGGCAAGGCTGGGTCGAGGAAATATCCGCCTGGTGGTCGAAGCCGTATTATATCGATCCTGAAAACGTGACTGGTTTGATCCTGGAACCGCGTTTAGGCGGTCGCTTTATCGAAGAATGGGGAAAGGACGCAGGTTATTTGATTGGCCATGTGATCGAATGGCTGCCGCCGCAGCGTCTGGCTTATACCTGGTCCGAAAAATCGTGGGCCGGTGTCATCACCGTGGTCCGTCTGGAGTTTATTTCAGAAAAGGATCAGACCAGGATAGATTTGATCCATGACGGGTTTGAACGACTGCCCGATGGAAAGGAACAACGGAAGAGCTATGAACATGGGAGCGCTGATTTGCTCGGCAAGCTTAAAACTTATGTGGAGAAAAGGCAAAAGACATGAAACCGATTCGTGATGTTCTGAAGAAACTTGAAGACATCCGTGCCGGGACACTCGAGCGGCTGAGACCATTAACGCAAACCCAATTAGACTGGCGTCCACCGGATGGGGAATGGTCTCTCGGTGAGATCTTTATGCATCTGGCGATTGACGAACATTACCTGCGGGAACAGATCGCCCGTCCATTATTGGAGGGGATCAAGCCTCCGGAAGACGTGACCTATCTGCCACCCCCGCCCTATGTGGGCGCAAAAAAGGAGGTCATCTTGTATTGGTTTGAACGCGCCCGCACGATGACACGCCGCATGATCGAGACTTGGCCTGCTGACGGCAATTTGGAGCTGACCCATATCGGTGGACTGGAATCAATGAACAGCCCTGGATGGCTGGAAGGCTACGGCGGGCATGAAACCTTCCATCATAAGCAGATCGATCGGGTGCTGGGACAAGTAAAAGAGCATAATATTAAGTGATTGAATAATGCATTTCGCCGCCCGGCTCTTCTTGTTCAGATGGATGATTGCAGGAAAGGACAGAACATGGACGGATATTGCTTCCAGCTGTTGAATTTGTTGAGGTTGGTGTTGTCAGGCTGCGATCACCAGATGCCGGGAACGAGTCGATAGCGGACTTCCCTGGCAAAGTCCTGATAACCGGGCAATTCGGTTTGGAGCGTGCGATCCTCGAAGGCAGTCCTGAAGATAATGAGAGCTGACGCTGCAACGCCGGCGATCAGAGTCCACCATGAACCCAACAGGAACGGAATACCGAGAGATTGGAGGATGGTCCCCACATACCCAGGATGCCGCATAAATCGATAAGGCCCGCTGCGGCATACCGTCTGGCCGCGCTCGCTCTGTATGCGGACGGCCGTCGAGAAGTAGGCGTTCGTTATCATGGCCCAGCCGAAGAATCCCAATCCAGCCGCAAACATTACGATCCCTGCCGTGTGCCAGGCAATGCTCAGCCCTTGGGTCCATCCGAAACGTACATCCAGACCCGCCACCAGCGGGAGAAGAAAGAATTGGAACAAGCTCCAGAGACCGCTCACGACCTTGTCCCAGTCCTTCATCTCCCCGGGCTTACCACGCTCCGCAATGGTTTCCGGGCTGGTGCGGAACATGAATGCGCTGTTGATGGATACACTGAGGAGATAGATCCCCAGGAATACCCATGCCCAGACCCAGTTCAATCTGCCGGCGGACAGGAAAAGCACAATCGCTTCAAAGATGAAGCCGATCACGATTTGCCCGATCCGCGCCGCGATGCCCGCCGAAACTTTTTGACGATCCTCGGTTGTTGTACCGGTTTTTGGGATTACTGGTTTGGTGTTCATATGCCCTCCCGAATTGAATTGATCTCCTGCTTCAATCATAAATATACAATCATTTGTACTTCATTACAATACCGTACCATGTCTATAGAAGCTCGGCAACTAAAGAGATCGGTAGTGTGATGGAGTCGGCATAGAATAGAGAGTAGAACGTCGCGTGAAGGAAAAGCCCTTGAGGGTCGCGAAACCTTCAAGGGCTTTGTTTTTTGATTTTTAACTCAATCTACACCCGGTGATTATCGATCTTATCGAGGGTCGCACCAAAGATGATGTCTCTGCCCTTGATGAGACCATGAGGAAAGCCCATATCGATGGCGCCGATCTCATCCAGGCGTTTGTATTGTTCATCGGAGAGCGTCCATTCGATTGCATCCAGGTTATCTTTCAACTGCTTCTCGCTGCGCGCACCCAGGATGGGGATCACATGCACGGTTGGGTTCTGTCTAACCCAATTGATGGCCCCCTGCGACATGGGCTTACCAACTTCTTCCGCGACCTTCTCCACTTCTTTAACTACCGCCAAGGATTTATCACTTAATTCAAGTTCCTTTTGGTTAATGCGGGTGGGGTCGCCGACATTTTTTAGGAACTTACCGGTCAATATCCCCGATTCCAACAAACCCCATGCTAGGACGGTCATATCCCAATGACTTGCCATCTCTAAGACTAAGCGTTCCACTGAACGATCGAGCAGTGAATAAGGGACCTGCATGCTGATGAAGCGCGACCAGCCCATCAAGTCTGCACGGGTATTGGCTTCGGCCACAATGTAATCAGGTGTATCAGAAAAACCCACATATAACACTTTGCCCTGCCTGATCAGATCATCCAGACCGCGCACGACTTCTTCCACAGGGGTCATGTAATCCCACATGTGCAGTTAATACAGGTCAATATGATCGGTCTTCAAGCGCTTCAGGCTCGTCTCGACCGATTTCATCATGTTCTTGCAGCTGTTGCCGCCGCCGTTGGGATCGGGGTTGTCGGGTTTCGTAAGTGTGTACTTTGTGGCGAGGACGAAATGATCGCGATCCGGTTTAATAAAATCGCCAAGGAACTCTTCGGCAGTTCCCTCTGTGTAATTCACCGAGGTATCGATAAAATTACCGCCCGCCATGGCGAACAGGTCGAACATCTTCTTACTTTCGGATAGGGAAGCACCCCAGCCCCAGGTCTCCCCGAAGGTCATTGTGCCGAGGCATAATTCTGAAACGCGCAAGCCGCTCCGCCCGAGTAGTTTATAACGCATGGGTTCCTCCAGATCACAGATGATTCGGATTGCGAAAATGTTACATACATGATGATGGCCTCATACAAGGAGCATTTGAGTTTTTCAATTCATGTTTGAACCCCAAAGTCGCTCGGCTCACGGAGGTGCTTTTTGTTGATTTATAATCGAATAAGGAGATGGACAATGGAAAATCCGCTGAAAAAATACTTTAGTGAGGGTATCTTCGGGACTGGCTGGCTGAATGCCGTCATGTGTGTGGCGCTGGCTGTGGCCGTTTACTTCACCAACGAGATTTATGACCTATTGAACCACGGCCCGGCGGTCATGAATTTGAGGACCCCTCTGGATGCAGTGCTTCCGGTGGTGCGTCCCTTTGTCATACCCTATGTTTCTCTAAACCCTCTGGTCTACTTTACTCTCATCGTTTTTCTGCTCTTCCGGACAAAGGTCTTTCAATCTGCCTGTTTGGCCATGATCACCGCCTGGTTCGTCAGCTACTTTTTTTATTTCTTTCTGCAGACTGAGGTGATCCGGCCGGTCCTGGCAGGGACGGATTTATTTACCCGGATGATCCAGGGTGTATATGCCACTGACAATCCCTACAACGATTTCCCGAGCCTGCACACCTCCATATCCACCATCCTCGCCATACACTGGTTCCGGTTTGATCGGCGCACCGGCGTCGTCGCCGCCGTCTGGACGGCGCTCATTGTGGCCTCCACAGTTTTGATCAAACAGCATTATCTAGCCGATCTGGTCGCCGGGCTGTTGCTTGCGTTTGGCGCATCCTATCTTTATATAAGGCTGATCCTGCAGAGAAAAGCCTGAACTTACCTGCTCCCGAAATCCACAGTGAAGTAGCCGCCATACGCGCTATCTGAAACGTAAGCATAGCCCACGCCGAATTCCGTGGCGCTTGAGTCAAGGATCGCGTCGTGATGGATCGGGTCGTTCATCCACCAGTTGAAGGCATCCTGGGGATAGCCGCCTGCATAGATGATCTCCTCACGGAATGCACCTGAATAGCCCGCGGCAGTCACCCGCGCAGCCGGTGAGGAGCCGTCTGATCCGGTGTGGCTGAGCAGGCTGAAGCAGGACATGTCAATGCTGTGTCCCTGAGCGGCAGCGGTCAACTGTGAATCGACCGTCAGCGCGGACAAGCCTGCCTTGGTGCGGGCAGAATTGATTAGGTTCGCGATTTCATTAGGATAGGATCCGCTGATCACATATTTACAGCTGAGCGGGCCCTTCGGCTGGCTCACGGGTGTGTCTCCGAATGAAGGCGTCATAGGCGGCGCGGCTGTGGGCGTGAGTACGATTCCGACAGTGATCTTGACCCAGAACGTCTTTTCGATGCCGATGGGCAGCGGATCGCCGTTAGGTTTTCGGAGCTCAAAATAACCGGTATAGGTTCCGTCCGTCACGGGCGCGAGCAGGTCAACGGATACATTCACATTGGATTTTGAGGCGGTGTCGGGTATCGGTGCAGAGTCCGGCGTGCCCATGCGGTCGCCGGAGACGAACGCAATGGTGTAACCGCTCCAGGGACACGAGCCGGTGTTTTGGAATTGCCAGGTCTTGGTGAACTTGCTCCCGCGCGGTACATTCGTCCCGTCCGCGATCGTCACATCCTGGAGCAGTACCGCGCTGTCTTTACAATTAGCAGAAGCCGTTACCGAGAGGGTCGGAGCGGTGGCTGTAGCGGACATCAACGGCGTCGTACTGGCAAAGGGCGCGTTTGTTAGCGGCAGGGTTGCGGTAATGAAAAGAGGGGTGGTGTTGGCAGGCGGCGGCGTGGAGATAGAAACGCAGGCAGACAGGGTCAGCGTTATGATGAATAGGGACGGTAAAACAGGCCGCATGTTGTAATTCTAACAAAAAAGCCGATGCGTTAGCACCGGCTTTCTGTTTCGTTGCTTTTTAAGGCGCCGCGAAGTCGACCGTAAAATAACCTCCCAGCGGGCTGGCAGCGTAAGCCGCGTAGCCGACGCCGACCTGTGTGACCTGCGTGTTGAGAATGGCATCGCGGTGGATCTGGTCGCTCATCCACCAATCCACGGCGGCTTGCGGATTGCCGCCGTATTGCGGAGGCTGGGCATAGATATTTTCGCGCGAGATGGATGCATTATATCCGGCGGCCGCGATGCGTGAGGCGGGTGTGGAACCGTCCGATCCGGTGTGGCTCAAATTACCGCTGCAGGCCATGTCGATGCTGTGGGTTTGCGCCGCACTACTTAGTTGATCGTTGAGCGTTAAGGCAGAAAGTCCATTGGCAGCGCGGGCGTTGTTGATCAGAGTCAGAGTCTGGCTGAGGAAACTCGCATTTGATTGGGTTACACAAGCGCCTGTCCCTGTTCCACCTGTGCCTGAAGGGGCATTCGGCGTCCCGGACACGGCCGCGGGTGTGGGTGACGAATAAACGAGAACCTTCCCGACGGTGATGATGGCCCAGATCGTATTGCCATTATCTACGGTCATGGCCTTGCCGGCGGTGTTTTCTAGTTGATAAAAGACTTTATATGTCCCGTCCGTGACTGGCGCGGCCATGTCTACGGAAATATCCAGCGTCGCTCCCGGCGCGGTATCGCTCAGTGGGACCGAATCCTTAACGCCGAGATGATCCCCGCTCGAATAAGCTGCTGTGTATCCGGAAGTCCAGGCGCAGGTCCCAGTGTTTTTAATGCGCCAGGTTTTGGTGAAGGTTTCGCGCGGATCCATGTGAGAATAATCGGGGATGGTCACATCTGCCACAAAGATCGCCGCGTCGGTGCATTCTGACGAGGTGGCGGAGGTGGTTGCAGTGGGTGTGACCGCAGGAGTGGCAGGGGCCGCGGTCGGGGTTACCACCGCGGTAGGGGGGATCTCGGTGGCGGGTACCGGTGTTGGTGTCGAGGTTGCACTGGTCCCACATGCAGATAGGAAAAAGATCAATGACAAACAAACATAAAACAGTTTTTTCATCTCCAACTCCTTCTTCAGCTTTTTGTTCTTATTACGGCATCACCTTCATTTAAAACATCATCATCTGACCTTTGGCCTGCTCGACCGGATCGCCGATGATTTGTTCTTCGAAGGTCTCCCGTGTCAAAATAGGGACCTCGGAGAGGGCACGCCATAAGCGATACTTTACCAACCGGTAAGCTTGCATCCGTTCAGCCAGTACCGGATCGCGTTGTTCTTTGTAAGCGATCAATGCTGCGCGTCCGCCTGGGATTACAAGGATGCTTTGTTCCGGCGGAAAAGGGTTGTCAGCGATAACGGGCCGGATCAGCGCCGAGGCCAGCAGATAAAACACACGGATGGGCTTTCCGTTCTCCTCCCAGACCAGCCATTTATCCTGTCTGCGGATTTTATATTCGAGGCGGCTGCCAATTGTTTCGAGGATGGCGGCGATCGTCTTCAAGTCCTTGTGCCGCGAGGAGGCGACGTCTTCGCGGCGCAGCTTCCATTTCCCGCCATCTTTTTCTGCGTATGAATTAAGCACGGCATAGATAATGCGTTTGGACGGCGTCAGCAAACCGGTAAAATGCCGGTAAAGCTCATCTTCGATTTCAAGATATATACTGTCCGGACTCTTTTGTAGAAAGTTGACCACGGCTACTTCCACCCGGTCGGTCAATGATTCCACGGCAGGGGCCGCACGCAATCCCCACAGACCCGTCTCACTGCCTTCCCCGCTGGAATGGTGGATGAAACGAGCCTCATCTCTCAAGGCTGTCTCGATGATGGAGTTCGTCCTGCGCAATGCCGCATCGAATTCCTCGTCTTTTTGTGCGAGCGCATGCGACTCGGTCAGTGCGAGCAGGGCGGCGGCATGCAAGTGCAGGTAGCTGGCCGGTTCGCCGCGTTCGATCAAATGGTCCTGCATGGCTTGGCCTGCCAGCCCTACCTCAGGTGGCTTATATTCACGCCTGAGATGCTCGCCGCGTTCCCACACAAGTTGAACGGGATCGTCCCCGGTGCGCAGCGCATATCCTTTCAAGTCAAAGCCAGCAGCATTGGCGGCTGTCAGCGTAGAGGTGAGAAAGGCGGGCTCCACTTCAGGCACTAAACCAAAAAAGGGTGTGCCGAGCGCCAACAGGTCAAACAGATGACTAAAACTGGCATTCAGTGCGGTCGCATTCCATGCCCAATCGTAACGGCGGCGGCGCAGGGCGGTCTTGTATGGCTCGACCGCGGTACGTCCCCACAGCCAGCCGGCCCACAAAGCGGATAAGGTCCAGAATGCCTGGTTCGGCCGCGGCGCCGACCCGATCACCGCCGTGATCGGAATTTCTTTTTTGACTTCATGCGCCAGGTCCTTGAGCCGCCCCTCGTAAACGCAAATACCGCCGCTCTCCGGTATCTTGTTCGGCCACGCTACACAAGGGACGTTGGCGGCTGTTTCCGCCCATAGCTCGAGTCCTCTCTCGAGCATCATCCACACATTGTGCTCGCGGAACTGGTTGGGTGTGCTCAATTGTTTTGGGCGCGCCCGTTCCGATGGGTAGCCCCACAGCGTATTGCCTGCATCGCAAGCCAGCAGGATCAATGCGGTCAACGCCCTCTGGCGTTCGGGTGTGAGCTCCAGACTGTCGAGGCGGTTGATGATGGTGGTCAGCACGTATAAAGGGCGCGGCAGGTAGTGCTGAATGGCCTCCTCGGCATAGATGCGATCCTCATCATTCAAGGCCGCCACGCGTTCGAAGGCGCGCGAGCGGTGCAATGAGTCCGTCGCCGCGATCTTCAGCGCGCGTTCGACGTCTTCCGGCATGACAGCGCGTTCGCCGGAATCACCGCATTCCTTGCAGGTATAGATGCGCGCGAACGGTGATTGCTCTCCCTTACGCCATAGATATGCCTGCGCCTCGATTTCTCGTCCGCAGTTTAGGCATTTTGTAAGATATAACGATTGAAGATGAGCCTCGAGTCGCTCGTCCCCTTTTTTTGAGACAGCCAGATCCGCCAGCGCCGCATTGAAGTCGGATACGGAAGGCGAGTTTGCCGCCATCTCTAGCAGGAAGCGCGTGACCGGGTTATTGACGGTAACCAACACGCGATAACCCGCCTGTGCAGCTTCGAGAGCAAGGCGTGGTGAGAATCCGAATGGGTCCAGCAGCCAGCTCCCGGGGGCCGCGTGAGCGGCAAGCCAGGTTGAAACCGTGCCCTGTTCGAGGGCGGGTAAGAAGCGCGAGAGCGGGCCTGGATCAGCCGGTTTGAGTCCGGGAATATAAGGCAGACTCTCCATACGCTTAGTATACAATCTATGGATGAAAAAAGGACCTTCTCGGGTCGAACCTGCTCACTGTCCTCTTTTCTTTTTCGCTGTTATTAAAATTCAAGACCATTCACCCACGTAAGCCGAAGGCCGCAGGTGAAGGTGTTCTTCCTGCTTGTGTCCCTGCTGAAAGTCAGCGAATGCGAAGCGGAATCACCAGCACGCGAAGCGGTGTCACTTATAGTGTCACTACCGGAAATTACCTCAGATCAGCGAAGAGGACAGTGGTTTTTGCGGAACGGAGCGAAGATCGATTTCGATGGCTGATAGCAGAAGCTGTATGCCGAGCAGGACGGAGAGTGTTGGCAGGATGACAGTGCCGGTCGGCGCTGGGATGTCGAGGCTCGCGTAATGTATCCATTTGTAACTCCCGAAGACCAGGCCGAAAAGCAGCAGTGGCAGGCCGGCGAGAAGATAAATGCTGGCCATGGAAAAATCATAAACGAAGTTTTTGAGGACAGCGCGGCGGAAAAGCGTGTTAAAAAGTTTGAGGGGGAACTCAAGGAGAACTCGGTGGATCAACAAACTGGAAACCTCGCCCTGGTAATGGGCAGGCATGGGAACGTCCTGCACCACCGCACCGAGCATATACAGATTGGCTAACATCGAAGTTTCAAAATAATAAGTATGGTCAATTTGGTCGAGAGGCAGCAGTGCCAGCGTCTCCGCGCGGATGGCGAGAAAGCCGTTTGTGGGGTCGAAAAGGTTCCAGTAGCCGGTAGCTGCCTTGGCGAGAAAGCCCAGCCCCATGTTACCGACTCGGCGTATCCACGGCATCTGGCGCAGGGCGGCAAAGTCGCGGAAGCGGTTGCCTTTGGTGTAATCGGCCCGGCCCAGGATCAACGGCAGGAGCAGGTCGGGCAGGTTACCGATATCCATCTGCCCGTCGCCGTCGATTTTAACGACGATCTGCGCGCCGAGCTCGAGGGCTTTCCGGAAACCGGTGACCATGGCGCTGCCCACTCCCCGGTTCCGGGAGTGGCGCATCAGCATGAGACGCCGGTCGCGTTTCGCGAGGGTCGTTACCAGGTCGGAAGTGTGGTCCGGTGAGCCATCGTCCACGACGATGATGTATTTAATGTAAGAAGGGAGTCCGTCCAGAACGCTCTCGATCTCCCGCTCGACCCGATAGGCAGGGATGACAGCCGCAATAGGAACCCTTTGGAAGTTTACGCGTTGTGCCATTTGCAGAGTAATTGTAATATAACCTTCCTGTGGGGCGGCGCTTTTTTGCGTTAGAATTGCAGTCGTTCGAGAACCAGCCCGCGGGGACCCATTTTCGCGGCAAGAATGGCGGTTGCATCTTCGAGCAAGAAGGAAGCTTGCATTTTCGATAAGAACAACGAGCGCAGATAATTCAAGCAAAAGCAGGAACACATGGTTTCATCCGGGGAACGGATCCTTATTGTGGAGAGCGATCCCGATATCAGTGATTTGATCGCCAGACAGGCGCTCAAACCGCTTGGCTATAACGTGTCTGTGCTGGGAGAGGCTGCTTCGGCTATAAAGCAGGCTGTCCAGTCCGCACCCGACCTGATCATCGCCAACTTGAACCTGCCCGGTTTGAGTGGAAAAGACCTGCTGGCCGCCTTGTCTTCCCAAAGCGTCAGCTCACCGGTGGTGGTTGTCGCTGAAAAAGGTGAGGAACAGAGCGTGATCCAGGCTTTCCGGCTCGGCGCGGTGGATGCCCTTTTCTGGCCGGCGCGGGATGCGGAAGTCGTCCGTGTGGTGGAACGGGCATTGCAACAGACGCATGAAGCACGTGCACGCCAAAAGCTTGGGCAGCAGTTGGAAGCAGCCCACCAGGAACTGGAGCGCAAACTTCGTGAATTGAATATCATGCTCGCGATCGGCAAGGCGGTCATCTCGATCACCGACCAGCGCCAGCTCTTCGACCGGATCCTGGAAGGCGCTCTCCAGGTGGCCGAAGCGGATATGGACTGGCTCATGCTGCGGGAAGCCAAAAGCAAAACTTTTATTTTAGCGGCCCATCGCAATCTTCCGCAGGCCTGGGCGAAAAAACTCAACCAGCCGCTGGACGACGGCATCAGTGGGCTGGTGTCCCTTTCCGGCGAGTCGCTCACCATTCACGGCCTTCCGCTTGAAAAATTCAAGGTGGCGGCGCTGGGAAAGTCTGCCGCGGTCCTGCCGATCAAAGTAAAAAATGAAGTCATCGGACTTTTGGTTGTCGTCCGCAAGGCGGAACGTGAAATCGATAAAAATACACGGATCCTGCTGGAGGCTGCCGCCGATTTTGCTTCCATCTCGCTCGTCCATGCGCAGTTGTTCCGCACCATCGATGAAACGACGGGAGCCGCCAAGTCCAGCGAGAAAAACCGCAATGCGATGTTCGAATCACTCAGAGAATCCATCCGTGAGGAAATGCAGGTCTCGATGTATCCACTCGAGGCCCTGATCTCAGGCAAATCGGGACCTTTGACCAAGGACCAGGAGCAGGCATTGAATACCATACAAAATTCCCTACACCGGCTATCGCGATCCGCGGAAAGAACCATTACGCCGGGATCAGTAAAAACAAGCTGACCCCCATGGCAAGGCACGAGCTGATCCTTCTGGCATTGGATGAGTCGCCGATCCTGGGTTTGATGGAACGTGCGCTGCGGGCCGTTAATTATGATGTGGTAGTGGTCCATGAGCAGGAAGATCTGGTAAAAGCGCTGGATGAATCCTCCCCGGCTCTGTTGTTGATCGGCGGGACCTTCAACGGTGAAAACGGCATTGAGATCGCGGAGGCGCAGCTCGTGCGCTTCCCTACGTTACCGATCCTGTTATTTTCCGAAAACGATACGGCGGACACGGTCAAATCTGTTTTAATGGCGGGGTTAAGCGGATATTTGCACCCGCCGCTTAAAACTGACGACATCGTGGAGGCCGTTAAACGCAGTCTGGCGCGTGCCCGTCACTTGGGCGATTGGATCCGTCGCGAGGTCAGGCAGACGACCACCTCGCTCGAGAAGCGGGCGCTGATCTCAGAGAACGAGAAGTCGCGTCTTGAATCCATCATTGCCAGCATCGAAGACGGCGTGATCGTACTGGACGATGAAAAAAAGCTCATCCTGATCAACCGCGTTGCCAGGGACGCTTTCGGTTTGGACAAACGAGACCTCACCGGCAAACCGATCGAATCCGTCATCCTGAATTCCGACCTGCGTGACCTGCTGGAAAAATCGGGAGACGGTGCGGTCAGATATTATGAATTGAATATCGACGACGAACGCGTATTCAATGTCCAGCATACGCCCGTCCCGCACATCGGCTCCGCGATCACCATGCAGGATATTACTTATCTCAAGCGTCTCGATCAGATGAAGAGCGAATTTGTCCATACCGTATCACATGACCTGCGTTCGCCCCTGACAGCCGTGCTGGGTTATACCGAACTTGTCGAGCGCGTCGGACCGCTTACTGAGCAGCAGCATGAGTTTATTCGCCGCATCCAGCAGAGCGTCCAGAACATCACAAGCTTGATCAATGAGTTGCTCGACCTTGGACGACTGGAGGCCGGGTTCGATACCCGCCGCGAAAGCGTGCAGCTGGAGAGCATTTTGCAATATTCCCTGGGGCTGCTCGAGCCGCTCCTCCAACAAAAAAAATTGCAGCTCAAACAGGAAGTTACGACCGGGCTGTCGCCCTTGCGTGCGAATCCCATTCGCCTTCGCCAGATGATAGAGAACCTGGTGGGCAATGCCATCAAATACGCTCCGGAGGGCAGCCTGGTCACGATCTGTGCCCGGGAAGAAGATCAACAGATCATTTTCGAAGTGAAAGATACGGGTCCGGGCATTCCACTTGCCGACCAGGCACACATCTTCGAAAAGTTCTTTCGCGCCAGTAATGTCGCGGGGACGAAGGGCTCGGGCCTCGGCCTGGCGATCGTCAAAAACGTGGTCGACAGTTACCACGGCCGCGTGTGGGTCGAGTCGGTGGTTGGGCAGGGCGCCTCGTTCTTTGTCGTCCTGCCGACTTTCGAAACGAAGGAACCGTAAATTAAATCCTTTGTATCTTTCCGCCCGTGAAGGACTGGAACATAAGTAAATTAAATGCCACCGCCGGTTTAACCGGCGGTGGCTTTCGCCAAAGGAGGAGACAGAGAGTAGCTTCTATGAGGTGTCTATGACGCCGTCTCCGCGACCATAATACCCTTCTGTCGGCAAAATCGGCATTATCAAATGTCACAGGTTATCGGTTATTTTATTCATAAGACAGTTGTCTAGAAATGATCGGGCAGCCTTCATAAGCGTGCCCATTTTTTGCGGATTTGGTCTTCATTGCAATGACGCTTTTGTCAAAATTGATGTCGTTCTGCCTTCGCACGCCGAGAGGATAGACAGCATTTCGGCTGATACTAATTGCTGGAATGCCTTCGTGGTTTTCTCCTATCTTGTACCAAATTGTGGAAACCATCGAACCTAGAGACGGATGAATCCTGATGGATGGGGTCCTATAGACTAGTTTCTACTCTACAGACCTCGGTGAGAGACAAAAGACAGACTCCGGATCTCCTAACCTTTCCATTACGTATTAAAGTGCTATGAATTCCGACTATGTCACTATAATGAACTTGCAGAGAGTGGTGTGACGTTCATAACGAAACCGAGGAGGAAATATGTCGCCTAAATTTCATTTTCAGAGAGCAATACTTCTTTGGCCCGCGGCGGTCGTCCTTATCCTGGCATGCAGTGTAACAGGGTCAGCACAAACCAACGCGCCTGCCTTCGACCCCACCAAGGCCGCGCTCGAACTCCAGGCCACCTCCTTATCCCTTCAATTGACACAAGTCGCGTTGAGCGGGCAGCAGCAGGCCACCCAACCGCCGGCACCGACCGCGCCAGCCGTCCCCACACAGCCGCCCGCGCCAACCGGGATTCCACCCACGCCCGCACCGGATCTCGAAGCCCAGATAAAATCGGCCAGGATCCTGGTCTATGAGAACACCGATGCGAGCGGCATTGGTATGTGGGTGCAAGACGCCCTGAATGGGATGGGCCTGCAATATACTCAAACCGGCTCCTACAGCGGACATTTCATGGAGAACCTGGACTCAGGCACCAAATGGGACCTGATCATTGTGGATGCCGAGGCCAAGGATATTATCTCCGGCGAGTTCTGGGGTGTGATCAATACGCGGCTGGGCCGCGACAAAGCCGCCTTGATCGTCGAGATATGGTATCTACATAACGAGGCGAACGGTCCGATCAGCCAAGTCCTCAGCCGTTGTGGGGTCCGCTTTCTGAAAGCCCATCCTTTAGCCGATTCAATATACTGGTGGGTGCCGGACCATCCCATATTCAACGAGCCCAATAGAGTGCTCCCCCTCCTGCACGGCTTCCGCCAGTTTTGGAGTATTGCGTCCGGCGGCGACGGCGACAGGATCGGGCTTGGAAGCGGCGGCGATGCGACGCTATTAGCGGGCAATTCTTCAAGTCCATCCAATGACGGAGGCGTGCTTGCGACCTGTGATCAGGGCCGGGTGATCATTCAGACATTCTCCGACCACGACTACAGCCAGGCGGACATCCTGCCTTTGTGGCAAAACTACATTCACTATACGTTGAAAAATCACTTTGCTGTGTCGCCATGAAGATCGCTTCACGATCCACGGAAGCAACCATTTCATTAATCGAAGGGTATAACCATCAAGGACGACCGGCCAGCCGTTCCCAGCGATAACGGTTGCGATGTGAGTGCCGCCATTTCATGCACCCGGAGGTTGCGATGAAAAATAATATTGTCTCATCGGTGCAAAATTTTGTCAGGGCGCTCGATGAATGCAACTTCGAGGAGGCCGGACGATACCTCTCGCCCCAATGTCGCTATTCGATCAATCAAACGGAGCTCACGGGTCCCGAAGAGATTTTGGGGTCTTATGCCCAGAGCGCAAAACGGGCCGAAGAAACCTTGGAACGTATTGTGTATGAAAGCGACGTTGAACAGAAATCGGCGCAAACTTTCGACGTGTTATACACAGACCGGATCTTTCATGGTGGTTTAGAGCACGCTTTTCGATCCCACCAATTGTTGTTCGTTAATGATAGCGGTGAAATTGAAAAAATTGTGCACCAGGAAATACCGGGCGAGCGGGAAGCGCTCAAAGAATTCCTGGAGCGTTGTGGAGTTCAACTCTCTTAATGTCCTCTTATCATAATGGCATAAAGGCCATAGCACCCAACGCAGATGAGGGTGAACACAGACGTTAATCAATTTCAAGAGCCCGAAGAGCAGAGTCGTCTTTCCTTATCGGATGCAATTCCAGTACGATGCTGTGGAAACTGCTGCCTTTGTAGACTGGTTAATCCTTAAAACCATAACAATCGTACTCTGCAGCTCCTATTGAGTATGAGAGAAGGCTTGTGAGGAACCGTCGAGTCCGATCAGTCCTTGACCGTGAGCCTCAAAACGTGTTATAGAATCTCATCCAGATACGCGGGGAAAGCAAACTTCAGGAGTGACTATGCAGCCCAAAATACCGGAGAAGAACAAGAAAGCAGGCGTTTGTTATGCAGTAACCGATGACGGTCTCGAACTGCCGGTCATCGATGTGACTCATCCCGCCTTTGCCATCCGGCTCACCGATCGGGAGCTCGACGAGCTTCTTCAAAAACATCTTAAGGAGGTAAAGAGTCAGGAAAGGGTGCCAGCCTTCCTTATGTGGCTGATCCTTGGCTTTATGCAAAGACGATCATTCCTCATGCGCGGCATTGCGGCCTCGGCGGGCACGTTCCTGAGCGGCATGAACACTTACATCATGAAACTCGGAGCAGACAACTTGAACGACGGATATTACACGAATATCGACCGTAGAATAGCTGCTTCACTGCCGGTTGTGTCGATACGCTTGCGCCTTCAGGATATCGCCCACCTTCTGGCAGACGGCATCGCCCCGGCTTTGGGCGCGAAAGGAAAGGCGGCACTCCACCTACTCAATATCGGTGGCGGCCCGGCCATCGACAGCCTTAACGTTTTGATCGTCCTCCAAAAAGAACATCCGGGTTTGCTCTCCGAACGGCGGGTCTTCATCCACATCCTGGACCTGGAAGATGCAGGTCCGAGTTTTGGAGCGCGGGCGCTAACCTCGCTGCTAGCTGAAAACAGCCCGCTGCACGGCCTGGAGGTCGGCTTCGATCATGTAAAGTATGACTGGTCTGACCCCACGGTATTGCGCAAGCTGGTGAGCTCCTTTGATGGTCAGGGTGTGGTGGTGGCGGCCTCTTCGGAGGGTGCTTTGTTCGAATACAGTTCCGACGAGGAGATCGTTGCGAACCTTCGGACGCTACTTGAGACTTCCACCGCGGATGTGGTCATGGCCGGGACCGTGACCCGTGCCGACGATATCGGTCGTTTATTGAACGGCACCAGCCGGGCGGCGATCAATTTACGCGGCCTGGAAGCGTTTAAGGAGCTTGCCCAGCGCGCCGGCTGGAAGATCACAAAAGAAATAGACCGGCCTATGAGTCACGATATCCTTCTGGAAAAGGCTTAGGGCAGACTCTTAATCAGCGGATTCAGAGTTCTAGTCCCGGGTTAGTCACCTAAGAACGGGGTGGTAGCGCAGAACGGCACGGCAACCACCCATATGAACACGCAATCCATCCATCAGGCGGGCGCGGTGGGCGCAACCATCTCCTGGTTCTTTCTTGTGCGTTTGGATTGTTCTCTGCGCGGGAGGCTTTTGTTATAATCTTTGAACAGCAAAATCAGACTGATAGGTAAATATGATGTCAAACAACGATTGGCAAGTTGAAGCAAAACGCATCGCGCAAAACGTGCGTTTACGAGTGCTAGATCACGTCCTGCGCAATAATGGCGGGTATATGAGTCAGGCTTGCTCAGGGGCGGAGCTCATGGCAACTCTGTATGTCAAAGTGATGAACTTAGGCAAAAGCGTTGCCCCGATGATTCCGCTCGCCTTTGCGGGCGTACCAAGCGCATCAAATCCAAATGCTTTCACCGGGGCAAATTACAACGGACCAACATCCGCGGATTTAGATCGCTTCATATTTTCGCCCGCGCACTATGCCCTCCTCCTTTATTCGGTTCTCATTGAAACGGGGCGTATGTCGGGGGAGGGGTTGGCACAATTCAATCAAGATGGAAGCACTGTTGAAATGATTGGGGCGGAACATTCTCCCGGATGTGAAGTGACGAGCGGTTCACTGGCCCAGGCGCTCAGTCAAGCCGCGGGCATTGCCCTCGCGCGCAAGTTGCGCGGTGAAACAGGCAAAGTGTGGGTGATGATGTCCGATGGAGAATTTCAAGAAGGCCAAACTTGGGAAGCGTTTGAAGTTCTCAGCTTTTATAAACTGGATAATGTGGGCATTTATGTAGATGTCAACGGTCAACAATGTGATGGACGTATGGAAGATGTGATGAACATTGAACCGCTCGCAGGAAAACTGGAAGCCTTTGGCGCCCGCGTTTTTGAGGTGAGTGGACACGATGTAGATGCACTGGCCGCGCCGGCAGAGCTCACGCCTAATGGGCGACCACTCGTGGTGCTTGCCAAAACGGATCCGTGTCGCGGGTTGGACTTGCTCCGCGCCCGTGCGCCTAAACTTCACTATCTGCGTTTTACATCTCCCGAAGAGCACCAGGCGTACAAGCAAGCCTATCAATCTATGCAAGCAGACAAAGTGAACTAATCATGGAAATACTCAGCAGAGTTTACGCAAATACTTTTGCCGATTGGGCGACAGATAAACCTGAAGTGCTCGTCCTCTCAGCCGACCTGACCAGTTCTGTTGAAGTGGATACTTTTCAGAAGAGATTCCCCATGCGCTTCTTCACCATGGGCATGACAGAGCAAAACATGCTCAGCCTGGCAGGCGGCATGGCACGTGAAGGCTTTTTTCCATACATTCACACCTTTGCGGTTTTCATCTATCGCCGTGCATACGATCAAATTTGTGATTCAATTGCTTATCCCAACTTACCCGTGCGCATGGTTGGGTTTCTACCCGGCATCCTCACCCCGGGCGGAGTGACGCATCAAGCTATTGAAGATGTGGCTGTCTTACGCGCCTTGCCCAATATGAACATCCTTGAAGTAGGTGATGCAACAGAAATCGAAACTATTCTAGATGTCGCTCAATCCATTCGCGGACCGGTTTACCTGCGCATGTTGCGCGGTGAGGTGCCACGCTTGTTTGCAAAATCCGAACCGTTCAGGTTCAACACCTCACGCCACATCACAAATGGAAAAGACATCACATTGTTTTCATCCGGCATCTGCACCGAGGAATCCATGCGAGCCATTTCCATTTTGAAAGAGCGTGGTGTTTCAATTAATCACCTCCACATTAGCACCCTCAAGCCATTTACTGATCCTGCCGTTCTTGAAGCCGCAGCGCAAGCCAAGTATGGAGTGATCACTTTTGAAAATCACTCCATTATTGGCGGGCTAGGAAGCTGTGTCGCAGAAGTCATGGCTGAGAACGGCGTGGGGCGCAAGCTGGTGCGCCTCGGTCTAACCGATGTGTTCGCGCACGGGGCAAGCCGTCCCCACTTAATGAAAGAGTACGGGTTAGATGCGCTGGCCCTCGTCCACGCTGTTGAGAAACTCTGCAACACCGATTTGAGAATTGCAGAATCAGATTTGCAGGCAGTTCGCTTGCAAGAAGTGCATAGTGCATCGAAAGCCGAGGCCCTTTAGTATATGTTACGTGTCAGCGGTGAACGCTTCCTTGCAACCTATTTGCTGGATTGTACCGCCCAGGAAGCTGAAGAAAAAGCGGTTGATATTTGCTTTGAACAAACTGTTGAATTTCCAGCGGACCTGACACCTGATAGCATAAAAGAAACAATCGTCGGGCAACTTATCAGCGTCGAGGAAGTAAACGGGAAAACTCAGCGGGTGCGCATTTCTTATCCAATTGAAGCTGCTGGCGATGAGTTGACTCAACTCGTCAATGTCTTGTTTGGGAATACCAGTATCAAGCCTGGGGTGAAGTTGGAGCGGTTCATACTTCCTCCAAGCATTCTCGCGCAGTATCATGGTCCGCGCTTTGGACGGCAAGGTCTGCGCGAGGCATTGAATGTTCCCAAGCGACCAATGCTTTGCACCGCGCTCAAACCGATGGGGTATTCCAATCAACAACTCGCGCATTTGTGTTATCAGTTTGCGTTGGGCGGCATTGACATCATCAAAGATGATCACGGCTTAGCTAACCAAGAGTTTTCACTCTTTGAAGAACGTGTTCAGTTATGTGCTGAAGCAGTTCAGATTGCCAATACAAGAACCGGGTATGAAAGTATTTACATGCCCAACATCAGCGCGCCACATAAAAAGATAATGGAACGTGCGCACACGGCAAGAAAATTAGGTGCCGGCGGCTTACTTATTGCACCGGGTTTGGTCGGCTTCGATACCATGCGTGAAGTTGCGGATGATGCCGAGATTGCTCTTCCAATAATGAGCCACCCTGCACTGTTGGGAAGTTTCACCGCGTCGCCCCAAAATGGAATTTCACATTACGCGCTTTATGGACAAATCACACGTCTGGCTGGCGCAGACGCAGCGATCTTCCCAAATTGGGGTGGGCGCTTCTCTTTCACGCGCCAAGAATGTATTTCCATCGTTGAAGGCTCCCAAGATGAAATGGGCAATATCAAATCCATTTTTCCAACCCCCGGCGGCGGCATGACGATGGAGCGCGTTCCTGAAATGCTTGAAGTCTTTGGGCGCGACGTAATTTTTCTCATGGGCGGCGGACTGCAGCGCGGCGCTGACCTCGTCACCAATAGCCGCCAGCTCCGCGAGATTGTTGAAAAGATATAGAAGAAAAAGCTGCGACGGACATGCACGCCTCAGTTCGTAATTTGGTTGTTTTATGGTACGTATTGAATCATCACAATCAGGTTGTCAGCGGACCCTGATGCATTGCTACTCGATAGCCTGGTTGGACCCCACTTGTGCCAGGTGGACGTTTCCGCTTTGAACTCTGCATCAGTAGATTCAGGGTTTCCTCTATGAGGAGCTTCGCTGCGCTTCGGCAGGTCCCTGGTCGGTCACCTAAATACCGGGTGGTAACGCAGAATATCCCGGCAGCTACTCATATGAATACGCAACCCATCCAACAATCAGGTGTGATGGGCGCAACTGGCTCCTAGTCATCTGCAGCGCGTTTGGATTGTTATCCGCACGGGCAGAGGTGCAGTTTTTAGTTTGTTTGAGTGATTGATTCGCTTTTCCTGTTTTAGGCGCTATTCCTGTACTATGTTGTGGAAACTATTACGTTTCGGCAAGCCCTGTTAAGGTTTTTCGTCTAATTCTGTGAAGTTTGTCATTTCTTCTAAGTCTCTTAATGCAGGAGTTTTTAGGGCGTTGGAATAATCCTTGATTTTTCAGGAAATAGCCCTATAATGTTTGTAAGGTACGGATAAAGATGAGTTTTCTCCAGATTTTACGAATCATTTTGAAATTGTTATTATGTCAACTTAGTACGTGAAGTGGTCATGACCATAAATAAGATTTACCATTGAGATCGTCCACCAAGTAAATGGTTGGGTTCTTTTTGACACTCATTGGCGTGCCAATATCAAAGTAAAGCCTTTGGAGTATTTTATTCCAAGTGGGAATGATGGAATCTTTCAATCCACCAGGCCGCCCATCAACCGCTTAAAGCAGACGAGGTAACGCTTCGCTACGTGCTGCACCAGACGCGAACCGTTGGGCCACTTCACACCTTGCCCCAGTCAACGAAATGCAGGAGGAGCAATGGATTTTATTTTCGATATTGTTTTTTGGTTAATTGGAAATGTGGTCATTGGAGGTTTGCGCAAGCTATTTCAGGGGTCGGGGGAAAAAGCGAGGGAATCGGAAGGTGAAGTTCAGCAGGAGGCTGCCAGTATAAGCGCGACTCGACCGCAAGGGATAAATGAGGAAGCTAAGGCAGCCGACGTAGACGTTTGGGAGGAATATCGGAAGAAGCAGGATGCATTGAGTGCAAAGCAAAAAGAGTAACCAACAAAATCAAGTCCTTAAATATTGGACTGCATAGGCTTGATACTACTCTAAAGACCCCTTAGACAAGCTTATGACAAACTCTTAATGAGGAATTGCTCGTAACAACTTGTCGGGAAGTTTAAATTCTTGCAAGTGATTTGTTCCTGGTAATCGCTTAAACTATTCTAATCTAGGGTGACCTAGCTTCCTAAATGGGCCTCGGACATTTTACAGCTCGCACAAAGGCAATTAGACTGTCCGCATATCCCGAGTTGGGCTGCCTGCATTACCCGACTGCAAAGGAGTGGATGCTGTGACAACATTGGATACAGTGATTGTAGGTGCCGGTCAGGCCGGTCTTGGAGTCAGTTATTTTCTTCAATCGGATGGCCGTCAGTATATTGTTTATGAGCGAGGGCGGATCGGCGAATCGTGGTTATCCCAACGCTGGGATTCATTCAAACTCAATACGCCTAATTTTATGAACGTCCTGCCCGGGCTTCCGAACGATGGCTTAGAACCCGATGGTTTTGGGCGGC